>CANOFW010000001.1 GCA_947565425.1 uncultured Lachnospiraceae bacterium
GTTATTTTTTGCATAGAAAAGGAGCTGCGCACTAATTACTTAGTGCGACAGCCCCTTGCAGAACTTATATATAGACTTTTACCACAATATCTTTAAATCTGTTAGCCTTTGTGTACTCTGGACGTTCAGCCATAAATGCCCTTACATCCTCTCTCGACACCGTTAAGGTACAGAAGTAAATATAGGGTTGTCTAATTCCTCTAGTTGTTAATAGCCGCCTGTGCAGCCGCGAGGCGCGCAATTGGTACACGGAATGGAGAACAAGAAACGTAATCCAATCCAATTTTGTGGCAAAATTCAACGGAAGAAGGATCTCCGCCATGCTCGCCGCAAATACCAACGTGAAGCGCTGGATTTACCGGCTTACCTAACTTGATTGCTGTCTCCATAAGTTTTCCTACGCCTGTCTGGTCAAGCTTTGCAAATGGATCATTCTCAAAAATCTTAGCATCATAATATGCATTTAAGAACTTGCCTGCATCGTCACGTGAGAAGCCAAAAGTCATCTGTGTCAAATCGTTCGTACCGAAACAGAAGAAATCAGCTTCCTTGGCAATCTCATCTGCCGTCAGAGCAGCTCTCGGAATCTCAATCATCGTACCTACTTCATACTCTAAGTCAGCACCTGCCGCAGCAATCTCTGCGTCGGCAGTCTCAACAACTACTTTCTTTACAAACTTTAACTCTTTGATATCGCCAATCAAGGGAATCATAATTTCCGGCTTGAGCGCCCAGTCCGTATGTGCTTTCTTAACATTGATTGCCGCACGGATAACTGCGCTCGTCTGCATTTTAGCAATCTCAGGATACGTAACAGCAAGACGGCATCCACGATGTCCCATCATCGGGTTGAACTCATGCAGGGAATCTATCAAAGCTTTGATATCCTCGACAGATTTACCCTGGGCATCTGCCAATTTCTTGATATCTGCTTCTTCAGTAGGAACAAACTCATGCAATGGCGGATCCAGGAAACGAATGGTAACTGGATTCCCCTCCAAAGCTTCATATAATTTCTCGAAATCACTCTGCTGATAAGGAAGGATTTTTGCCAATGCTTCTTCTCGTTCTTCCACGGTATCTGCACAAATCATCTCACGGAACGCAGCAATTCTGTCCTCTTCAAAGAACATATGCTCCGTACGGCAAAGCCCAATACCTTCTGCACCCAGCTCGCGTGCTTTTTTCGCATCCACCGGTGTATCCGCATTCGTACGAACCTTCAATGTTCTAAATTTATCAGCCCAGCTCATGATTCTTCCAAATTCGCCAGCAATAGTTGCATCAACAGTGGGAATTAAGCCATCATAGATATTACCTGTCGTACCGTCAATGGAAATCGGGTCTCCTTCATGATACTCTTTGCCAGCTAATGTAAACTTCTTATTCGCCTCATCCATAATGATGTCTCCGCAGCCAGATACACAACATGCTCCCATACCACGGGCAACAACGGCTGCGTGGCTTGTCATACCACCGCGTACAGTCAAGATACCCTGAGCTGCCTTCATACCGGTAATATCTTCCGGAGAAGTCTCAAGACGCACCAATACGACCTTCTCTCCTCTTTCTGCCCATGCTACGGCATCATCCGCTGTAAATACAATCTTACCACAGGCAGCTCCGGGGGATGCACCAAGACCTTTTCCTGCGGGAGTCGCTGCTTTGAGTGCAGCAGCGTCAAACTGTGGATGTAATAAGGTATCTAAATTACGAGGCTCGATCATAGCGACTGCCTCTTCCTCGGTTCTCATGCCTTCATCTACCAAATCACAGGCAATCTTCAATGCTGCCTGCGCAGTTCTCTTACCGTTACGCGTCTGCAACATATAAAGCTTCTCATGCTCAACGGTAAACTCCATATCCTGCATATCTCTATAATGATTCTCAAGCGTCTCACAAACTTCTTTGAACTGTTTAAACGCTTCTGGGAATTTCTCTTCCATCTGTGCAATCGGCATCGGAGTACGCACACCAGCAACCACATCCTCACCCTGTGCATTCGTCAGGAATTCACCCATCAGCTTGCGCTCGCCAGTAGCAGGATCACGCGTAAAGGCAACACCAGTTCCACAATCATCACCCATATTACCAAACGCCATACTCTGTACGTTTACCGCAGTACCCCAGGAATAGGGGATATCGTTGTCGCGACGATATACGTTGGCACGTGGGTTGTCCCAAGAACGAAATACCGCTTTCACAGCTCCCATAAGCTGTTCCTTGGGGTCATCCGGGAAATCCTCGCCAATTTTTTCTTTATATTCAGCCTTGAACTGAGACGCCAGCTCTTTCAGGTCGTCTGCCGTAAGATCTACGTCCTGAGTAACGCCCCTGTCAGCCTTCATCTTATCAATCAGCTCTTCAAAATATTTCTTGCCTACTTCCATAACGACATCGGAATACATCTGGATAAATCTCCGGTAACAATCCCATGCCCAACGCGGATTCCCAGATTTCTCAGCAATTACATTTACTACAGTCTCATTGAGACCCAAATTCAAGATGGTGTCCATCATACCAGGCATGGAAGCTCTTGCACCAGAACGAACAGATACTAAGAGCGGATTCTCATGATCTCCGAATTTCTTACCTGTAATCTCTTCCATCTTCCCAATGTACTCATTAATCTGTCCCTGGATTTCCTCGTTAATCTGACGTCCATCCTCATAATACTGAGTACAAGCCTCTGTCGTGATTGTGAAACCCTGTGGTACCGGAAGACCTAAACTGGTCATTTCAGCAAGATTCGCGCCTTTGCCTCCAAGAAGTTCACGCATGCTTGCATTTCCTTCTTTGAAGAGATAAACCCATTTGTTTGCCATTTGAATTCCTCCTATACAACTTTTCATAATTAATGTTCCCTGTCTGCCTAAGCACACACACTCATTGTAACACACTTTTGCCGCTTGGCAATATATTTTTCTATATTTTTCCTATTTTGTACGCAGTTGCGCTATACTATGCGTAAAATTCTGCCCTGTGCTTTGCCCATGTCTTCACAAGTTCGATATTACTTATTGGGAGCGGCAGGTTTAACTGTATCTAAAAATCAAACTTGTCTGCAAAATATGCATCCAAATCTTCAATCTTAATGCGCTCCTGCTCCATACTGTCACGGTCGCGAACAGTCACCGCACCGTCATCCTCCGACTCGAAATCATATGTAACACAAAACGGCGTGCCGATTTCATCTTGCCTACGATAGCGCTTGCCAATATTTCCTCTATCATCAAACTCACAATTATATTTCTTAGACAACTGTGCATAAATCTTCTCAGCGCCCTCATTTAGCTTCTTAGAAAGCGGTAAAACACCAATCTTCACCGGAGCCAATGCCGGATGGAAATGCAGTACGGTACGCATATCAGGCTTCTCCTCTGTACCGATATTCTCCTCATCATATGCAGCGCATAAGAAAGCAAGCACTACGCGGTCAGCGCCCAACGACGGCTCGATGACATAGGGGATATATTTCTCCTTCTTTTCATCATCAAAGTAACTCATATCCTGCCCAGAAGTATTCTGATGCTGTGTCAAATCATAATCCGTACGGTCTGCGATTCCCCACAACTCACCCCAGCCAAAGGGGAATAAAAATTCAAAGTCTGTCGTTGCCTTGCTGTAAAACGCCAGCTCTGCCGGATCATGGTCGCGCAAGCGCAGCTCTTCTTCTTTCATGCCAAGGCTCAACAGCCAGTCGCGGCAAAAACCTCTCCAATACTGGAACCATTCTAAATCTGTGCCGGGCGCACAGAAAAATTCCAGTTCCATCTGCTCAAACTCCCTGGTGCGGAATGTAAAATTACCAGGTGTAATCTCATTACGGAAAGACTTTCCAATCTGGCAGATACCAAAAGGCACTTTCTTACGGGAAGTTCTCTGCACATTTTTAAAATTGACAAAGATACCCTGTGCTGTCTCCGGTCGCAGATATACCGTGTTCTTTGCATCCTCCGTTACTCCCTGGAATGTTTTAAACATTAAGTTAAATTGACGAATATCTGTAAAATTATGCTTCCCACAGGTCGGGCAGGAAATCTGATGTTCTTCGATGAACTTCACCATCTCCTCCTGGCTCCATCCATCCACACTAGATTCCAGCGTAATGCCTTTTTCTTCTGCAAAATCTTCAATAATCTTATCTGCACGGAAACGTTCATGACATTCTTTACAATCCATCAGCGGATCCGAAAAGCCGCCCAGATGACCGGAAGCTACCCATGTCTGAGGATTCATAAGTATCGCGCAGTCTACACCTACATTGTAGGGATTCTCCATAACAAATTTCTGCCACCACGCCTTCTTCACATTATTTTTCAACTCCACACCAAGATTTCCATAATCCCAGGTGTTCGCAAGTCCGCCATAGATCTCGGAACCCGGATATACAAATCCTCTTGCCTTTGCTAATGCTACGATCTTTTCCATTGTCTTTTCCATCATGCTACCTCTCTCTTTCTACCATCCGCACTCCCACGGACTTCTATGCATTGAACCTTTTTAACGCCTTAATTCCTAACGGAAACTACCTTCTTTATTTATACACGACATATACCAAGGTCATCTCGGAACCATCCTGGGCTTCCTCAGGAATCTCAATTGCCACCGTATCTTTTGACTTAAGCGTCGTATAATCGGAAGACATATACTGAACAGTACCATCTACTTTCACATCAATCTTCTCACTAAGAATAACCACCTTGCAATCGCTATCCATAACGGTAGTATTATCAATACTACCAGCCGCTTTGCCGTCCTTAACTTCCGTAAACTCTGTGTTAAAATTGAAGCCTGCGGCTAAAGCTTGCGGCACTGTCCCGGAAAACAAGGTTACCTCATTAAAATCTTGATAACTCTCGCAGTCTTCATATTTCATGTACAGCTTTGCCACTTTGTCTTCCACAATAAATTCTTCAATCCCTACACTTTTTTTCCCATGCTCCTCCTGATATGCCAGAACCCTTTCCTCTATGTATTTCCTGAGTTCCTCCTCGTCATAATATTCCTTGTCTAATTCGGAAATAGCTGCACAGATCACCTTACCCTTTTTTTGCACGTACACCGTATCACAGTCTGCTGTCAAAGAATTTCCACATGCACTGAATAATCCGGTTATCAATAGACAGATCAGACTAACTGAAATTATTTTTTTCATATGTCAACCTCCTCAAAACTTAACGTAAACCTCACATATTATACCCTTTTCTGCAACTTATTGCAACCGTTGATTTCCAAATTTTATGTTCGTTAAGACACATGAGGTTCCTGCCCGCCCGCTATCAAAATCTCATGAATGAAATCTCCTTGCAAACCCCACATTTTCTTCCAGCACCCGCAATGAATGAAACTCTCTATCTATGTAAAATCTCATATATTCATCCATAATCTGCGCAAGATCCTTTAAAACCTCAGCAGAAACCTTAAATGTGTAAAGCTTTTCTATTTTTGCAGTAATGATATATTGCAGGGTATAAAGTGTTGACTTGTCAAGTTTCCTGGTCTGCACTACTTGCCTTGCGCAATTTTCACAGAGCGTACCGCCACTCCTCACATGGAAATATGGCAATTCTTTTTCCTTGCCACACTTCAAACAGATAAACACATTGGGATATTCCCCATTCAAAACCATCGCTTTTAGCTCAAAAATACGACGCACAAGACGATTATCTAAGCTTGCGCTCTCTAAGGCACGAAGGGATTGGTAAAGAAGCTTCAGCATATGTACTGCATCCAGGTTCTCTCTCGCATAATAGTCGGCAATCTCCATAAAATAAAAGCCATAATAGGCTCCTTCCACATCTGCGGCAAGCTCCCGAAAATAATTAGAAATCTCTGCTTTTACAATGGTATAGGAACTGCGCCCTTCATACGCTTCAAATGTTCCGAAAGAAAAAGGATTGCTTGCTGCAATTAGCTGGCTGTTCGGTCTACGTGCCCCGCGCGCAAATGCAGAAACCTTCCCTCTTTCTTTCGTCAGAAGCACTATTCTCTTGTCATATTCCCCTATCGGGACCGCTGAAAGAACCATGCCCGTCAGCGTTATGGTCTGCGCCATATCCTCTCACACTCCTGCCTGTGGAATTTCTGCCCGCCAGCATAGCGCCTGTGGCATCTCCGTAAATCCCTTCCGCCTCCTGATGGCTCTTATAGTTTAAGTAATCCTGAATACTTCCCGTACTTGCAAATCTCTTCCATTCCTGCTCAATCATGTAGCGCCCCCCTGTTCTTCTGTTCATCTCTATTAGGGTGTCCTGTCCACATGCACATATACTAGCAAAAATCTGGTAGTTTGTAAGCATGACGGCTATACTAGATACCTGCAATGTAAGGGCTCTGATTCAAAGATTCACGCTTGCGCGGCTGTTTGGCTAAGCGCCTTGTGGGACGCATTGCTCACGGGATAATTCTTAAATCTTATTGCCTTTCTTCCTGGTAGCCAAAATTTTTAAGCAGATAGTCACTGTCTCGCCAATCTTTCTTGACCTTCACCCAGAGCTTCAAGTTGACCTTGCAGCCTAAAAGCCGTTCTATCTCAAAACGAGCATTCGTACCAATCTTTTTTAACATGATGCCGCCTTTACCGATAATAATCCCTTTATGCGAATCCCGCTCACAGACAATCGTAGCCTCTATATCCGTGATCCCCCCCTTTGAGCGTTCCTTCATTCGTTCAATAGTAACCGCGATGCCATGGGGAATTTCTTCTTCCAGAGCATGCAATGATTTCTCGCGAATAATCTCCGCCACAATCTGACGTTCCGGCTGATCCGTAATAGTATCTTCGTCATAAAACATCGGTCCATAGGGCAGATATTTAAATATTAAATCCGGCAAAATCTCTGTATTTTCTCCGCGCAATGCTGAGAGCGGCACGACTTCTGCAAAATCATACTCTTTGCGGTAAGTGTCAATATAAGAGAGTACTTCTTCCCTCTTCACAGTATCAGTCTTGTTGATAATGAGAATTACCGGCGTCTTGACGCGCGCAAGCTTTTCTAAAATATGACGCTCACCAGCGCCGATGAAATTGCTCGGATCCACCAGCCACAAGATGACGTCCACCTCTTGCAATGTGCGCTCCGCCACATTGACCATATACTCTCCCAACTTATTCTTTGCCTTGTGGATGCCCGGCGTGTCCAGAAAGACAATCTGACCTTTCTCTTCATCGGTATATACCGTCTGAATACGGTTTCTGGTGGTTTGCGGCTTCTTAGAAGTAATTGCAATCTTCTGCCCAATCAGACGATTCATCAGCGTAGATTTCCCCACATTCGGTCTGCCAATCAATGTTACAAAGCCAGATTTTAAATTAGCTTCCATAAGTTCTCCTTTAGTATAAATTCTTAATTTCCTGAAACAGTTCTTTTTCCTGGTTGAGCTTTTCTTCATTGCCGATTACACACAAGGCGTCTTCTTTGAGTACCGCACGCACAATGCCGGCAAGCGCGCGAATATCTTCCCTTGTAGCATTTAAAATCTCTGCCCGCTCCCGCTGTAACAGTTCATCTGTCACGCCGGTGAGATATGCCGTTGCGCTGCGGCTAGTCTTTGCAGACGGGGTCAGAGGAGCGTCCACACTGCTGAAAGTACCGATAATATACTTTGTCATCTCTTTTTCCTCTGCGGTAAACTGCTCTAAATATGCAGGAATTCCTTCATAGACTTCATTTGTCCTGCTAAGATGTGGATCGCGATAGGAAGTGAAATAACCATCCCCACTCCTCGTAAAGCCACTCATACATCCATATGCGCCACCTTTGACGCGGACATTCAGCCACAGATAGTCGTAACTGAGGAGTACTTTCAAAATCCGCAGCGCACCGGTATAGTTGTAACCTTCTCTGCGGAAATTTCCAGCACGCGACACATACTGCACCTGAGAGGCGTCCAAAAAGCCCTCGTTCTTTTTTTCTAATCCCAACGGCTTAGGCTCACAATCGGAATTTTTAGAATGCAGAACTTCTTTTAACCCAGGCACTTCCTGTTCTATCAGCTCCATGCCCTGCGTTTCAGCGCCAATACTAAACATCAGGTTTTCTTTACAGAAAATTTCTTCTACAAGTGCTTCTAATATCTGGCCAAGTTCATCCTTTTTCTCCTCAAAATGCTCCTCGATGTCCTTCACAAGCTGATAAAATTCGATCCCTTGCGTCATATCTGTATATTTTGCATTGTCTGAAAAATAAGACATAGCGCGCATAGAAGAAACCGAATGTCCAGCAGCGCTCATATTCATCTGTAACCGCGATTTCAGTTCGGCGATAATCTCATAAAGGCGCTCCTGTCCACGGAAATTACTGGCAGAAATCATTTCTCGAATAATACCCATCGCCTTAGGTATTTCATGGTACAATGACTTCACCTTTACCTCGTATTTGAGAGAAATACTGCCTTTTTCCACATGCGGATAGATGCCAATACTGCTGAAAATTCCCCCGGTATGCAAATTAATCTCATTGGCAAGCTCTGGGTAAGTGTAAGATTTCGTATCTACATAACCCAAAACGGATTTGAGAATTCCCAAATAGGGAATCTTCTCTATTGCCAAATCTGTCACATCAAACATCAGACTGAAATAGGCGATGCCATTTGTGTCGATATCATGGCACAAAAGCAGCGTATCATCTGTATATTGTTCACGGATAAAGAGCTTTTCTCCTTCTTTCTTGATGTCCTGCCTCGTGAGCGTCGGAAGTTTATCCATATCTTCTGCCGACGATGGCTCCTCCTGATACCGGCGCAAATGGTGCGTAAAATCCACAATCTCCTGAAGCTGCCCCGCGTCTAAAGATTCTTTGTATTGTAAAAGCTTCTTGGCAAGTGCTTCATCCTTCTTGGCATTCAACCCATATTCCGGCCTGGCTACGACTACAGCTGCATGGGGATTGTCCAGCAGATATTTCTGTACAATTTCTTCAAAATAACCAGTCTCCACCTGCTGTTTTAATAATTCAATTATTTCAAGCCCTTCCAAATGCAAAAACGGCTTGCTATCATCATATAGCCAGCTATCCAAACATTTTATGCCAAATAAAAGCCCTTTGGGGAACTGCCCATAATCCGCCTCCCGATAGCGGAACTCAAAACTGTTAATTCCAGCCAGCAGAGATTTCTTATTGATACCGTTTTCTGCCTGCTCCCTCAACACCCTTTGAATAATCTCTAAAAATTCCTCTTTGCGCTCCAAGTTACTGTTCTTTGCCACTACGGAAAGCATCGGCTGCAACGTATAACTGTCAAAAGAAGCCATAATATCTTTACCAATCCTGGCGTCTAAAAGGGCCTGCTTCAAGGGCGCTCCCGGCGCGGAGAGCAATGCATAATCAAGAATGTCAAAGGCTACATACAATGTGCGATCCAGAATATTTCCAGCACTCACATTGTAGGAAAGATACGTATTATCTTCTAATGGTTCTCCACTCGCAATGTTGTAGGGGATTTCCACCTCCTGCACTTTGTCAAATGGTTTCTGCTCTTTTACCTCTGAATTCACTACAATGGCATCAAATTTACTGAGATATTCGCGGTCCAGCCAATTCAGTTTCTCCTCCATATCCATATCTCCGTAGAGATAGATATAGGAATTACTGGGATGATAATATTTCTGGTGGAATGCCAAAAACTGCTCATACGTAAGTTCTGGGATTACTTCTGGGTCCCCACCCGACTCAAAAGAATAAGACGTTTCCGGATACAGTGTGCGCAAAATCTCCCGGCTAAGTACTTCATCGGGAGAAGAAAAAGCTCCCTTCATCTCATTATACACTACACCATTGACCGTAAGAGGCGCATTGAGGTCCTCCAGCTCATAATGCCAACCCTCCTGGCAGAAAATTTCTTTATGCCGATAGATATTCGGATAGAGGACAGCGTCTAAATAAACCTCCATCAAATTCTGAAAGTCTTTGTCATTGCAACTTGCCACAGGATAAATCGTTTTGTCTGGATATGTCATGGCATTTAAAAATGTGTTGAGCGAACTTTTTACTAACTCCACAAACGGATCTTTTACCGGAAATTTTTCTGAACCGCAAAGCACTGAATGCTCGAGGATGTGCGCTGCCCCTGTACTGTCCAAAGACGGGGTACGAAAACCTATATAGAATACCTTGTTTTCATCATCATTGGAAATCAGGCTGATTCTCGCTCCGCTCTTCTTATGGCGCAGCAAATAACCCATTGATTTGATATCGTCCAGTTTCTTTTCTTGCAGCACTTCATATGCCGTACAATTGTTTAAATTCATCTTCCTATATCCTTTCCATTAATATTCCGGTGACTTTTCTCAATTTATCATTATATATTCTCATTGTTTTTCAAAGATACCGTGAGTTGATTGTAGGGAATTTCGATCTGATTCTCGTCAAACTTTGTCTTTATCTGCTCGGTCACCCGCCATTTTGCATTCCAGTAATCATGGGTTGCCACCCAAAAACGCAGTCCCAGGCGAACGCTGCTGTCTTCTAAGGAATCCACAAATACCACAGTCTCTTCCTCTGCAAGCCTTGCAGGTTCCGTCTCAATAATTTTACTTAATATTCCCTTTGCTGTCTGAATATCTGCCTCATAAGAAATTCCCACATAGAGATCTACCCTGCGCTTGTCCTGATGCGTCACATCCGTGAGACTGGAATTGGCAAGCGTTCCATTGGGAATGACCACTGTGCGGTTGTCCACGGTCAGAAGCCTCGTGTAAAATATTTGAATTTCTGTAACAGTCCCTTCATTTTTATGTGTATCTTCAATAATATAATCCCCGACTTTAAATGGTTTAAACCACAAAATCAGTACGCCACCGGCGAAATTAGCAAGACTTCCCTGCAAGGCAAGTCCAACGGCAAGACCGACGGAACCAAGCACTGCCACCATAGAAGTCGTTGCCACGCCAAGCTGATTAATGACAGCCATTGCCAAAACAACATACAGAAAGATTTTCGCTGCGGAATCGAGAAACTGACAGACCCCTTCATCTACGGCTGAACGCTCCAATGCGCGCTTTAGAATCTTTCGTATCCATTTAATTAATTTCTTCCCAATCACATAGATAATAAGTGCAAATAACACACGCACTGCAAAGTCCACAAGCACAGGAGTCACATCTTCTAAATAACTCCTTAACATGCCTGGCTTTGCCATTTTTTGCAGCTCCTCAAGCTCTGCTAAATTGTCTGTCACACCCTCTGTATCTGCTTTCGCCAAAAGGCTGTTGAGAGCTAAAACATTTGCCATTAAAAACCGCATTTTTTCACCTCTGCATTCTCCATACTCAATTGACACTTCATTTGAACTATACTATAATTATAGTATAGTTACCGTACGAAAAGCAAATGGTATTTTACCGATTATCTGAAAATGGAGGTGTAAGTATGAACAAGCCTCAACTAATCAATGTTGTTGATGTTATCTGTCGTTCTTTCCGGCATCTGGATCCACGCCTCATCAGCCACGGTGAACGTGTAGGCTACATCCTCATGAAAATGCTGGAAGAGACCAGGCGGTATACTCCGCAGGAAAAACACGATATTTTTATGCTTGGGCTTCTTCATGACATCGGCGCATACAAAGATAGTGAGATTGATTCCATGCTCAGTTTTGATACAGATGATTCCATGGAACACTCTGTGTTCGGCTATCTTCTGTTCAAGAATTTTTCTCCCTTATCGCAGTATGCTGATGTTGTTTTGTATCACCATAACTGCAACGCACAATATTATTCTGTTCCCATCAGCAATTACCATCGAGACATCGCCAAGCTGATTTACCTCGCTGATCGAATTGACATCTTCTGTGTGCAGCATATGGACAAAGAGCTGTCTGCTTTTCTTGAACAATACAGCGGACGCATTTTCTATCCTGCTGATATTCATTGGTTTTGGAATACGCAGGAAAAACATCATATCTTAGAAAAAATGAAATCGTTGGAATACCGGGAAGAAATCTCTGACTACATCAGCCGGCACGCCAACCTTATGGCAGACCAAATGGATAAGTATCTGCGAACACTTACTTTTGCTTTGGATTTTCGCAGCGAATACACTGCACTGCACACCGATTATGCAGTACATTTGAGCAAAAACATCGGCAATGCGCTTCATATGCCGACGACCGCCCTTGAATCAGTCAAATTTGCTGCACTGCTACATAATATCGGAAAAGTTTCTCTTCTCGCCCCAGCGGGCAGCATTGAAGATTATGACAATTATCTGCGTTCCTTGTATGACAGCCCCACCCTGGACGTCACCAAACAGATTCTTTTGGGGAATGTGGAAGAAGATATTTTAATTCTCATTGAAGAATCTTTCCTTTTATTGAAATGTTGGACAAATGGACAGCCCATCACCTTTTCACCAGCCCCGGCTGCCGAAGTTGTGGCATTGTCCTATCTGATGAGCAATTCACTTTCTATGGAAATGAATGTCTCCTACCACCACCATCCCCGGTTGCTTGCCTTCCTGCGGGAAAAATACAGGGTTACAAACCTGGACGACACCATACTAAAGACTTTGGAAATATCTTTTGATAAGATTATTGATAAAACACAATCAGCTTGCTCGACCATCTACGACATTTATCAGAAAATGATGGAAGAATACCGCTCTCTTATCATTGTTCTGCAACATTACAATAATAAGTATTTCTTATAAGAGAAGAAAAGTGGTTGCCGCAGTCAAATAGCCATGCAAGCATGGCTATTTGACTAAGTACCCTCTAAGTGTATTGCTCGCGGAAATAAAGATAAAACATACAATACAAAGCATTTTTCCTTATTGCGGCAGCTTTTTTGTGACTTATTTAATCACTCTCACCTTTAAGACACCTTCAATTTGCTTTAACTGCTCTACGGCCGCATCTGTAACCGGAGAGTCGATATCTAACAGAGAGTATGCATAATCCCCGCGGCTCTTATTCGTCATATCGGAAATGTTGATGTTATTGTTTCCCAACACAGCCGTATACTTACCAATGAGTCCCTTAACATTCTTGTGAAGCACTGCCACACGTCCAGCCGTGGAGCAGACGCCCATATCACAATTGGGATAATTTACGGAATTATGGATATTACCATTTTCCAGATAATCCTTCACTTCCTGGACTGCCATCTGTGCACAATTGTCCTCAGATTCTGCCGTAGAAGCCCCCAAATGTGGAATAACAATACATCCCTCTTGTCCGGCTGTCGTACTGTTCGCAAAATCAGAAACATACTTTTTCACTTTTCCTGCCTTTATTGCCTCCAGGATTGCTTCCTCATCTACCAGAAGATCTCTGGCAAAATTGAGGATAACTACACCGTCCTTCATGATAGCAAACGCTTCTTTGTTGAGCATCTTTCTAGTATCATCTAACAGTGGCACATGGATCGTAATGTAGTCGCATTCGCGGTAGATATCTTCCACATTGCTGATATGTTTCACATACCTTGATAAATTCCACGCTGCATTGACAGAGATAAACGGATCATAGCCATACACTTCCATACCAAGCTTTGTCGCAGCGTTCGCCACTCTGACACCGATTGCCCCAAGGCCGATGATACCCAATTTCTTGCCGGAAATCTCACATCCTGCAAATGCTTTCTTTGCCTTCTCCGCGTCCTTACCGACATTCTCATTGTCCTTATTTTCCAACACCCAGTTGATACCGCCGATAATATCGCGTGAAGCCAGAAGCATTCCTGCAAATACCAGCTCTTTCACGCCGTTAGCATTCGCTCCTGGTGTGTTGAATACTACAATTCCCTGATCTGCACATTTTTCTAGCGGGATATTATTGACCCCAGCGCCGGCCCTTGCAACAGCCTCAAGCCCCTCAGGAAGCTCCAAGTCATGCATCGCTGCGCTTCTTACCAACACCGCCTGCGCTTCTTTCATATCATCTGTTTTCGTGTAATTCTCGCCAAATAAATCTAAACCTACATTGGCAATTGGATTTAAACAATTATATTGAAACATTTTAATTCTCCTCTTCAAATTTCTTCATAAACGCTACAAGTTTCTCAACGCCTTCCTTGGGCATTGCATTGTAAATGCTGGCGCGCATTCCGCCAACTGTCCGATGACCTTTGAGGTTCACAAATCCTGCTGCCTCTGCCTCTTTGACAAATTTGGCGTCGAGGTCTTTATCTCCGGTAACAAAAGGCACGTTCATCAGCGAGCGGTCTTCTTTGCGCACGGTTCCCTTAAACATCTTGCTCTCATCTAAGAAATCATACAGGAGCTTTGCTTTCTCTTCGTTGCGCTCTTTCATAACGCCAAGTCCACCCATTTTCTTGAGCCATTTGAATACCTTGCCACAGACATAAATGCCATATGCGGGCGGCGTATTGTAAAGGGAATCCGCATCCGCATGCGTCTTATATTTGAGCATGGTCGGTGTACCCGGCAATGTATCTTCCGTAATTAAATCTTCACGGATAATGACAATTACCACACCAGCCGGTCCGATATTCTTCTGTACACCGCCATAAATAATGCCATATTTCGACACATCCACCGGTTCGGACAGGAAACAGGAGGACACATCTGCTACCAACGTATGTCCCTTGGTGTTGGGTAATGTCTTATATTTCGTTCCATAAATAGTATTATTCTCACAAATATAAACATAGTCTGCATCTTCCGGGATGGCAAGGTCCGAACAGTCCGGAATATAGGAAAAGGTCTCATCCTCGGAAGAAGCTACCTTGATTGCCTCGCCATAATTCTGAGCCTCCTGGAAAGCCTTTTTTGCCCACTGACCAGTTACAATATACGCTGCTTTCTTGTTTTTCATCAGGTTCATGGGAATCATAGCAAACTGCTGGGACGCTCCGCCTTGCAAAAACAATACCTTATAATTATCCGGGATATTCATTAAATCCCGCAGATCTGCTTCCGCCTCCTTGATAATCCCATCGTACACTTTGGAACGGTGGCTCATTTCCATTACGGACATGCCGCTTCCTTTATAATCCATCATTTCCTCTGCCGCTTCACGCAATACTTCTTCCGGCAGGACTGCCGGCCCTGCGGAAAAATTATAAACTCTGCTCATATTCTTCCTCCTCTTTATTGCCTATAGGCAATTGACTATTTTAAAGTTACATTTATTTATGATTAATATCTCCTTCATCAAATGCCTCGCTAATGGCATTTCCGGGAGCTACCATCGGCCATACCTTATCATCACAATCAATGATACAATCAATCAAGACTGGCATATCGCTGTCCATCGCCTTTGCAAAAGCTTCTGCAAATTCCTCCCGCGTATTCGCACGGTAAGCAGTCGCCCCCATTGCCTCCGCCAGCTTCACAAAATCAACGCTGTCATTGAGCACGGTCGCAGAATAATGTTGTTCATAGAATAAGGTCTGCCACTGACGCACCATTCCCAGCACATGATTATTGACTACCACCTGGATTAATGGAAGCTTCTGACGCACTGCTGTGGCCATCTCATTCATGTTCATACGGAAACATCCATCCCCGGCAATATTGATTACCTGCTTATGAGGATTTGCCATCTGTGCGCCAATCGCCGCGCCAAGGCCATATCCCATCGTCCCTAAACCGCCAGACGAAATGAGGGTGCGCGGCTGTTTATATTTATAATACTGTGCCGCCCACATCTGATGCTGCCCAACTTCCGTTACCATAATGGCATCACCTTTCGTCTGCCTGTAAATCTCCTCTATAATATAAGGCCCGCTCAACCCGGAATCTAGATATCTTAGCGGATATTTCTCCTTATATTCCATAATTCTGTCAATCCACTCCTGATGCTCCTGGTGTTCCAGCTCCTGATTCAAACGTGCCAGAATATCCTTGATATCTCCAATAACATGAGCATCGGTGATAATATTTTTGTTAATCTCCGCCGGGTCAATATCGAACTGCAAAATCTTGGCATTTTGGGCAAATTTCTTCGCATTTCCAGTCACCCGGTCGCTGAAACGTACACCCACGGCAATCAACAGGTCACATTCACTAACTCCATAATTAGAAGTCTTCGTTCCATGCATTCCCAACATTCCAGTATAGAGCTCGTGGTTGCCGTCAAAAGCGCCCTTACCCATCAGAGAATCCGCTACCGGAAGCTGCACTTTTTCCACAAATTCCAACAGTTCACGGCTAGCGCCTGAAATAACTGCACCGCCGCCGACAAACAGATATGGCTTTTTCGATTTGTAAATCATCTTTACCGCGCGCGCAATTGCTTCATCTGTGATTTCGTCTGTGCACTGCCGCTCCTGTTCTACCGCAACAGGCTTAAATTCCGTCTTGTTTGAGGTAACATCCTTAGGGATATCCACAAGCACTGGGCCCGGCCTGCCTTTCTGCGCAATGCGGAATGCACGCCTGATTGTCCCTGCAAGTTTCGTAATATCCTTCACAATAAAATTATGCTTTGTAATCGGTGTGGTGATTCCTGCAATGTCAATTTCTTGAAAACTGTCTTTGCCCAACAGGGAAACCCCTACATTACAAGTAATCGCCACCATAGGAACAGAATCCATATAGGCGGTGGCAATCCCCGTCACAAGATTGGTAGCCCCCGGGCCTGAGGTGGCAAAACAAACGCCGACTCTTCCCGTTGTACGAGCATAACCGTCCGCCGCATGGCTTGCCCCCTGCTCATGAGAAGTCAGCACATGCTTTATCTCATGGCTATGCTTATATAATTCATCATATACATTTAAAATGGCTCCACCCGGATAGCCAAAGACAGTATCCACACCTTGCTCTTTCAGACATTCAATAACAATCTGTGCTCCTGTCAACTGCATCTTTTCGTTCCTCACTTTCTAATGGTTAAATCCTCTCAGCAATCAAATCCCCCATTTGCTCCGTTCCCACCTGGGTAACAAGAGATTTCTTCTTCTCCTCCTGAGGCATAATGTCTATCGTACGGTAATTTTCCTTCAATACCTGTCTGACCGCTTCCTCAATGGCATCTGCTTCACGGTCCAAATCAAACGAATAGCGAAGCATCATCGCCGCGCTTAAAATCGTAGCAATCGGATTGGCAATGCCCTTGCCCGCAATATCCGGTGCAGAACCGCCGCTGGGCTCATAGAGGCCAAATTTCGTATCATTCAGGCTCGCCGATGATAACATGCCGATAGAACCTGTCACCATACTAGCTTCATCTGATAATATATCACCAAACATATTCTCTGTCAAAATTACATCAAACTGCCCTGGGTCTTTGACTAACTGCATCGCACAGTTATCCACGAGCATATGCTCTAAAGCTACATCTGGATAATCCTTTGCCACCTCTTCCACTACCTTCCTCCAGAGGCGTGAAGAATCCAAGACATTTGCCTTATCCACACTTGTCACTTTCTTCCTACGCTTCCTGGCAATATCAAATCCACGTTTGGCAATCCTGCGAATCTCCTGCTCATTGTAGGTAAGCGTATCTACCGCTGTCATAACGCCATCGCGTTCCTCTGTCACCCTGTCTCCAAAATACAGGCCACCGGTCAGCTCACGCATAATCATCATATCAAAACCATCCCCGATAATATCATCCCGTAGAGGACATGCCTCGCGCAGCTCCCCATACAAATACGCAGGTCGCAAATTGGCAAATAAGTTCAAGGACTTGCGCAATTTTAAAAGACCTGCCTCCGGGCGCAAATTCGCAGGCAATTTATACCAAGGAGACGTGCTTGTATTCCCGCCAATTGAACCCATCAATACAGCATCAGCCGCCTTTGCCTGCGCAATTGCTTCGTCTGTCAGCGGTACTCCTGTGGCGTCTATGGAAACACCGCCCATCAAAATTTCATCATAGGTAAAAGAATGTCCGTATACCTCCCCTACCTTATCTAAGACTTTCTTTGCTTCCTTTACGATTTCTGGCCCGATTCCATCTCCAGAAATCACTCCAACTCGATAATTCATAACTTCCTCCTTCATAAAATGCCCCGCAACAAGTTGCGGAGCACTCTTACTTACCTTCTTTTTCCACCGCATCTTCTGGCTTCTCTACCATGGCAATGGCTGACTTCTGCATAGGAATACGGCAATTCTTATTGCTTCCGAACTCTACAATAATCGTATCTTCCGTAATGTCAATGATTGTCCCATAAAATCCACTTGTCGTCAAAATCGTATCGCCTACTGCAAGCTCTGAAAGCATGGCATTTTTCCTTTTGGTCTCCTTCTGTTGCGGACGAATCATCATAAAATAAAGCGCCACTAACATTACTATGATCCAGATAAGTGAAAATCCCGACATACTTCCGGCATTTGCTGCTAAAATAGACATATTCTTTCCTCCTGCTTCTCTTTGCTATTTAAAATGCACATTTCACCCGCGTAAAATTACGCGCTTATACTATTTTACACAAAATGGTACATGAGGGCAAGTGTTTTCCTGGATTTTATAAAATTTTAAGCAACAGTTCAGCCAGCCGGATAAATCGTGTGAAATCGTGCTCGCATGAATTTTACACGATTCATCCCGGCTGAGGGAACGCCATTTTATGAGCAAAGTTAGCTGCGAAGCAGCGGGAAAACGCCGCAGGCGTCTTTGCGAATGGCGTGAGCTGAACGGTTACCTTCCCATCCGATACAACTTTTCCTCCTTATAAGACCGAAATCTCCCTGCATCCAAAGCGTCCCTGATTTCTGTCATCATCGTATTATAGAAATACAGATTATGAAGCACACAAAGACGCATGCCCAGCATTTCCTTCGCTTTAAGAAGATGACGGATATACGCCCTGCTGTAATGCCTGCACGCCGGACACTGGCAGCCTTCCTCAATCGGCTTTTGATCAAGCTCAAATTTCTGGTTAAAGAGATTCAACTTGCCATCATTTGTATACACGTGCCCGTGCCGCCCATTACGGCTGGGATACACGCAGTCAAAAAAGTCCACGCCACGTTCCACTCCTTCTAAGATATTTGCTGGTGTTCCCACGCCCATCAGATAAGTGGGCTTATCTTTCGGAAGATGGGGCACCGTTATATCCAATATATGGTACATTTCTTCATGGCTCTCCCCTACCGCAAGCCCTCCGATGGCATAGCCGTCTAAGTTAAGCTCCGCAATTGCCTTAGCATGGTCAATGCGAATATCGTCAAAAATGGCTCCCTGGTTGATGCCAAACAACATCTGCTGTCTGTTAATCGTTCCTTCCAGCTCATTTAACCGCTGCATTTCCCGCTGACAGCGTTTCAGCCATCTGGTTGTGCGCGCCACGGAATCCTCAACATAAGAGCGTTTTGCCACACTTGACGGGCACTCGTCAAATGCCATGGCAATCGTGGAACCAAGATTTGACTGTATTTGCATACTTTCCTCCGGCCCCATAAAAATCTTTTTCCCATCAATGTGGGAATGAAAATATACGCCTTCCTCTTTAATCTTTCGCAGCCCGGCAAGAGAAAATACCTGAAACCCGCCGGAATCCGTGAGAATTGGCTTGTCCCACACCATAAATTTGTGCAGTCCTCCAAGCTTCTTGACAACTTCATCCCCTGGACGCACATGAAGATGGTATGTGTTAGAAAGCTGCACCTGCGTGCCGATTTCCTGCAAATCCTGTGTCGACACAGCGCCCTTGATTGCTGCTACCGTTCCTACATTCATAAATACTGGAGTCTGAATCGTACCATGTACGGTATGAAATTCTCCGCACTTTGCACGACCTTCTTGTTTTAATAATTTATACATAAAATAGTTCCTTTCTGCCCTAATCGAACAAAGTATAACAGATTTATTTTTCTTTCTCAAGCAAAAACTTCTTTTCATTGCGGCTGATATTGTCTATAATGGGGGTGTCGCACAAATTTATTTCCTCGTTCAAAAGGTCTTGCCGCTCATGCGGCAAAGACAGAATGCACAAAAATCACTCTGGGAAGCTAGCTTTCCAAGATAATTTTTGTGCATGTTGTTTACATTGCTATGCAATGTAAACCTTTTGAATGAATCATAGCTTGTAACTTATGTTAGTGCGACATCCCCTGGTGATTTTTGCATGAAAGTTCGCTTCGCGAAGCAAAAATCACTTATTGTATCATGTTCTTACGCAACCAGACAACAAGTGTCTGGCTGCTGTGTGAACAGTAACCTATCATGTTACTGTTCAAAGGGATAATCCCTTACCAAGTAAAATGTAAAAATTTAAGGAGGTCTTTATGGCTGGCTCAACATATGGAAAACATTTTCAGATTACAACCTGGGGAGAATCCCATGGAAAAGGAATCGGCGTTGTCGTAGACGGCTGCCCGGCAGGACTTGCTCTGTGCGAATCTGATATACAGAAATTTTTAGACAGGCGCAAACCTGGCAAGTCCAGATATTCCACTCAACGCAAAGAAGGTGATAAGGTAGAGATTCTTTCCGGCGTCTTTGAAGGACGAACAACCGGAACCCCCATCAGCCTGGTAATTTTCAACGAAGATCAGCGTTCCAGAGACTATGGTGACATTGCCTCTTACTATCGTCCGGGACATGCAGACTACACATTTGACGCGAAATATGGATTTCGGGACTACCGGGGCGGCGGACGTTCCTCTGGTAGAGAAACAATAGGACGAGTTGCCGGAGGCGCTATCGCCGTAAAAATATTAAATGAACTGGGCATTTCTTTGCTGACATACGCTCGCTCCATCGGAACAATTACCATCCCACAGAACGCAAATGACTTGTTGGCCGCTTGCAGGCAAAACAACACCTACTGTCTGCAAGAAATAGAAACACGCGTTCTGCAAGACCCCCTGTATATGCCGGATAGAGATTCCTCTCAACAAGCCCAGGAATATTTAGAAACATGTATGGAACAAATGGATTCTGCTGGTGGAATCGTGGAAGGAATTGTCACCGGCGTCCCGGCAGGTATCGGAGAACCTGTATTTGACAAACTTGACGCCAACCTTGCAAAAGCAATCTTTTCTATTGGTGCAGTCAAAGGTTTTGAGATTGGCGACGGTTTCGCGGCTGCGGCTGCCAAAGGCACTGAAAACAATGATAATTTCTGCATGAATAACGAACAGGTTACCACTGCCACCAACCATGCCGGTGGCATTTTCGGCGGTATCAGCAGCGGTGCTCCCATCATTTTACGTGCCGCATTTAAACCTACCCCCTCTATCGCCGCCACACAGCAAACGGTCAATACATCTGGCAAAGAAATTTCTATTTCCATTCATGGTCGCCATGACCCAATTATCGTACCGCGTGCCGTAGTGGTAGTGGAATGTATGACTGCACTTACAATCTTGGATTTGCTGTTAGAACATACCGGAGCACGAATGGATATTTTGAAAAAACTCTATTGATACAGAACAAAGTGTGCATAATTGTTTTTGTCTTATTAGGAAAGATACTTTCACGCTTTAGCGTGACAATGTCTTTCCTATAAGACGAAAAAAGGGGCTGTTGCACTCATTTAGCTACTCGAGCAAAAGGTCTTGCCGCTTATGCGGCAATGTTCGTGCGACAACCCCTGCTTTTTCTATTTTCACTCCATTCTAATAATTCAATCTTTGAATATAGGCTACTCTTCCGTTCTGAATATAAACATATAGTGTGGTGGAACCCCTTCTATATACCCATTGAATCGTTCCTCCCCAGTTATTTCGCTTAGGCGTTCCCCATGTTGTCAGACATGCTTCCTCCGCAGACATTCCAACATAGATACTGTCGCTAAAATAAACCATATCCCGGTGCGTGTCTTTCACTTTGCCAAACTTGTCACACAACGTTGCTACAATACCGGTCCCCGCGGCTGCCGGATGGATATTGACTGTCACATTCTGGGTTTTCTTTGTCTTCTTTATGGTCTTGGTATAGATTGTACCGCCTATATTCACTTTAATCTTATCTCCCTTTTGCCCATTTCTAACTTTGAGGGAAATACTGTTGCTTGTTCTAAATACGTAATTTGGAATATCAATAAAACCATATGCAAGCTTTACTTTCACCGTCTTAGACTTTGTATAACCTTCCGGTGTAACAACAGATACCTTTACCTTGGTTCCTACTTTCGTCTGTCTAATCTTGATTGCGTACTTTCCAGCTTTATTTGCTTTTCCTTTATATTTTTTTCCTTTTATTTGAGCCGTGACTTTGGATCCGGGAGTCGTCTTACCAGTAATCTTCACACTTCCTGAATCCACACTCGCTACCGATAACTTGGGCGAAATATTTTTTAGTTTGATACTGCCTGTGCAACGATAGCCTTCTTCATCTGTAATTATAATCTTAACGTAAGAATTCACTTTCTGTCTGGGATACGATACGGAAAATTTATAACAAAGATCACCTTCTTCATCCCAACTTCTCGACAACTTACAGTTGTATTGCTTGCCAGACGCTATAACGACAATTTTTGCTTTAATGTCGCTAAAATATGTTCCGCTAAGGCTTGTCGTCTTCGCCTTTGCTGTATACTTTATTTTCCTGTCATAAATTTTATATGTCGCTGGCTCTGTAAATGAAGTATTTTTGTGCTCTAACCAGATTTTAACGTATGTTCCAACTTTCTGCTGTGGATAACTAACCCGCACCAGTTCATCGCGCATATTGGAATACTGGCTGTAATAAGTCTTCCCTCCAATTTTAACGCATAACCGCAAGTCTTTGTACGGCATTTCTGCTCTGGCAGATTTCGTCAGTATATCTTCCTTATAGACATATTCTCTCGTAGTGTCATCGCTTAGACTATCATTTACCATACCTGAGCGTGAAAAAGTACATCCATGTTTATCTACAAATACAAACTCCTGAACATAATTCTTCACTCCCGGATATTTCAGAGTGAATGCCCCATTTTTTACATCCGCCTGATATGTACGGCCATATACCATAGTAGATACTGACAATACCGATTGACCATACGCATTCGCTTTGACCGTTCCAATAGCCTTCCCAGGATATACATTGAAATCATACTTGCAATCCTCTAGCCTACAGTCTTCTATATCATATGTCTCCTCTGTGGATCTGCTGCCATTTTTGCATTCCACCCAAACGGTCACCGAAGAAATATTATCGGGTACTTCTGGATATTCTACTACATTTCCATCATTCCCTACGCCGTAACCACTATAATAGATTTCCTCTCCTATCTTCACCGCAAGCCTGCGATCAGAATACAACTTATCGTAGACGAGCGCCACGCTCTCACGAAAGACATCCAGGCTAGGAATCGAAACATAGCTATCGCTTTCTACTTTCTTATCACTTGTGCCCAAACAACCATAATCATCCCACCATTTCAGTTGAACATAAGTCCCATCCTCCTGATGCGGATATTCAATGATAACCGTTCCATTTTCATCCTGCACCCCTTCATATTCCTGAAAATTCACAATCGCAGATACATGCAAACCATCCCAGTGAAACTTGCTTATTTCTAGCCAATTTGGATAAGCGGTTGCTAACAGCACAATATTGTTATGATGATGCAAATACGCTCTCTGGGTATCAGTAGCAACATTTCCTTGCTCATCTTTCAAATACACATAATACGATGTTACTGAAGATTCAGGATCTTCATTCGCTCTCAGACACTCTTCACCCGCCAAATCAATCACAATATCCTCTTTCTGATTGGAAATGGAAAATTGCTTGGATAACACTTCTTCCTTCTGAGCATTCATCACTACTACCGTTGCGCTCTGCGCTTTTTCCACTTGTTCAACTCTAAAGGATATCTTCTCATGAGACAACTGTATGCCCAAAATCCCCCATTTAAAGGTTGCTGCTTCTGTGGAAACTGTGCCCAAAGCCAGCAGAATAATTCCCATACAAACTAATAATAACAGCACCTTTTTCCTTTGTTTCATAAATTTAAACCGCCTTTCTGCGAAAGGTACCAATCGTAAACCCCTTCGCCACATATCGCCTAGAGATAAATACTTATCATCCGCTCCCACGCGTCACAGATCGCTTCTCTCTCCTCCTGCGTAAAATTGTCTGACAGCATTTCCCGATTGATATAAATCTTCTCGCTGACAATTTTATTATAAAAATCCACGCTAGGTAACACCCTGGCATATATTTCCTCCATCTCATAGTAACAGGCAAGGCTAAACCTGTGCAGGCCATCAAATAATTTGTTGTCCATATCAATCATGATATCGCATTCCTCTTGATACCCGCACCTGTACCAATTTTCAATCAGGTAAAGAAAACGTTCCAGACGCTTTGCCGCCGTCCGTTCCTCACAATGAATCTGCTGCATTTTGACATACGCGCGATAACCGATATCATTTTTTCCATAATAATTCTCAATTGCCAGATAACGAATTGCCACCGCGTAATAACCCTCCGCCTGTTGTCTGCGCAGAATATCCCCGACCTTCACCTTCGTATGACGTTGGCAAGTAATATAAAAATATTTGTGCCCGCAATGTCTTCAGATACCTTAATCGGTACGCCTGCAATGTCCCTGCCAGGTTCTGGCACGTCTGACACAACAAAACAACGGACCCTATGGTGCAGATTACGAATTTTCAATATATAATAGAGCTTTTTACCAACCTCTCCTGCTCCATAAATAGCAATATCATTTCTTTTTATTCTCTCTAATAACTCCGGCGTCTCCATACGATCACACCAATTTATGAATGTGTATACAGTTCGGCTCATCAATAGAAATTGGCTTCGCCATCATCAGAAAGTACTTTTTATCATAATCTATGCGGAAAGTCGTAATCTCGTTCGTATCATGATTCAAACTAACAAAATGCCTGCCATCCGGGAAAATTGCCAACGTCTTAGGGTAATCTCCGCTTATCTTCGATTCACACACTTCTGTCAATTCCCCGCTCGTCTCATCAATCTCATAAATCATCACAGAATTGGCGCCTGCGTTAGAACAGAACAGATATTTACCATCCGGACTGATCTCCATACCGGAAGCTGCACAGCCGGTTCGTCCATCTTCTTTATTTACTGTGGGCACATTCTGAACCTCCTCAAATACTGGTCCCTCCGGGGCGCATTCATAACGATACACGTTAATCTCATTGCTCTCCTCACATAATACATAGGCATGTTCGCCCTTCTTACCAAACCGAATCATACGCGGGGAAGAATCCAGTGGAGATCGTATGATGTCTGCCAGTTTGAGCTTACCTTTCTCATAGTCAATCTCATAAATCTTCACATGGTCCAAACCGCCGTCCACCGCACATAAGAACTTCTGCCATGGCGTCAATTCCACACAATTTACATGAGGGCGATAATTATGCTCTGCAATACTTCTGCCCATCCCTGTATGGAAAATACCATCTGCAATGCCCGCAATGCTTCCATCCTCATTCAACCTCATCATCGAAACACGCCCATCATGATATCCGCCCACAAACAAATAGCGATTCTCACTGTCCACCGACACATAGCAGCCGCGCATACCGCCAATCCATTTCTCATTGATCGGCTCCAAATCTCCATCTTCCAAAATACGGAAAGCCGCCACGCCTTCGTCCGCTATAGAATACAGAAATTTCCCATTGGCAGAAACAGTCAAATCAGAAGGATTGCTAATCGGAACCACTTTTCGTTCCGTCAATTTCCCTTCCTCCACATCCATATCATAAATGTGAATGCCAACGCTGCTCCCATGTGTGTACGTTCCTACATATGCTACATATCTGTCCTTATTCATCTGCCTGCTCCTCCTTTTCCTGTCTGCGCAATATATCAAACTTTGCTAACGGCTGTCCTAAATCAATATATAACACCTGTTTGGGATGTGGCGCTGAATCCATCTCATTGCCCTCCTCATCCCGAATTGCTTTCACAATCACCGACACATTCTCTCCACCCGGCTTCATCACCTCAATCTGCTCGCCAACCGAAAACTTATTTCGCTGCTCGATGCGATACCCCTGATCTGTCCGTTCTCCCACAATTCCCAGATAAGTATATTCTTTTACATATGTGTTATTGTCATAAATTTGAGTATGCTCATCCGGCTTCCCGAAGAAAAAACCGCTCGTAAACTGCCGATATGTGCATCCCACAATCTGCTCTAAATACCAAGGCATATTTCTCTCATACTGCTCCTGGGAAATGAAATAATCATCTATTGCTCTGCGGTATGTCCTCGCCACTGTTGCCACATAGAGCGCCGTTTTCATTCTGCCCTCTATCTTAAAACTATCAATGCCTGCCTGTATAAGTTGTGGAATATGCTCAATCATGCATAAATCCTTGGAGTTAAAAATATAAGTCCCTCTCTCATTCTCATATACCGGCATATATTCCCCCGGCCGAGTTTCCTCCACTACCGCATATTTCCAGCGGCAGGGATGCGTACATGCACCCCGATTGGCGTCCCGCCCGGTAAAGTAATTACTCAACAAACATCTTCCTGAATAAGAAATGCACATCGCACCGTGAATAAACGTCTCAATCTCCAAATCCTCCGGGATATGTTCACGAATCTCTGCGATCTCCTGTAAAGACAACTCCCTGGCTGAAACTACACGCCTCGCCCCCAGCTTATGCCAAAAACGATAGGTGCCATAATTGGTGTTGTTTGCCTGCGTGGAAATGTGCACATCCAGTTCTGGACAAATTTCTCTGGCAATGGCAAACACCCCTGGATCCGAAATAATCAAAGCATCCGGTTTCAGTCCTTTTAACTCTGTAAAATATGCTCTCACGCCGTCAAGCTCCCCATTATGCGCCAAAATATTAGCTGTTACATAGACCTTGACATGATGCGCATGCGCAAAATCAATGCCTTCGCGCATATCCTCCATGGAAAAATTCTTCGCCTTCGCCCGCAGCCCAAATGATTCTCCACCTATATAGACGGCATCCGCGCCAAAAACCACGGCAATCTTTAAGACTTCAAGACTGCTCGCAGGTACAAGCAATTCCGGTTTCTTCATACATTCCTCCTAAAACTAACAGTTACGCCGTCCCCAATGGGAAGCACAGAAGTTGTCAGCACATCCATATGTGTCAATTCATACAAGTACTCACGCATCCTCTTATGAATCGTACGATTTCTCCTTGTGACAGCAAAATGAGATTCCAAAATCTCTCCGTCCTGCAATACATTGTCAGAAACTAAGATCCCACCCGGCTTCAACAGTCGTAAAATCTCTGGAAGAAAATGGATATATTGAGCCTTAGCAGCGTCCATAAAAATGAAATCATACGGTTCTTTCAATTCCTGCATAACAAGCTTCGCATCTCCCTCTAACAATTGTATCACATCCTCTTTGCCAGCGCGCATAAAATTTTCACGGGCAATAGGTATTCTCTTCGCATAATTCTCAATCGTCGTAATCTTACAAGGCACCGGATTAAAATATTCCATCAATAATGCGGAAAATCCCACCGCAGTCCCCACCTCCAGAATGCGTTCCGGGCGGTTCATAGCAAGCAGGAGTTTCAAAAGATTCTGCGTTTCTTTTAAGATTATAGGCACATAATTTTTATGTGCCTCCTCTTCCAATTCCACTAAAAAACCAGGATTTCCTCTGTCTAAGGAATTGATATACGTGCTCAAACGTTCGTCTGTTATCATTCTACGATTTCCTCTATCTCTTCTTCTGCCATTACCTGCATCATTTCTTTTGCAGTCTGGGACGTATTGAGTGTATAAGTTCCCGCTTTCAGCTTGTCATCATAGTCAAGCACGGTAAGCTGAAGCATAAACAAAACTCCGCTTTGCACCAGTTTCTTTTCTTCCAACAAACTGCCAAGCTCCATGGCTGAAACTCCCGCTTCTACCTTGACTGTCACGTCCTGTCCTGGGGCTTCCTCCATCGCCGGTTCGGTAAAAATCCGATAACCAAAATCATATGCCACTTTCCCAGTCTTTAAGACCGCAATCACAACAAGAACCATAATGGAAAAACTCAATATGCTGCTCACAACACTCAATACAATTTTGCCTCTTCCCATAACCATACCCTTTATGTCTCAAATCCCAGATCAAACTCAATCTCCATCATCAAACCATAATTGATGCGCTGTATCATCCGACACACGGCAAGTTCTGCCGCCAGATACTCATTGACATATGGCTGAGCACGCAGCGATGCAAACTCTCCCTCAAGACGATCCATCTCTGCATACAAATCTACATTACGGCATTTATGCAATTCAAAATTGCGTCTGCGGAATTCATTGATTGCCCGCTCTTTCTCCGGTTCCTGGTGAACAAGCTCCCGTATTCTCTGGTATTCCTTATATTCGGGACTATCCTTTACCGCTTCTATTAAACCCGCCAAACATTCGTCTATCCGATCCATAACAACCTCTTGCTTTCGTCTGCCAAACCTGCCTATGCTCTCTACACTTCCATTATTATCGGCATAATCATAGGCCGGCGTTTCGTCTTTTTCCAGACAAACTCACTGAGCTCCTCTTTTACTTCTGTTTTTATCTTACCCCAGTCTGTAATGTTCTTGCTCATACAATAATCCATCACATCATCTAATACTTTCTTCGCCTCATCCATCAAGCTCTCGGCTCCCCTCACATAAACGAAACCGCGGCTGACAATATCCGGTCCCGCCAATACTTGGCCGCTGCCAGATTCTAACGTCATTACCACAATAATAATTCCATCTTCGGCAAGATGCTGGCGATCACGCAACACAATATTTCCCACATCGCCGACGCCAAGCCCGTCTACCAATATATCGCCTACCGGAACCTGTCCTGTAACCTTCGCCTCATTCTCATCTAACTCTAACACATTTCCAGAAGAAAGAATAAAAATATTCTCTTTATCATATCCAAGTTCGCGGGCAATCGATGCCTGCGCTTTCAGATGCTTATATTCTCCATGAACCGGAATTGCATACTTCGGCTTCACCAGAGAATAAATCAGCTTGATCTCCTCCCGACATGCATGTCCGGAAACATGCGCATCCTGGAAAATCACCTCCGCGCCCTTCATGAATAATTCGTTAATTACATTAGAGACGGCCTTTTCATTGCCTGGGATGGGATTGGAGCTGAATATAATGGTATCTCCCGGCTTAATCGTTACCTTCTTGTGCAGATTTGCCGCCATCCTAGACAACGCCGCCATAGACTCTCCCTGGCTTCCTGTCGTAATCAACACAGTCTGCTCATCTGGATAATCCTTGAGCTGCTCAATATCAATTAACGTGTTCTCTGGCATTTGCAAATAGCCAAGTTCCGTGGCAATTGAGATGATATTCACCATGCTCCTGCCCTCCACGACAACTTTCCTGCCAAACTTATATGCAGAATTAATAATCTGCTGAACACGGTCCACATTGGAAGCAAACGTTGCAATGATGATACGCGTGTCTCTATGATCTGAAAATATATTATCAAATGTCTTTCCAACCGTGCGTTCCGAATTGGTAAAGCCCAGCCGTTCCGCATTCGTACTGTCGCACATCAACGCCAGCACGCCTTTCTTACCAATTTCCCCAAAACGCTGCAAATCAATAGCGTCTCCAAATACCGGCGTATAATCTACTTTAAAGTCACCGGTATGCACAACAATTCCAGCTGGTGAATAAATTGCCAGCGCTGCGGCGTCCTGGATGCTGTGATTCGTCTTAATAAATTCCACACGGAAACAACCTAAATTGATATGTTGCCCGTATTTTACTACCTTACGCTTCACCTTCGTGAGCATATTATGCTCGCGAAGCTTGTTGTCAATAATTCCGATTGTCAATTTCGTTGCATAAATCGGCACGTTGATATCACGAAGCACATAGGGAATTGCACCGATATGATCCTCATGCCCATGTGTAATAAAAAATCCTTTGACTTTATCAATGTTATCCTTCAAATATGTCACATCCGGGATTACCAGATCAATTCCCAGCATATCGTCCTCCGGAAAAGACAATCCGCAATCCACAACAATAATACTGTCTTCATATTCAAAGGCAGTAATGTTCATTCCAATTTGCTCTAATCCCCCGAGCGGAATGATTTTCAGTTTTGAGTTATTTTTTTTCTTCAAAATGCACCTCTCCGTATTAAATTTTTGCCTCACATGACGATGTCAACATCTTCCAACATCTCCACAAAAATCTTGGATATGTATTCCAATTCATCCTCGGCCTCTACCATCTCATAGACAGCTTCTTCTTCCTCCTCCTGTGACACTCGTCTCAAAATTAATGCCTCACAGTCGCCCTCTTCTTCCTCCGTGACAAGAAGATAATCCACACCATTAATACGTGTCTCCTCCATCACATAAAATTCTAAAGCCTCTCCATCCTGGGGAGACTGAAACGTCACTTTTTCCATATAATATTCCTTTACAATTCTCTGTTCTCGTTCTGCTCTTTTTGAAATGCCTGTGCATCCAGATAACCCTGTAATATCAATACAGCCGCAATCTTATCCACATAGCTCTTGCGCCTCTCTCTGCGCACACCACTCTCCATCAACGTACGCTGTGCCGCTACCGTAGTGAGACGCTCGTCCCACAAAATGACGGGAAGCCCACTCCGTCTCTCTAGCATTTCCTTAAATTCCAACGTCTTCTCGCAGCGCGCACCTTCCTCATTATTCATCATTTTAGGATAGCCAAGTACAATTGTCCCGACCTGGTACTCTTTAATCAGCTCTTCTACTCTCGCTAAAGTCTGCCTGAGCTTTGCAGGCGACTTCCTTGGGATCGTCTCTACTCCCTGCGCTGTTACAAGCATTGCATCGCTCACTGCAACGCCCACCGTTTTGGAGCCAAAGTCCAAACCCATAATCCGCATCTGGCGCCTCCTATTCCCAAAAATTATTCTTAATATATTGGCGCAAGATTTCTTCTACCAGTTCATCACGTTCCACTTTCATAATGAGGCTTCTAGCATTCTTATGGCTAGTAATATAAGTAGGGTCGCCGGACATAATATACCCCACGATCTGATTCACTGGATTGTAGCCTTTCTCCCGCAGTGCACTATACACGATTTCCAAAATATCGTTTACATGTATCTTCTGCTCTTTTTCTACTTTAAAAAATTGAGTATTGTTTTTATCCTGCATATTTCCCGCCCTTATTTCGCTCTTTCGTTCTGATAAATCTTCCTTTTTACTATTCTAATACAAATGTTCACAAAACTCAAGATGTTTCTTTTATTTGAGTTTTGGAGACGCTTTGGTGTTATAGCTTCAATCAAAAGGTTTACATTGCAAAACAATGTAAACAGCATGCACAAAAATTATCTTGGGGTTGTCGCACTAACATAAATTACAAGTTATAATTCGTTCAAAAGGTTTGCATTCTGTCTTTGCCGCATAAGCGGCAAGACCTTTTGAACGAGTAAATATCCTAATTCTGGTATAAGATTATGAAATTTATAGACAATAATCCTCCATCAACAAAATGTGTTCTTTCAGCTTTGCTGTAATCAATCCCTGCATGAACTTATTTTCCAAATTCTTGTCTTCCTGCCCAGAGACAGCAACTGCTATTTTTACATATTCTTTCGTATGCCCCAGAAAATATTCCTGCCCCGAGAAAGAAACTTTCTCTTCCAGCAGCACTTCTACCTGCCTGCCCATATAATAGTTTAAGAATTCCTCGTTCATTGGCACAAGGTCTGCAAACAGCGTTTCGCTGCGCGCCTGCTTCACTTCTTCAGGCACTTGTTGTTTCATCTTCGCTGCCCGCGTCCCTTCGCGTCTGGAATATTTAAATATATGAATTTCAAAAAATCCAATCTGCCGCAAAAACCGTCTGGTCATCTCAAACTCTTGGTCCGTCTCTCCCGGAAACCCTACGATAACATCGGTTGTGATTGCCGGATGAGAGAAATTACTTCTGAGAATCTCACAAACCTGTTGGTATTCCCGGCAAGTGTATTTGCGATTCATGCGCTGCAACGTCTCATCACATCCGCTCTGCAAAGACAGATGAAAATGCGGACAGATCTTGGGTAGTTTAGAAAGCCGGCACGCAAACTCCTGTGTGACGATTTTCGGCTCTAAGGAACCGAGACGAATACGTGCAATCCCCGGCACCTTATGCACTTCTTCTATCAGACGTAAAAAATTCGTTCCTAAGTCTACGCCATAGGAACTCAGATGGATTCCCGTGAGCACCACCTCTTGACAACCACTAGCGGCAATACGCGCTGCTTCCTGTAATACATCCGCAATCTCCCGGCTTCTGACACGGCCTCTGGCATAAGGAATGATACAGTAACTGCAAAACTGGTTGCAACCATCCTGTACTTTCAAAAACGCCCGCGTGCGCTCCGCTGTTCGGCTGATAGATAATGTCTCATAACCGTTGTCTTTTGCAATATCTTCCACACAAGACATAGTCGGAGAAGATAGTTTGGCTTCACGCGATGCAAAAAAACGCTCTAACAATATCGGCAGCTCATGTTTCTTATTATTGCCGATCAAAATGTCTACCGCATCGTCTTCTTCCACCCGTTCTTTTGCCGTCTGCACATAACATCCCGCAGCAACCACTACACTTTGCGGATTTTTCTTCTTGGCACGGTGAATCATCTGCCTAGACTTGCGGTCAGCGACATTCGTAACGGAACATGTGTTAATCACATAGACGTCGGCAGCCTCCTCAAAAGGCACAATCTCATACCCTGCCTTCTCCAAAAGTTGCTGCATACTCTCTGTCTCATACGCGTTTACTTTGCAGCCAAGATTATGCAACGCTGCTTTCCTCATATTACTTTTCATACCTTTCTTCATCTTCATTTCCAGATAACTATTTCGCCCATATCATTGGCAACAACGGAACGATTATTTTTCTTCCTTAAATTGGTTATGGCGTTATTGACTTTTCCCATAAAAGGCGATAAGATAAAGAAAATGTTTCTAAACAGTAAAACATAATATAATTTAATATTAAGGAGGCTTTTATCATGATAGAAGTACAAATTTCTTTAAATTCCATCGACAAGGTGAAATCTTTCGTCAACGCCATTACACAGTTTGATTTTGACTTTGACTTGATATCTGGAAGATACGTTATCGACGCCAAATCCATTATGGGAATCTTCAGCCTGGATTTATCCAAACCCATTGATTTGAAAATCCATGTAGAGGATAACAAAGATGAAGTTATGGAAGTAATCAAACCGTACCTTGTTTAATATGACGGCTTACCGTCCCCCCATGAACGCTCATGGGGGATTTTTATTATTTTACAATGATTGTCTCTGTTGTCTCAATCGCCGTTTTCACCATCTCACCAATCTGCTCTTTCAGATGGGTCTCTGAACGCCTGATTACCTTGAGGCTGGGCTTTGTCACCGGATGTTTTGCTACGAAAATCGTACAGCAATCTTCATATGGCAAGATAGATGTCTCAAACGTACCAATTTTTTTGGACAGTTCAACGATTTCCTGCTTGTCAAAACCAATCAGGGGACGATACACCGGCATCGTACATACTTCATCTGTCGACGCTAAGGACTGCATCGTCTGGCTTGCCACCTGCCCGATGCTCTCTCCCGTAATCAGCCCCAAAGATTCTGTTTCTCTGGCAAAATGCTCCGCTATACGCATCATGTAACGCCGCATAATAATGGTCAGCTCATCATGCGGACATTTCTCATAAATGTACATTTGAATATCTGTAAAATTCACAACTTTCAAATAGATTGGCCCCGTATATCTTGCCACAATCCTTGCCAAATCCACAACCTTCTGCTTGGCGCGCTCGCTGGTATAAGGGGGCGCATGGAAATAAACGGCGTCAATCTTCACTCCGCGCTTGGCAATCATATAACCGGCAACCGGACTGTCAATTCCACCTGACAACAGCAGCATTCCTTTGCCGTTCGTACCAACCGGCATACCGCCAGGTCCGGGGATAACCTCTGAGTATATGATAATCTTCCCACGTATTTCTACATTCACAAGGATGTCCGGGTTGTGCACGTCCACCTTCATCTCAGAAAATGCATCGAGGATTTTTTCACCCAAAGCCGCATTCACTTCCATGGACGGCATAGGATAGCTTTTGCGCGCCCGTCTGGTATTGACCTTGAACGTCTTATGCTTATCGGGATAACGCTTATCCACATAAGATACCACATCCGCTGCAAGCTTGTCAAATCCCTCTTCTTCTGTAAGCACAACCGGGCAAATACCCACAATACCGAATACGCGCTGCAAACTCTCTACCGTCTCATCATAATCAAACTCCGTCAATGCCTCGATATAGATGCGTCCCTGTTCTTTGCTAATTTGAAACTCTCCTTCCACAGGCTTTAGCGCATATTTTATCTGCCGTACCAATGCATCCTCAAATAAATGACGATTTTTCCCCTTAATTCCAATTTCCCCATATTTTATCAAAAATGCTTTGAACATGTTATTTCCTTTCTAATGTCTGGTGTATTTTCCCAGCATGGGAACTAGCTCTTTTAAATTGGCAATACAGTATGCCACTTCCTCCAATGTATTCTGCGCACAGAAGCTGATGCGCACCGTCGAATCTAGGTGTTCCCTCCTGACGCCAATTGCCGTAAGTGTCGCGCTGATCGCCGGTTTATTTGATGCGCAAGCGCTACCAGCAGACACATAAATCTGTCTATCCTCAAGGGCATGGAGCAACACTTCGCTGCGCACGCCGTCTACGCTGAGACTAACAATATGCGGCGCACTGTCTGCCCCAGTCTTTCCATTGATGTGTGCCCATTCCTCACCAGCAAGCCCCTGGATGAAAGCTTCCTTTAACGCATACAAATGTGCCTGCTTGGAGGCAAAATCTTCATAGGCTTCCTGCGCAGCTTGTCCCAATCCAGCAATCCCCGGCACATTTTCCGTTCCGGAGCGCATATTTTTCTGCTGTCCGCCACCATAAATCAATGGTTTTAACTTAGTCTTTTCCCTCACATAGAGAAATCCGCTTCCCTTAGGTCCATGAATCTTATGTCCACTGACAGACATCATATCAAGACCCAATTTACCTGGATGAATGATATATTTGCCGTATGCCTGAATCGCGTCCACATGAATCAGCGTTCGCGGATTTTTCTGCTTGATAATCTTTGCTGCCTCCGCAATCGGCTCTACCGCTCCAATCTCGTTATTTACATACATGATAGACACCAGGATCGTCTCATCCGTCAGCGCATCTTGCAGCTTCTCTAAGGAAATACACCCATCCTTATCCACATCCAGATACGTCACCGCAAATCCCTGCTCCTGTAAAAACTTCATCGGCGCGGACACCGCCGGGTGTTCTATCCTGGTAGTAATCAAGTGCATTCCGCTACGCCTGTTTGCCATGGCGCCTCCTAAAATAGCAAGGTTGTTCGACTCGGTTCCCCCGGAAGTAAAAATTAACTCCGACTCCTTTGCCTTGAGCGTCCTGCAAATCTTTGCCCTGGCGTCCCGAATATAATTCTCTCCCTGCATCCCTTTGCCATGCAAAGAGGAAGGGTTACCATAATCCTCCACCAACGTACGCACCATGATATCCTTTACACCCTGGGAACAGCGCGTTGTTGCAGAATTGTCAAAATATGCTTCCATCAAATACTAATCCTCCACTGCGTACATCAACATAGAAAGCGCACAGAGCCCCGCTGTCTCCGTGCGAAGAATCCGGTTCCCGAGCGAAACCAGCTCCATATCCTCCTTCACAAACGCTATCTCCGCGGAATCGTAACCACCCTCTGGGCCAATAAAGATACCCACGGAAGAACCCTTGGGGATGCTAGCAAACACTTCCCTCGTATGCGCCATACCTCTCTGATTTTCATAGGGGAGAATCCGCCAATCTAATGCTTTTGCATATTCTACCGCCTGCACAAAGCTCATCGGCATACCAACGGAGGGGATCATACTGCGCTTAGATTGTTTCGCTGCACTCTCTGCAATCGCCTGCCATCTTGCCTGCTTCGCGACGGAGCGTTTGCCATCCAGTTTCACCACACAGTTCTTCATGGCAACTGGAATAATTTCCGATACGCCTAGCTCTACCGCCTTCTGAATAACAAGCTCCATTTTATCACCTTTGGGAAGTCCCTGAAACAGCGTAACTTTTAATGTCGGCTCCGTTCCTTCTGCCTCTTTTAAAATAGTGAAAAAAATCTGTTCCTGCTCAATGTTCTCTATTTCACAATATAGATCTCTGCCTGCGTTGTCACTGATGCGTACTTTTTCTCCTGTGCGCATCCGCAATACATTCTTTATATGATTTACATCACTACCTGTAATGACAACTTCTTTCTCCCGAATCTGCTCCGGTTCCACAAAAAACTGGTACATTCCCTTACTCCTATACTATTTTCTAGCCGTAATACTACGCCATTCTCCCTGACTACAAACTTCTAAAACTTCAAATCCAGCATCCATAACAGCCCTTCTTACCGCCTCTTCTTTAAAATCAATAATCCCACTCATAATATAGATGCCATCCTTTTTGATATGATTGGGAATCACTGGCGTTAATGGAATAATGATATCAGCAAGAATATTAGCAACTACAATATCATATCCATCCCCTACCTTTTTTTGCACATCCGCATCGTCAATAAGATTGCCATGGAAAAAATGATTGCCCTCCATAGGCAGACGATTAATTTGCATATTGTCTGCCGTCGCTTCCATACAGATGGGATCGATGTCCGTCCCGGTCACCGAAGAAGCTCCCAGTTTTAGACTGACGAGAGACAAGATACCGCTTCCACAACCAACATCCAGCACCCGGTCACCCGGCTTCATATATTTACAGAGCTGTCGAATACAAAGCTGAGTAGTCTCATGCTTTCCTGTGCCAAAAGATGTTCCGGGATCAATCTCAATGATATGGCGATAATTTCCCTGGTCAGGCAACTCCTCCCAGGTCGGTTTTATGAGGATATCCTCAATTACAAAAGACTTGAAATATTTCTTCCAGTTATCAATCCAGTCCTTATCTTCCGTCTCTTTCTGGACAATCCTTGCGCTTCCCACATCTACAAACATTCTTAGATTTTCCAGCTCTTCGCGCACGCGTGAGAGAAACTCTTCATGATCGCCGTCATCATCCAAGAAAAAGCTAATCTTAGCAAGTCCCTCGTCTGGCGGCAACTCCGGCAGAATATCTATATACATCTTTTCTTTATCTTCCTTTGAAAGCGGAAGATTATCTTCAATCTGTACCCCTGCAACTCCCAAATCTGCCAACATGCCACTGACTAAATCCTCAGCATGGGTAGTCGTCTGGATAGTGTATTGTTTCCACTTCATATTTACTCCTAAGAATTGAATTGTTTTTTCAGACTTTCATAGGCTCGATTAATTACCTGCAATGTACCAGTATCGCCCGACACATTGTCTGGATGGTAAATTTTCGTAAGGTCTTTGTACCTCTTTTTCAGGGCATGAATATTATCCACTCCTGAAAAGAACATCTGCGCCTGCGGAGCAAGCTCTTCTATATTCTTCCCCGGACGGCTCTGCGCACCACGAGAATAACGTTTCTTTTCAGCTTCTATATCCTCTTTGTCCTGGGCAAGCCTCTGCAATTCCCCCTCCAGGATTTTCCACTTCATCTGGAATAGATTTTTTTCCTCTGCCATACGCTTTTTTTCCAAACTCTGTCTCCGGTAGAAATCCTGCTGCTCCTGTTTGAATCTGCGTCTGTCTTCCTCCAGTTGCTTTCTCTCTTTGCGCAGCATTCCGGACTGAAGCTCCTCCGACATTGGTTCCCGAATCATTCTCCCCATCTGCCGTTTCGGCTGATCCATCTTTCTTCCCCCTTTATACCTGCCCAGTCTGGGCACAGCCGACTTACGTCGGCATGACTTCTGGGGTTAGGGCGCAAAACGCCCTACCTCCTAACAGTTCTGTTACTTTTTCACCTTTTTTACGCTTTTTACATTACTGTACGCTCCGTAAATTTTATCTCCATCGACACGCGTATAGGCACGCATGCGGAAACTATATGATTTTTTCTTACTCAGCCCCGTTTTTGTAAAAGTGAGCGTACTGCCTTTTCCTACTGTTTTTACTTTCTTATACTTGCCACTGCCAGTTTTCATAAAAATCTCATATCCACTGGCGCCAGAAACTCGTTTCCATGTAAGCCGAATCTTATTGCTCCCTTTTCGCTTTGCCGTACTTAATTTTGCTTTCTGAGGCGTAGTTGCCGTCTTTACTGCTGCGGTATCCTTGGCAAAAACATTCTGCCGATTGACGACACGGTAAGGCGTAACTCTCAGCGTGTAAATGGTTGCTGAACTCAAATTCGTATAAGTATAAGTGTTCCCTGTGACAAACTTGGTGGAAATCACATTAGCACCTTTATAAAACATGAGACGATAATTTACCCCCGCTGTCTTTTTCCAAGAAAAAGTCAAGGAATTTGTTGTTCTTTTGGACAGTTTCAGATTTGATACCCTTGCTGGCCTTGCCGGTGCAAGCATAGAAATTTCTTCTGTATATATTTTGCCGCACAATTTACAAGTATAAGTCCTCTGTCCTTTTTGCGTCTCCGTAGGCTTTTTATCTACTACACACTCATACTGATGTCCTGGACATACAATCTCTACCGACACCTCTATATCGATAACCATCTGATAATTAACCTGGTCTGCGGGCCTGTAACAAACCAAAAACTTCTCATATCCTATCTTCGTAAGCTTGGTTTCAGGGTCCGACTGCCAGAGAAAACCGTCCGGCAATTCTATCGAACCAAGAGCCGCACCACTAGAACCCTTGAGGTTCATAGGCACTGTATATTTCGGAACTGCACGCGTAATCTCCACTTTAACGCTGCCAACAAAAGGCTGATATCCGTCTCTTGCTACTTTGTACATCAGATCGTATATCCCAGCATTAATCATCTCCGGCTGCTGATCTTGGAACGCCTCGCCTTGCAGAGCAAATTGAACGGAATCATCATCCATGAGCCCATTAATTGTAATAGTATAAGACTTACCAGTATAAATTCCTGTGACATCCGAAGCCGTTATCCCTGTAATCACAGGCAAATCTTTATCAATCTCCTCTGTATAAGTATGCCCACAAAGCGTACAGGTATAAGTCATCACTCCGTTGTGATCTTCTGTGGGGGGTGTTGTTATCTCAGAAGCATATTTGTGTCCCGGACATTCCACCTCTACTTCAACTTCTATACCGCTGACAGTTTTATAATTTTTGCTATCTTTGGGTATATATTTTACGAGATATTTCTTTGTCCCTTTGCCTTCCAGGATTATATTTGCATCTGTCTGCCAGACAAAACCGTCCGGCAGTTCTACTGAACCAAGATTCTTCCCTATGTACCCGATAAGGCCCGTTGGTGCTTCATAGGAAGGCTCTGCCTTCTCAATCGTCACCGACGCTTTGCCAAAAAAGGCGGTATAACCGTCCCGGTTTACTTTATACCGGACTTCATATTTGCCTGCATCTATCATCTGCGGCTGCACAGACTGATATACCCCGTCTGCTCCTGCATACTGTACCACATCGCCGTCTTTGAGCCCCTTGACCTCTATCATATAAGGACTGCCATTATAGACCCCTGTTACATCCTCAGCGGTAATTCCAGATAATACCGGAAGCGTAAGTTTTCGTATCATCTGTTTCTGTGACAAATTCGGTTCACTTTGCGGCGCATACCAGAATTCATCGCCGCGTACCGTAAATCCATAAATTGATTTGCCGAAAAGATCCTGCGGGCTATAGAGATTTTTCACACTTCCATCTACGCTTACCTGCCAAATTTCTGTCTGTGTATTAAAATAAAGATTGTTATTCGCTTTAGAAAGATACATAAAACTTCCGGAATAAAACATCCCATCGCTTATCCAAACGGAGACAGCATGTACTTCCTCATAACTATCACCCAACAACTGACCGTGTTTCTTCTTTAACAATTTGACTGCCTTGGTGATATCGCTTTCTTCCTTCTGATATTGCGAATAGTACCACGCTCCATTAAAATAACAGATTGCCGAATTAACGCTGGACCAAAATGCATTATCGTAATAAGAAGAAACTGCTGTATGATTCTTGCTCCAGGAAAAATGGTTATTGCCTGATGGTGCATTGGGACTGTTATTCGATATCTTGCTATCACTTAACAGAAAATAACTATGTCCTACCCTGCCAATACAATCCCATGCCGGATCGTCCCAAGTAGCATCCACATGATACCAACTGCCGCCAATCTCAATCATATTCCAAGCATGCGCCATCGCACTGCTGCTGACTACTTCACAGGAAATCCCCAGCTTATCTCTCATAATATAACAAAAAGCATCTGCATAACCGTCACACACAGCAGTCTTATTTACCAACGAGCCATACATGGTGTGAGAAAGCTCTGGCACACGGTTATTCTGATAATTTTCATAATCATATTCACAATTCTGTACCAAGTAATCGTGTATTACAAGCGCCTGCTGATAATCATCCAAAGAGTCATCCACCTGAGACACGGCCTCCGTTACCGCCGCTTCTAATTCCTGCCGCATCCTTGTAAGGTCATCCTTCGTCAACCCATCAAGATATGACACTGTATAAGACTTAACGGTATCTCCTATGTAGGAATATTGAAATTGACCTTTTACATAGAATAACTGCGGGTTATTATTTAATATCTTGAAAAACTCTTCTACTTCTGCAACCGGAAGATTATAGGCTGATACATCTATCGTCGGCTCCATGTTCTCCAATGCCGCAACAATATATTCCTCCAGAGACTGTCCCGCAGCTCTTGTCAGGCTACGCTTCTGCCCCACTGCAAACCTTAGCGCCGGTTCTCCATAGTATTCCTCATTATACCGTTCATCCCCGCTTTGCGTGACACTCTCGCTCTTTACCGTATTCGCCTGCGCATGTACCTGAACTGCGCTGATTACGAGAAACGCCATCGCCAAAAGCGGCACAAAATATCTTTTCTTCATAACTTCCTCCTGCTTATCGCGTCTTCTTAACATTCATTGCCTCTCACATCCGTAACTCTTTTGTTCTTTCCTACACTGCTTCCATTATATAATAGGCAAAACAGATTGGCAAGAAAAAAAGCTGTACTCTGCGGTAACTCACAGAATACAGCCCATTTTCTACATATCTTCCAATGTCTCTTTAATCTTTCCCATAAACCCTTTTTTCTTCTTCTCTGTTCCCGCTGCGCCATCCTGTTTCCTTAAAGACTGCCCGCTCACCTCGTCAAACTTGCGCAGCGCTTCCTTTGCCTCAGCGTTTAAGCTAGTTGGCACCTGGACTACCAAGGTAACATAATGATCACCGCGTATGGAAGCATTGCGCAGTGACGGAATACCTTTTCCTTTGAGACGTATTCTGGTATCTGTCTGCGTACCAGGCTTTACATCGTATAAAATATCACCGTCAATCGTATTGATACGCACCTCGCCACCTAAAGCTGCCTGTGCAAATGAAATCGGCGCTGTCGAGTAGATATTGATATCTTGACGCTGGAAGATTGGATGCCTGCTGACATTCACTTCTACAAGCAGATCTCCTCTGGGTCCGCCATTCGTACCTGGCTCTCCCTTTTCCCGGATACGGACACTCTGCCCATTATCAATACCTGCCGGAATCGAGACTTTGATCTTCTTGCGCTTTGCGATATAACCGGTGCCATGACAATCCGGGCATTTATCTTTGATTATTTTGCCAGTTCCCCGGCAATCCGGGCATGTCTGCACATTCTGTACCATACTGCCAAAGAAGCTCTGCGTATAAACGACCTTACCTTTACCGCCGCATTTTGAACATGTCTCTGGACTAGTTCCCGGTTTGGCTCCAGTCGTATGGCACGTCTGACACTCATCTTTCAATGTAATCTCAATTTCTTTCTCACAGCCAAACGCCGCCTCCTCGAAGGTCACACGCACGGCTGCACGTAAATTTGCTCCCTTCATAGGACCATTGCTGGCTGAAGAGCGCCTACGCCCTCCGCCAAAAAAATCGCCAAATATATCACCAAATATATCGTTAAAATCCATACCGGAGAAATCGAATCCTCCACCTCCGCCCATACCGCCTTCAAATGCGGCATGACCGAATTGATCGTACTGACGCTTCTTATCCGGATCACTCAGCACTGCATATGCCTCAGATGCTTCTTTAAATTTTTTTTCTGCTTCCGCGTCACCCGGGTTCATGTCAGGATGATACTTTTTGGCAAGCTGACGGTATGCCTTTTTAATCGTTGCATCATCTGCACTTTTATCAACGCCCAGGACTTCGTAATAGTCTCTCTTCTGCTCTGCCATGATAAACTCCCTTTTTTGCAAGTTATCTGTGAAAACCAGCCGCTACATGCTCCGCATTCTCGCGCCTTCCATCATTCATTGTTTTCACACTTCCTTATAATCTGCGTCCACCACATCGTCATCTGCGCTGCTGTAAGATGCATTTCCCATATCCGGGCCAGCGCCCTGCGCACCCTGTGCCGCCTGCGCATTTTCATACATCTTGGCAAATACCTTTTGTGCGCTTTCCATAAGTTTCTCTTTGGCTGCTTTCATCTCACCAACCTGATCGTCCGTCATCTCCTCAGCATTTGGATGAGCCTCAACCAATGCTCTCAGTGCATTTAAGTCTGCTTCCACGGCTGATTTGTCTGCCGCATCTATATTGGCGCCAACCTCTTCCAACGCTTTCTCAGTCTGGAATACGAAAGAATCCGCGTCGTTTCTGGTATCAATCGCCTCTTTGCGCTTCTTATCCTGCGCCTCAAATTCTGCTGCTTCTTTTACTGCTTTGTCGATTTCATCCTCAGACATATTAGAACCTGCCGTAATGGTAATATGCTGCTCTTTGCCTGTTCCCAAATCCTTTGCCGATACATTTACAATACCATTCGCATCAATATCAAACGTTACTTCAATCTGGGGCACACCACGTCTTGCAGGCGGTATTCCATCTAATCGGAACTGACCTAAGGACTTGTTATCCCTTACAAATTGACGCTCACCCTGCACTACATTGATGTCAACAGCGGTCTGATTATCTGCTGCTGTTGAGAAAATCTGGCTGTGCTTAGTAGGAATGGTCGTATTACGCTCAATCAATCTGGTTGCAACCCCACCCATAGTTTCAATAGATAAGGATAATGGTGTTACATCCAAAAGAAGGATTTCGCCTGCGCCAGCATCCCCTGCAAGCTTACCGCCTTGCACGGAAGCGCCAAGAGCTACACACTCATCTGGATTCAGCGTTTTACTCGGCTCTTTGCCCGTGAGCTGCTTTACCTTATCCTGTACAGCAGGAACACGAGTGGAACCGCCTACCAACAATACCTGACCCAGTTCAGAAGCTGAAAGGCCCGCATCTTTGAGTGCATTCTGTACTGGAACGGCTGTACGCTCTACCAAATCATGGGTCAATTCATCAAATTTTGCTCTTGTCAGATTCATATCAAAATGCTTGGGTCCCTCAGCAGTAGCTGTAATAAACGGAAGGTTAATATTCGTGGTAGTTGCAGAAGAAAGTTCTTTCTTCGCTTTCTCTGCCGCCTCTTTCAACCTCTGCAACGCCATTTTATCATTAGAAAGGTCAATGCCTTCTGTCTTCTTAAATTCAGCCAACATATAATCAGTGATTTTCTGATCGAAATCATCACCACCCAAACGGTTATCACCGGAGGTAGACAATACCTCGATAACACCTTCGCCGATTTCTATGATGGATACGTCGAACGTACCACCACCCAAGTCGTAAACCATAATTTTCTGCTCTTTTTCATTATCAAGACCGTAAGCCAAGGCTGCTGCCGTAGGCTCGTTGATGATACGCTTTACATCAAGTCCGGCAATCTTACCTGCATCTTTCGTAGCCTGACGCTGTGCATCATTAAAATATGCGGGAACCGTAATTACTGCCTCCGTCACTTTCTCACCAAGATAGTTCTCTGCATCTGCCTTTAACTTCTGTAAAATCATAGCGGAAATTTCCTGCGGAGAATACTTCTTGTCGTCAATCACCTTCTTGCTCTCTGTACCCATATCTCTCTTAATAGAAGAAATGGTCTTTTCTGCATTTGTTACAGCCTGACGCTTTGCAGGCTCACCCACAAGACGTTCGCCAGTCTTCGTAAATGCAACAACAGAGGGTGTTGTCCGCGCTCCTTCTGTATTGGCGATAACCACTGGCTTACCACCTTCCATAACTGCTACACAGCTATTTGTTGTTCCTAAATCAATACCAATTATCTTGCTCATAATAGAGACCTCCTCTTAAAAATGATTATCTGAATTATTTATAGTGATTGGGTGTCAAACTTGCTATAATTTTATTGGACTACTGCTACCATACTATGCCTTACCACGCTGTCCCGGTACATATAACCTTTTTGAAGCTCCTGTGCCACTACGCCGGATTCAAATTCGTCGCTCTCCACCTGCATGACTGCATTGTGAAACTCGGGGTCAAACTCTGTTCCCACTGCTTCAATCGGCTTCACTTCTAGGTTCTCCAGCTCCGTCATAAGCTGTTTATATATTTTATCCATTCCCTCTACAAAAGGGTCGCCTTTCGCGTCCTCGGGAACAGCGGATAAACCTCTCTCAAAATTATCTACCACCGGAAGGATTTTCTCAATAATGCTTTTGGCTCCCACCTCAAACATCTGCGCCTTCTCCTTCTCCGTACGTTTACGAAAATTATCAAACTCTGCCATTTGACGCTGCACACGGTCGTTCAGCTCAGCAATCTTCTCTTCCTGCTTATTCTTTTTTTCCTTTTTCTTAAATAAGCCCTTTTTTCCGCTCTGTTCTTCTCCGGAATTCTCTTCCGCCACAATTTCTTCTTCAGAATTCTCTTCTATCGCTTCTTCTTCCACTTCTGAAGTTCCCTTTTCCCCATCTGCGTCAGCCTCACAATCGGCTTCCTCCATGACACAATCGGCTTCTTCCATGCTATCCGTTGTTGTATCTATGTCTTTGTTATCCGTCGCTTCCATATCCATCCACCTCTCTGCTCACTTATTTGTCTTTATTTTTTTGAAACACGGAATCTAGCTGACTTTTCAAAGTCTTTAGATTATCCATGACATTCTCATAATCCATGCGCTTGGGACCAATGATTCCAATGGTTCCTCGCATTCCTTCGCCAAGCTGATACGTTGCTGTCACCACACTACAATCTTTCATATTCTGAATCGGCGACTCATCTCCTATATAAACCTGAATTCCAGTCTGCTCCCCGGAAGAAAACGCCTCATTTACCAAAGTAACTAGCTGCTGTTTCTCTTCAAAAGCACTTAACAGTTCACTTGCCTTCTGGGAATCACTCAATTCTGGATATTTCAGAATATTCGTAGTCCCGCTGGTATAAATCTCTAACTCTTCATCCTCCTCAAACGCACATGCCAAAGCATCCAGTACGTCGCCCACAATATTGCTGTGGATTCCCGCCTGCTCTTTGAGCTTTGCAATTGTCGCCAAATTAATCTGATCCGCCGACAAGCCATTGAGACTACTGTTGAGCAGAATATTTAATTTCAATAAAGTTTCATTATCTAAGGCTTCCCTGGTAGAAATCATCTTATTCTTTACCATATTGCCCTCTGTCACAATGACGGCAAGAAGTTGTTCCTCATCTACCTGCGAAAGCTGTAAAAACTTCACCTTATTCCGTTGATAAGACGGCGCTGTTATCATTGCCGTGTAGTTGGTATTCGCCGCTAACGTCTTTGCCACTTGCTGCAATACCTGTTCCACACGCTCTGTATGCTCAATCATGAACTCCTTCATCTGTGTAACTTCCCGATCCTTCTCTAAAATCAGGTTGTCTACATAAAAGCGATAGCCTTTATCGGAAGGGATTCTACCCGCAGAAGTGTGCGGCTGAAGGATATAGCCAAGCTCCTCTAAATCCGACATTTCATTACGAATTGTCGCAGAACTCAGATTCAAATCAGAATACTTTGAAATCGTCCTCGAGCCTACCGGCTCACCTGTATCCAGATAGTTACGGATGATGGCATTTAAAATTTTCCTTTTGCGTTCGTCCAACTCCTGCATTACAATCTTCCTTCCTGCTCTTGTTGTTAGCACTCAACTTTCAAGAGTGCTAACATCTATGTATTAAGATAGCACTATCAAAATTTCTTGTCAATAGGAATTTGAGAATTTATACTTTGTTTATAAATTCAGAACCCCATAGGAATAAAAATCCAGACCTTCCAAATTTATTTGGTAAGGGCTGGGGTTCTATTCCTATGAGGGTGATAATCCTCACAGCCACAGGCTAGAGCTTTAGGAGGAAAGCAAATGCGAAGCATTTCCGGAATGCTTTCCGACGAGTTGGCAGGTGACGCAAAGCGGCGCGTGCCGATACCGCGAAAGCGATTGGCAGCTTTGCTGACATGCCTGTGGCTGGGGGGTTCTGAATTTATCGTTCAACCTTATTTAGGATAGGCGGGGGTTCTGAATTTATTCCTCAACCTTATTAATAACCACGAACTTTAATTTCATACCGTTCCATCCAGGCATTAACCTGTATCAAATAGGCAAGCATCTGCGGACCAGCCATAAGCTGTCCGTACCAGGGCTTCCCATAATCAGAGGGCCGCGCCAGAAACGCCTCTACTTTATCCTTATTTAAAAACTGCAATACCGGAGCGCTGCCGTCCATCATCAACTGACGCATTCTGCCCTTGAGAAGATTCTCATAACGCGGGTCGTATGTCTTAGGATATGGAGATTTTCTGCGAAACAGCACTTCATCTGGCAAAACCCCTCTGCCAGACTGCCGGAGCAGATTCTTCACCACGCCGTCCTTCGCTTTCATCTCCCAGGACACGTTCCAGACGTATTGCACAATCCGTTTATCTGCAAATGGCACCCTCGCTTCCAATCCACTGTACATGCTGGTGCGGTCCATGCGGTTTAACAAGGTTTGCATGAACCATCTAAGATTCAGCCAGGAAATCTCTCGCCGCCTCGCCTCTTTGGAGCTATCTTCTGCACATTTTGGCGTCTCTGCTATAGACTTCTGATAACACTCTTTTACATACTCATCCATGCGCAAAAATTCCAAAAATTCATCTGCAAGCAGTTCTTTTCGTGGAAAAAGATCCATTGTCCACGGAAACGTATCTGCCTGAAAGCACTCTTCCTTATGAAACCAGGGGTAACCGCCAAAAATCTCATCCGCACATTCCCCAGTCAACGTCACCTTATGGCTTTTGCTCACCTGGGAGCAGAAATATAACATAGAAGAATCTACATCCGCCATTGCCGGTAAATCATGAGCCTTCACCGAATCAAACAGCATTTCTATCTGATGCTCATTGTCACATTCAAGAAAATGATGTTCGGAACCGATATACGCCGCCATTTTCTCAACATACGGGCGGTCTTGCGAAGGTTGGAATGCATTTGCTTTAAAATTTTTCTGATTGTCAACAAAATCAAAGGAAAAGGTGGTAAGTCTTTTTCCCTGCTTTTTCAACTCCGCTGCACACACCGCGGACACCAAGCTGCTGTCCACACCACCGGATAAAAAGGTACAGATTGGCACATCCGACACCATCTGCCTGCGTATGGAATCTTGCACCAACTCAGAAACAGTTTCGACTGTCCGTTTATAGCTGTCTGTATGCGGGTAGCTTTCCAGTCTCCAATACAGCTTACGCTGCAAAGCCCGCTTCTTTCCATACGTAATATATTCTCCCGGGCACACTTCCCGCATACCTCTGAACACGCCGCATCCTGCGCTTCTCGCTGGCCCAACGCCAAAAACCTCGTTCAAGCCCTCTCTGTCAAGTTCTGCCGTCACTGCTGGATGTGCGAGAATACCTTTCGGCTCCGAAGCAAAAATCAGCTCATGTTCTTTCTTCATATAAAATAAAGGCTTCACGCCCAAAGGATCGCGAAAAAGATACAACATATCCTCCCGCTCGTCTAAAATGGCAAAAGCAAAAATTCCGTTCAGTTTTGAGGCAATTTCCACTCCATACTCCATAAATCCAAGTAAAATCACTTCTGTGTCACAGGATGTCTCAAAACACCATCCTTTGTCTTTTAATTCTCCACGCAGTTCTTTGGCATTATACAATTCTCCATTGTATGCAATGGCGCAGACACGCTCCCCTTGTCTGCGTATCATTGGTTGGTGTCCTCCTGACAAATCAATAATGGAAAGGCGGCTGTGTGACAATCCGCACTGTCCACTTAGATAAACGCCCGCATCGTCCGGTCCCCTACGGCTCAATTCTTCGTGCATAGCAACAAGGATGGAGCGGTAATACGTCCCATCCTTTCCATAATCCTTTTCTCTATGATAAAACCCTGCGATTCCGCACATATCATCTGCTCCTTTTTGGCATTTATTCCATTATATCGCCAAATAGCAAAAAATATGTGGATTCTCTGGAAACTTCTTATTTATACTTATTGATAACCTCAAGAATCTGTGCCTGCACGGGAAGAACATCTATGAGGATTTTTCTTGCCTCCTCTGGATTGCCCTGGCGCAGCAAATCCACAATGTCTGTATATGCCTTGTAAAGCGGCGTCAAAGATAAATTACCAGTCGCTCCCTTAATGGCATGTGCGCTCTCAATCACTCCTTGATAATCATTGGCGTCAAATTCCGGATCCACTGTTGTCGCCTCTAACATGGATTGGATACGCCCCAGCATTTTCTTATAAAATGCTTCGTTGCCCCCCAGTCGTTTCAATGCTTCATCAACATCTACACCTAAGCTTTTTAATTCTTCTAACATTATAACCTTTTCCTTTCATTGATATATATTTTGAGCGTCAAGCTCAAATCTCTCTGTATCTTCTCTTCTCACGATACTGTCCTTCGTAAACATCCCGTCTGCCAAATTGCCATTCTCTTGCATATACAAGTGTATACATGACAAGCGCCATCACACACCCTGTAACCACGTCAAATACAGAATGCTGTTTCAAGAACATAGTAGAAGCAATAATCGTGCACATTAAAACGAAGGATATCCTTCTAATCCATTTCTTCTCTTTCAACTTCTCGCTGTGCATAACCGCCAAATGTACGCCAAGGGAATTATACACATGAATGCTCGGAAACAGATTGGTAGGCGTATCAATCATATAAAGCCCTTTAACCATAGAAATAAAAATATTATCTCTCTCAAACACCCGCGGTCTGAGGTAATGTCCATTGGGATATACCGTTGATATGACGAGAAAGACCGTCATGCCTACAAACAAAAACGTACAGATTTTATAAAAGTCCTGCACATCCTTAAAAAAGAACCACGCAATCGCTAATGCCACATATCCGAACCACAGCAAATAGGGGATAATAAATATCTCTATAAACGGAATATAATCATCCGCCGCCATATGTACGATATGGAAACGCCTGGTCACCGTACGTTCTACATAGACAAACCATATCTGATAAATCACCAGATATAATAAAATCCATCCATGCCGGTAACGATAAAGAAGCTCTTTTACTTTGTCTCTCATGCTGACCACCTTTAACTTTGATTACCGTATCTAGTACTTTACTTTTCGTTTATACACGAAATACGGTCTTTCACCTTATTCTGCACATTATCAAACTGCATTATAGCACAAGACTTCATAAGAGACAACAAAAATTAGCTTACTTTAAGATTTTTTTAATAACTCAGCATTTCTTTTCCATTTACAATACCAAAAACTCGAGGTATAATGATAACCAAAATTATGCATTGCAGACATTTTTAAGGATATAAATTTTCAAAGGAGACGCACAAATGGATTATGTAGAACAAATCAACTTAGAAAACAAACGGAAACTGCAAGCATTACTAAAGGAACTCCCTAAGTTTTGCAGCGATTTTTTCCGTTATCTAGATACGCGAAACACCTCATCACGAACAAGGTTGTCATACGCATACGACATGCGCCTTTTTTTTGAATTTATCCGTGAGAACAACCCTGTCTATGGAAAAATGGCGATGCACGACATTCCATTAACTGTACTCGATGAGATGACGCCGGTAGATATTGAAGAATACCTCGCCTATCTCTCCTACTATGAAAAAGAATCGGGACAGGCTGTAACCAACGGTGAAAAGGGAAAATCCCGCAAGCTTTCCGCTGTGCGCACGATGTATAATTACTATTTTAAAAAAGAGTTTATCAAGACCAACGCGCCTTCCATGATTGAAACGCCCAAGAAACACAAGGAAAATATCATTCGCCTGGACAAGGACGAGGTGGCAGAATTAATTGCCGCTGTGGAAACTGGCAGCTCTCTGACCCCAAGACAGCTTGCAGCACACCAAAAGACCAAATACCGGGACATTGCTATCCTCACATTGCTTTTAGGCACCGGCATCCGTGTATCGGAATGCGTAGGGCTCGACCTTACTGACGTTAGCTTTAAAACTAATGGCATGCGTGTCGTACGCAAAGGTGGAAATGAATCTACCGTGTATTTTGGCGAGGAGGTTGCCGATGCGCTTTTGGACTATCTGGAAATAGAACGCCCCCGCTTATCAGAAAAAGCGCTTCCCGAACAAGAAAACGCTCTCTTTCTCTCTTTAAAATACAGTCGTCTTACAACGCGCGCTGTTGAAAAACTAGTCAAAAAATATACGCAGGCTGCAAATATTAACAAGAAAATTACGCCGCATAAACTGCGCAGCACTTATGGAACGAACCTCTACAAAGAGACCGGGGATATCTATCTGGTCGCCGACGCCCTGGGGCATAAAAGTGTAGAGACTACGCGCCAACACTACGCAGCTATTGATGATGAACGCAGAAAACTTGCCGGCAAATTCTCCGGAAGTATTTTCCACGAGGACGAATGATGCACATCATTCTTTTCCGCCTGTTCCTTCTGGCAACGCACATTGTTTCTGTTTTTTCTAGAATTTTCCGCTCCCGCCGCCGTGCGTATTGCCGGAAGATGACGTATGCGTGCTTGAACCCCCAGAACTGTCTGAGGAACTGTTTTCTTTTGGTTTTTCCGTGCGGGTAACATCTTTATAAAGGAACAGTTCATGTTCTCTTGTAAGACACAGGCTGTCTTTTTTCATATAGCTATCTGCCGTAGACTGGCTGTAAACCGAGTGCAGTCCAAGCCTCATAATTCCCGTAACAATCAACGATATCACAAATCCTGCGATTACAGCAATCATAAGAGCGCCCACAGGAGAAAACGGCTCCGTCGGGATATTATCGACATCATACGGTTCACCTGTCTTTGCCTGTGTTATGTAGTCATCGCACTGCTCAGCGAATATACGAAACGCTTGCGCATATTCTCCGTCACTCAGATAATGCAGAAATTCTTCCGACATATATTCCCTTCCTGCGTCAGTGAGGGCTTCTATTCCATAACCTGATGTCGATATACACCAATCCCTTTCTTCCATACTAATCAGGAACAGAATTCCATCATGTTCTGTACCAAAGCCATAACCATTATAATCAAAAAAATCATCTGCATACTCTACGACAGACGCGCCTTCCAAAGAATCAATCGTAACTACTACAAGATCAACTTGCTGTCGCTCACTGATTTCGTCCAGTTGAACTGATAATTCCGCCTCTTCACTGTCTGAAAGCAACCCAGCCCAATCTACCATCCGCATTATATCGTCAGCAGCATCCATGGTAACTGCCAACGCTGTGGAAATGGCAAAAGTAAAACTCAAAAACAGGATTAAAAACACCGAACACATTTTATTATGATTTTTCATTGTCTTCCCCCTTTATAGTATACTAATTAGAAAAAGAATGGCATATATTGCTGCACCGATAACACCTGTCAACCCAAACAGCCATTTTCTGTATGCACTTTTATCTAAGGGAAGATTCCCTACCATTTTGCCGCTTTGCCCGTTCATAGCAAAAAGATACGGTTGTCCATTCCATGTAGTATTAAGAATCCATACAGGGAAAAGGGTATACTTTACTTTACTATTATTTAAACGAATACTTCCTGCTTCCCGTGTAACCGTCGTATATCCCCTCACCGTTTCCGCGAAAGCTTGTCTAATGCGTTCGTTCGCACGCATGGCGCTCTGTGCGGCATCTACATCATATTTGTCTGCCAGATACCCTGCCAAATATGCCGTCTGAAAATTAACTGCCGTTGAGAAGTCAAAAGGTTCGAGCGATTCCATCAAATCATCCGCCATTTTCTCAGAGCCGTCAACAGGAACATTCTTAAATTCAAGATTTCCGCTTCTACACACGGTAAAATAGCTTGTTTCCGTATAATCATATTCGCTATCACTCCATCTTCGGACTTTAGTGCCTTATAGCGCATATCCGTACAAGCGTCAGCATCAAACAGCCAAAATGGAACATACACACCTTTCACTTCGTCAATGTGATTTTCATTCTTAAATACTTTGGGCAGCAGGGCTTTTCCTTGGTAGTGCTTCTTTAATGCCTCTTTTGCCGCCCTCTTGTCTAACTTGAACGGAATCACATAATCCGGCATCAGAGAATCGGAAAACTGATCCATTATGACTACCGGATTTCCACAAAATGGACATGACGCAGCAGCTGTATTCTCGTCACCGACGATTTCACCGCCGCAGGATTTGCAAATATAGGAGCGAAGCCCTTGTGTCTCACCAACCTGCCATTCATCCCCTGCATTTGTTTCCCACCTCATGTCAGCGTCCTGTTCATTTCTCAGTTCATTATCATAACCAACCAGTGTTTCCATCTCAAATTCCGTACCACAATATGGGCATTTCATTTTCTGTATCGTACTGTCAAAGGTAATCGCACCTTGGCAACACGGACATTTATATTCCTGTATAGCTGCCATCCAACTTCTCCTCTCTTCCCTAAAATTTATACAAACGGGGGTGTCGCACTAACATAACTTGTAATTTATGTTAGTACGACACCCCCATCCATTCTTTTTATCTGTCACACAAGATGATCAGAATCACTCTGCCCATACATTACCGTTCTTATCGGTAAAGCTTCCGGTACAAATTTTAACCAAATCAATCAGCCAACCAATTCCCATGCAGCCAGCCGTCAGCAGCCAGATAACTCCAGTACCTGTCTTTCCCGCCATAAACCTATGTACGCCAAGCCCTCCAAGAAACACTGTAATCAATATCGCTTTTGTCTTCGTCATGGTATCAATCCTCTACTTTCTTTTTTCTTTCCATTTGCTTTCATGACGTTTTTGGGTTCAATTCTTCAATCTTTTTTCTATTTTCGTATAAAAAAGTTATGCAAAGCATCCATGACTTTTGCACCTGCCACTCTCTGTAAAATGATCGTGCCTACAAAGAGCAAAATGGCAACGCCTGCAATTACCAGAAAAAGCATTTTACTACCCTTAGCGCTTGTATCGTTGTCAATTCGTATCGGCAGAACTGTTGGTACATTTTCCTCCTCATAATTCAGAGTTGACATTTCTTCTCTGGAAGCTGCCAGTGTTTCAGGAGCACGATTGGACGATTCATCTTCCATTTTCATTTCTGTTTCAACATCAGCTTCTGTCACAGACCTGACCGCCGCCTCATACTGTGTGGAAGCAGCGCTCTTTTGTTTTCTGGAAAATTGCATAGGAATTTCAGAGCTATTATTCTCCAATACTTCATGTTCCTCTATTTCTGCTTTCATGACAGGAAAGTCCTTCTTTCGCGGATTTTTCGCTTCTGGCAGTTCGCCCTCTGATTGTTTGGACAGTTCGGACGTTGATACATCCTCTGATTTTTGCGACAGTCCCGGACGCTGGCCTCCTTCTGTGCTGTCATTCTTATCGTCTGAGCCTGCATTGCCCTCGTTCCCACCGCTGCCTTTTATTTCCGGTAAGTGAGGCTGTAATTCGTATGTCTCCGGCCACGCAAGGACAAGCTGCCTGCCATCATATACGCCGCCTTCTATTTTAAATCCCACAAAAAAGGGCGTTGGCTCTTCTTTCGCATCTCGCGCTTTTCTATAAGATAAATATGGCTCCTGCTCCATTCCTAAAACAAGCCCAAAATCACTGTTTGCCGTGGAAGGCTGTGTATCGACTGCATCAAGCAGAGAAATTCCAGTAATCTCCGTCCATTCTGACTCTCCCTTCGCAAGGGTATATGCACGAATTGAAGTTGCGCCTGTAGGCTTTAATTGAAATGCCATCTCCAATCCATCATTTGTTTCTGACAACACCCCGTTAGGCTGATCCGCTTTCCCAACAACATTCAAGATAAGCCGAACTTCATCCGTAGAGGCAAAGCGATTCAAGTTTAACGGTTTATTGGTCTTGTATATGCCCGTCGGAGTACTTAGAACGATGCCGGCAGGAACCACAATCTCCTCCGCCGCATCCAGGACTTTCACACGCTCGCCTGCTGTTAGCTGAGGCAGATACAACGGCTTCCACTTGACGGGACATTCAACGATATCATCCCCCAGATACTCCATCCCTTTCTCTATCTGAATTTGCACTGGAAGCGTATCAGGCAGTAATGCGGATATCTCCTCAGTCGTGGCATCCTCGCTTACCGTAATCTGGTATCTGCCATAATGTTGAAGCTTAGGTGGACGCCCTTCCTTGACAAACACACAAGGCGCAAATTTTGCAGACACATCAAACTCCTCTTGTACCGTCTGCAATTCCCCCCGTTCAATGATTGCCGCCTGCGTTTCATATGTAATCCCGCCCTCCCTGACAATACGCAACTTTATGTAAAATCGCTTCAATTCTTTCGCAATATAACTTTTCAAGGGCTCATCGCTGAAATAAAGGCATCTCTGATTCTGCAAAGCTGCCAGATTGCTTTCATCCTCAGAACCGAGCCATTGCAAATTCCATTCTACTCCACAGTCACGGTATGTTTCCCCGTCTGTCGAGCACATCGGCTGAACAAGAACGATATCATCTGCAAAGTCTTTCAATACACCCTTCACGCTCCATCCTTGTGGAGAATATTCTAAATAAGCTTCAAACATCGGCTCTGCCTTCACAGTAAGCCTTACAAACAAGCCTGTTATCATGCACAGTACTATGAAAACGATCCCCAACTTCCTATATATTTTCATCCAATTCCTCCATCCGTACACTTACCATTCACGCGCTTTCAGTTACATTTCGCGCCGCTGACAGTTTTAACGCCGCTTTATATGTTATATTGATTGTGCGACTTATGCTTTTTACATTATAGGAACTATTTTCTTACCATGTCAAGCATTGTTCCCAAATTCCCAATAGCAACTATCCTAGCCGCACAATCATAAAACTCGAAGAAAGGAAAGAAATAAATGATAAAAATAGCGTTTTGTGACGATAATCAATCCACGCTAAATGAACTCCATATTCTGCTTGACCAATATCGTATCGAACAAAACAGAAATATTACATATACAGCTTTTCAAAGTCCTCTGGAATTGCTTGCTGAAATTGAAAAAGGCATACGATTTGACGTATTATTTTTAGATATTATCATGCCAGGTGAAAATGGAATCAGTGCGGCGAGAGAAATCCGCCAGTATGACAACGCTATAAAAATAATTTTTTTAACATCATCCTCTGAATTTGCAGTACAGTCTTACACAGTTGACGCATACTTCTATCAGTTAAAACCAATAGGTAAAGAAAGCTTTTTCAGACTTATGGATTCCGTTATTGATGACTGTAAAAAATCACAGTATCGCAGCCTGATCCTGCGATGTAAGAGGGGTATCTCGCAAATTAATTTGGACAAGCTGGAATATTGTGAGGTTATTGGGCACACTTTATTGTTTCATATGGAAAACCACACTGTTATGGAATGCTCTGGCAGCATGGACGATTTGTGCAATGAATTGATACAATATGAAAACTTCTTGCGGCCGCACCGCTCCTTTTTAATTAATATGGAGTATATCCGCAATATTTCCTATAAAGCAATTACAATGGACAGCCTTACAAAAATCCCTATTCCTCACGGAAAATGTTCCGAAATCAAAAACATTTACCTAGAATACGTATTCAACAGAAAGCAGGTCTTTGTATCATGAATATGATCTCCATCATAAACCTTGCTTCTGTGGGGGTTTTGGGCCTGATACTATCTGCCAGATTCTGTGATATACAATGGACGCGACTAAAGATACTGTCCTTGGTAGGTACTTATTGTGGAGCTGATTATCACATTGCCACTACTTTTCATTTTACTTCGTTTTGTCGCACCTTCCGTCCGTTCCATTTCACATTATACTACATTGGAAAAATGTCGGTTCGGTCTGGTTCCTTTGTTATATTATGGTTATGACTATTTAACCATATTTTACACGGACCTACTTTCAGAAGGGAACCTTGCCGCAGCGGAATTTATGCCTTTCGTATGCAGCGCTGCTTACTTAATATTCGTACTCCGCATTACAAAAAACGAACGTATCCGTGTGCAATTAGAACAGACACAGGAATTTTTGAACCTGCAAATGACGCAGGCTATCCGAGAAATTGCAGTTCTCCGGGAATCCCACCAAAAAACCATCGCCTATCGGCATGATCTGCGGCACCACATGCAGTATCTTTTGTCTTGCATTGAAAATGAACGCTTTAAACAGGCACAGGCATATATCCATAAAATTTGTTCAGAAATGGAAACGACAAAGGTAATTACTTTCTGTAATAATGAACCAGCAAACCTTATCTTCTCCGCCTTTTCCAGACGTGCCAAAAATCTTGGTATTGCAATCAATATCAAATCTGCTATTCCGCAAGAAATCTCGATAGCAGAAAATGACTGGTGCGTGCTGCTATCCAATGCTCTTGAAAATGCCCTGCACGCTTGCGAAAAGTTAATAAAAAAGGGACAGCCCAGCTCGATCGAAGTTTCCGCATTCAGCAAAAATGAAAAACAATTTTTACAAGTCGCCAATCCCTGTGAAGAAAATATTACTTTCTCCCATGGCGTTCCCGTGACAACAAATCCAGGACACGGAATCGATGTGCGCAGTATCTGTATGATTTTGAATCATTATGGCGGCATATATTCATTTTCTGCTCAAAATGGCGTGTTTCTGTTGCGTATATATTTTTAAAATCAAACAACGCCATTCGTCTGTTTTTGTACAGCTCATCCCTGGCACACAGTCGATTCGTGACATTTTATATGCGATTCATGCATCGTTGATCCAATTTGCCCCGGTAGGACTTAAAATATAACTGCAAGCGAAATAATTGCATAATACATATACAGGAGGATTAAATTAACATGAAGAAAATGATTTCCCTTTTACTGGCAATGGCAATGTGCTTTTCTCTAGCTGCCTGCGGTGGTCCTGATAAGCAACCCGCTATTGACGCCCACAACAAGGCGGGAACTGCCATCAATGAGTTGTCTGAGATTATCAACGCTGATCCCGAAACCTATGCCGATTACATTTCTGAAATGAACACACTGGTTGATACCTTGAATCAGTGTGGAGAAGTGCTAGAAGGTGACGAAAAGTTGGAACAGGATGCTTTGGATGAATGGGCAAAAACATGCGGCGAAATTGAACAGTGGGCGAAAGAAGCCAAAGCCGAGCTCGAACAATAACTACAATAAAAATATTCCCTATGCTTTTATTTAAAAAAGGAAGCGCTAACGATACAAAATCGGCGCTTCCTTTTTATATACAGACTCACACGAGTAAACGATTGCTAATCCGTGGCGGGAAATTCGATGACAAATTTCGTCCCTTCTCCTACTTTGGAATCAACATGAATTGTACCGCCAAATTCGTTTACTATGCTGTGAACAATATAAAGCCCTAACCCTGTGCCGCTCTCCCGGTTGTTTTCTCCCACATAGAAACGCTTAAAAACAAGTGGCAATTCATTCTTTGGTATACCACATCCAGTATCCGCCACAGTCACATATATTTTCCCATTTCCTAGATTCGCCGACACCGTAATGCTGCCCTCCGGCGGCGTCGCCCTGAGCGCATTGTAAATCAGGTTCTCAAACAATATATTCAGCTTTTGCGGCTGGGCTGTCACAAATGCGTCCTGCGCCGGCGGATTTACCGTAAAATACACTGACTGTACTTGAGCCTCTCCATGATAGACTGCATAAAGCTCTGAAAGCAGTTCCAAAATTGACACCCTGACCCTTTCTTCTTCAATCTTGTCCAGTGCATTGATAGCAGAAAGTCCCTGCAAACGACGTGCCATTTCCCACTGTCTGGCTTCTGCTTGATCAAGGTAGCCACAAAGCTCCGTATCTACCCCCACACCACTGCGGCGGATTGCCTCAATAAAAGACTGAGTGGCAAATACCGGCGCCTTTAAATCATGTGCCATATCAGAAAAAAATGCTTTGCGCTCCTCCAAAAGCAACGTCACTTCCTGGGTACGTTTCTTCACTTGTTCTTCCAGATGATTTGTAAGCTCATCATTTTCTCTTAAAATGCGACGGCTGCGGTAAACCATCATCGCCCCAAACAGAACAACTAGCAAAAGTCCGCACCATTCAAACTGCCAGAAAAACCGAATTGGCTCAAAATGGTTGGAAAATAACAGGTTGTGTACCAATCCCGCGCCAAACACTGTGCCACCTACCAATACATAGCGGCTCTCCCAATTTTTTACCATTAGTCCCCTTTCGGTAAAATATACCGCACAGCAAAATGTAAAAATATAATAAAGGTCTGTCACCCTCCCATGCGCAAAGACTGCCCACGGTATTAATGGGATAAGCAAACTCAAGATAATCAGAATGCTTGGTAGCACCAGCAATACGCCACGCACCCATTTCCACGCCCTGCCACCATCTACACCAGAAGCAAGGACGGTAAGCCTTACCACGCAAAAACACAAGCCATACAACGCCATACTCTGAATAATAAACCAATACGGTACCACCTGCATAGAAAAAAGAAAAATAAAATAGCGAGACATATAAAGCGCATAGCAACAGCACATCAATCCAAAACAGCGGCTTATACTTCCTCCCGTCCTCCACAGAAATAACGTAAACACCGCCAGCGCTAACGGCAAGAGAAATGCCAGCGCATAGGCCAACCCTTGGATGTTTTCAACCTGCGAAATTGCCTCTGCCGCACCCAATGCCGGTGGAAAATACATACCGCTGTAATATCCAATCTTTGACACTGTCTCTACCAGCAACACATGCTCCCCCGGTGTCATCAGAAACGTAATACAGCCATTCCCTTTCCCCGAAGCAAGCTGCATTCCATTCAGAGAAATACTGTACGTTGAGGATAATTGGGGAAAATTCACTGATACAACTACAGGTTTTCCAGCATAACATATTGTCAATCTATAAGATGCCTTTCCGTGCGGAGAAAGCAACCAATCCCTTCTTTGAAGATTAGAAAATTCACCGATATAGGTAGGTTTATCGGTTACGCGCCCGTCTGTCAGCAGCCAGCCATCAATAAGAAAAATAAGATTATTATGTATGATATCCTGTTCGTCTATATTTATCCGGCCTGATTTTCCATAAGGTGGAGGCGTTTCATATTTATTATCTGCATAGAAGAGTATCAGAAAAAAAGTCACCAATACAACTAAAACTGCCAGTATCTGCCACAAGTCCTTTTTATGCTTCATTCTCTCTGCCTCCCCATATTCCCAAACTGTATCATTGGCAATCCGGTGAAACAAAGCGGTAACCCTGTCCCCATATCGTCTCAATAAAATAATGATCTCCCCACGCTTTTTCCAGCTTCCGCCGCAGATGCGACATATGTATCTGTACCATCTTCCCTTTGTCCCACGGCTGCCCGCACCATACTGCCCGAAAAAGCTCCTCTGGTGAGAATATATGTCCCGCCTGCTTTGACAGCCGCCACAAAAGCTCGAATTCAATCGGCGTAAGACAAAGATCTTTTTCATGTATGAGCGCTCTTCTTCCCGACAAATCCAACAAAAGCGGACCGTATCTGAACCTGATACGGTCAGACACTGCCAGTCTGATACGCGTTTCCACTTTTGCCCAAAAAAGCTCAGCAGGTGTATCCTTGGTAATATAATCCGCACCGCCTGAAGCATACCCTTTTACCTGTTTTTCAGCCTCGGTCAGACAGCTCAAAAAAATAATAGGCGCCTGCGCTAACTCATGAATTTTGTTACAAAATAAAAATCCATCCTCACCTGGAAGCATTACGTCAAGCAACACACAGTCATATGCTTCATCCTTCGCCCGCTCAAGCGCCTCCTCCCCACTTGCCGCTAGATGCACCAGACAACCATGGTCTCGCAGAATATTCGCCCAAAGTGTGCGGTCAGCAGGCTCGTCATCCACGAAAAGGATGCGCCATGGTCCCTCGATGTGCTCCGTCTTTTCCGCTGTCTTCCCCCGCCCAACTCCCTCATGCAAGAGGAAATTCATATAGGCGTTCTGAACCTGCCCGCGCCTCTGCCGTGCCACCGGAATTGTATGTCCATTATTTGTCACAATACTTCCCCCGCCGACAGACTGAACATAGCTTAAATTTACAAGATAAGAACGATGAACTTTTAAAAATTCAGGTCTTGACAAAAATTATTCTTCAATGTCTGTCAATGCAACAGTCACTTCCTGAACCACACCATCTATGAAATGAAAGGATACAATCTTATTTATGACTTCCACAACTCAAGCCGCGCAAACACTATCCTGATAATACCGTCCCTGTTTTTCACAACAAACTCTTGGGCATCGTCAGCACATATTGCAATCTGCATCTATTAATTCTCTCCTTTTATGTTCATTAACCCTAATAATTTATGATAAACCAGATAATTTCACAACTGGGCGTAGGCTGTTTTTTACTAATGATAAAGTCGTATATTTCACAATTGCAGTCTTTATCGTTGCATCATTATCTGGTTCATATAACACAATTTTTTATATTATCATAAGTATATCACACCACCCAATACCACCGCAACAAAAAAGAACCAGCCACCCTAACCTATAGGAACTGGTTCTTCCACTTCTCATTCTGCAATTGCAATCTTCATTGTGATTGGCCTCCAATACTTTGAGATGTATCTTCGTTTCACTACATTCCTAGCATTTGACGGCTGATTTTTTCTCCCTTAAAGTCTATAAACATGTACAGACGTTCCTCTTTTTTTCAAGGTCAAACAGTTTCTCTTTTTCCTATCTTTCTTCCATTTCCACTAGAACCGGATATTCCCAGAACCCCAGCAAAATTAAGGCTTTCAAACCTTATCCTCAAAATTGCTTAGCTTCGCCGCCTGGTCTGCTGCAATACAGGCGTCAACAATTTCCTGGATATCGCCGTTCAACACCTTATCCAGCTTATACAATGTCAAATTGATACGATGGTCCGTGACACGCCCCTGGGGGAAATTATAAGTACGAATCTTCTCCGAGCGGTCACCGGTGCCTATCTGACTTCTCCTTGCCTCCGCCTCCGCGTCATGCTGCTTCTGACATTCCATGTCGTAAAGTTTCGCACGCAGCAGCGCAAATGCCTTCTCCTTATTCTGTAGCTGAGACTTTTCTGTCTGGCTATAAATGACAATTCCGGTGGGATAATGTGTTAGGCGAACTGCTGAATCTGTCGTGTTGACACACTGCCCGCCATTTCCAGAGGCACGCATAACGTCTATACGAATATCTTTCTCATCAATAACAACATCCACGTCCTCCGCTTCCGGCATGACCGCAACAGTTATCGTAGACGTATGAATGCGTCCGCCTGACTCGGTTTCCGGCACACGTTGAACACGATGTACACCGGACTCATATTTCATTACAGAATACGCTCCCTGTCCGGTAATCATAAAGGTGACATTCTTCATTCCGCCAATACCTATCTCTTCACATTCCATTGTCTCCACCTTCCAGCGGTGGGTTTCCGCAAAATGCACATACATACGGTAAATTTCCGCTGCAAACAATGCCGCCTCGTCTCCGCCTGCGCCCGCACGAATTTCTACAATTACATTCTTATCATCATTCGGATCTTTGGGCAGCAAAAGAATCTTTAATTCTTTCTCTAACTCCTCCACTCTTGCCCTGGATTCATTAAGTTCTTCTTTCGCAAGCTCACGCATCTCCTCATCATTTTCCTCTTCGAGCATCGCAAGGGAATCCTCGATATTCTGATTTGCCTGCTTATATTCCTTATATGCCTCCACAATGGGAGCAAGATCGCTCTGTTCCTTCATCAGCTTACGAAAACGGTTGGTGTCGTTGGCCACATCCGGCTCACTGAGCTGATTCATAATTTCTTCAAAACGAAGAAGAATATCCTCTAACTTATCAAACATACCTCTCTTCCTTTCTCTTTCACTAACGGCAAATTCCACAGATAACTCTACTTTATAGACGGCAGGTTGCCACGGACAACCCGGGCGTTTCCCGCAAGGTCTTTGATCACTTTCACATTACGATACCCATTCTCTTCCATAAGAAATGCCACCCTGCCGCCTTGATCATGCCCGATTTCCAGGCACAGATAACCGTTAGATTTCAAGAACTGCCCGCTCTTTTTTACAATCTGTCGATAGAAATCCAGGCCATCCTCCCCGCCGTCTAATGCTTCCACCGGCTCAAAATTCTTTACTTCCGGCATCAATGACGCAATCGTCTCTGTGGGAATATAAGGCGGATTGGCAATTATCATATCATATTTTCCTATAATATTTTGAAATAAATTGCTGCGCACTAACTGCACCTCTACCCGGTTATTCTTCGCATTCTCTTTGGCAATCAAAAGAGCCTGCTTTGAAATATCGCTTGCCGTCCCAAACAATTTCTTTTGTCTCAACAGACTGATAATAACACAACCGGAACCTGTACATAAATCCAACACCGACATCCCTGGTTCAAGCATTTTCAACGCTTCCTCCACCAAAGTCTCCGTATCCTGGCGTGGAATCAGTACATGAGAGTTGACCTTAAATTCCAAACCCATGAACTCCTGGCTTCCGGTAATATACTGCAATGGCACCCGCTCCGCACGTTTTTTCAACAGCAACTCATACTCCAAGAATTTGCCGTTTTCCATATCATCCGTACTGTGCATATAATACCAACTCTTATCCATTTTGCAAGCATATTCCATAAGATACCACGCATCCAACTCACAGTCCGCTACATCTGCATCCCGTAATATTCCTTTTCCATATTCCAATGCGCCCTCAAATGTCATGTTGCTTCACTCTCCCTCACGGTCCTGACATAACTCTTCCAGTCAAACACTGCCTCCACAGAAGCAATACCAACTTCTATCATCTCCTCATCCGGTTCTCTGGTTGTCAATTTCTGCATCCATAAGCCCGGCTTACTGAGCAAATTTATTACTGCATTGTCGCTTCTTCCAGCCAAACGGATAAATTCATATGAAATGCCCGCGATCAGTGGAATAATGGCAATCCTCAGCAAAAGCCTAAGCAGCCTGGAATCCACACGGATAAACATTGTAGCAATAATAGCAATGATTACCACAAAAAACAGAAAACTTGTACCGCAGCGTTTATGTTCTCTGGAACTCTTTTTCACGTTCTCCACATTCAAATCCAAACCATGCTCAATACAATTGATACATTTATGCTCTGCGCCATGATACATAAACACCCGCTTGATATCCTCCATTCTAGAAATCAACAGGATATAAGCAAAAAAGATGAGAAGTCGCAAAATTCCCTCAATAAGAATTACCAGTGTTTCAGAAGGAATGTATTTTTGAAAAAATAAAGATGCATAAAAGGGAAGCACCATAAATATTGCTACAGCTAGCACCAGGGACAAGGCAATCGTAAAACCCATTTCAGCTTTCTCTCTCTTTTCATTTCTTGGCTTTGCCCCACTTGCCTTGTCATCCTCTTCAAAAAATGAAGCAGAAAACGTCAATGTTGACAATCCTAATACCATAGATTCCACAAAACTTATAATTCCCCGTACAAAAATTAAATTTCTCAACGCCTTATTCTTGCAGATTCCGCGATACTCCCTTTTTTCTACAATGATTTCGTGATCCGGTTTGCGTACTGCCACAGCGTATGTATCTTTGTATTTCATCATCACACCTTCCATGACAGCCTGCCCGCCAATTCCTGAATAAGCCAAATCCTTCACATCCTCTCTGACACGGACAACTTCCTCTCGCACAAGTGCGCATATTCTCTTTCACGCTTTAACGTGACAAGATATTTTCTAATTAGAACGAAAAGAAAGGATGTCCATTTAAAAGACATCCTCTTTCGGTTCAAATGAACTTTACCATTACTGATTGTTCATGCCATATTTACGGTTGAACTTATCAATACGTCCGCGAGCCTGAGCGGTCTTCTGCTGTCCCGTGTAGAACGGATGGCACTTGGAACAAATTTCAACGTGGATATCTTCTTTGGTCGAACCTGTCACAAATGTATTTCCACAGTTGCATGTTACGGTTGCCTGATGATATGCCGGATGGATTCCTTCTCTCATGTTTTCACCTCTTCACTCTCTATTTAAAATCTAAAAACTGATTTTCCTGTCCTCGCTATTACCTACGCAACAGCTTTATTATTGTAGCATATATTTTCCATATATGCAAGTTCTATTTAAAAAATTAATCATAAATTGTGTAACAGTTCAGCCAGCCGAAAGAAATTGAGACAAATCATGCTAAGTGCCCTGTGGGTACGCATGGATTTGATGAGATTTCTTTTGGCTGAGGGAACGCCAAGTAATGAGCAAAGTTAGCTGCGAAGCAGCGAGAAAGTGCCGTAGGCACCTTTGCGAATGGCGTGGGCTGAACTGTTACTAAATTGTAACAGTTCAACACGTATCTCAGCAGCCAACGGCAATTCCCATCAATAAATGGCAGGGATGCTGAACAGCCTTGTCCGTGTTCCGCTATAATCTGCATTGTATGACGTCTCCATCCAAACAATTTTCCCTTTACTGAGAATTGGCTGCGAGCTTCCCTGGAACCTCGTCCTCGAGGTCACCAGATACAGCGTCGAACCCTGCATATCCATCCGGCAGTTGCCGGCATCAAACGGCTCATATATCCCGACAAATGAATTAGAGGCTCCGCCTTTAATGCTTGCCGTCTTGCCCTTTTTCCATCTGCTATTGTATTTTATCACTTTTATGACAGTCTTCTTCTTGCTTTCCTGATGGTTTGCATAGCCAACCGCCACATAAAAATTCCCATCCGGTCCATGGTAAAAACCGCCCCAACGGTCATACCCTATATTTACTTTTTTCGTGCTCTTCACTTTCAGGGCTGAATCCAACGTATAGATTTTCAGGGAAGCGTCTCTCTGTACGCAGACAACATGGAGCTTGCCATTTGCCTGATAATAATATGTATCATCGCTATGCGCCCAGTTCCCGCCATACTGACCACCGAAGCCGGCATTACCGCTGACATTGTTCTGCTCCACAGCTTTGGCTTTTCCGCTCTTGGGAATAAACTGAGAAACAGACCTTGAAAATTCACTTTCCCCTTCCGGATATACTGTAACCAGCTTATAAAAATACGTCACGCCCTTGTCCACTTTCTGCTTATAGGAAGATTTACTCCCGCCTCTGATTTTGGATACGCATTTGTACGCGCCGTTCTCATATCTTAATGACATTCGTATTGGAACTTGACACCTGCAGCGTATACGGGGTATCCGTTACATTTTCATATTCATAGCTTACACCGCTCATATCGCCCGGAAACAGCCCATCTTCCTCGCCATCCCACTGTTCTTTAGATAGTTTAAAATAAAGTCCTTTGTCCTGCCCATTCGTTTCGTTCCCTACTCCTGCAGCTTTCTTTTCCCCAGCGAATGATGCTTTATCTTCCCATTGCACTTCCCTGGTTTCCGCTTCTTCATGAAATTGTATTTCCTCTGCGGCTCTTGCTGCTGTAGCCTGATTCATCTGACTTGGATACATTCCTACAAACAATCCTGCCGCCAGTAAAATAGCAGTTATTTTTTACATAAGTTTTCCCCATCCTTCAAAACCATTCATTATATAAGCTTTGTCTTTTTAATCATCTGACAGAACTCACGGTTATTGTTGGTGCGCACAAAGAGATTGAGAATGCTCTCCACCGCCTCATCCGCCCGCATACCATTGATGGCACGACGCATAATCTCCACAGCCTCCTGCTCTTCCCGATTCAACAACAAATCTTCCCTTCGCGTCCCTGATTTCGTAATGTCAACCGCCGGGAAAATACGGCGTTCTGAAAGTTTGCGGTCCAGAATCAATTCCATATTGCCTGTCCCTTTAAATTCTTCATAAATCACATCATCCATACGGCTTCCGGTCTCCACCAGCGCAGTCGCCAAGATTGTGATACTTCCTCCCTCACGCATATTTCTGGCAGCGCCGAAGAAACGTTTCGGCATATGTAACGCTGCCGGATCAATACCACCGGATAATGTTCTTCCACTCGGCGGGACAATCAAGTTATATGCCCGTGCCAGGCGCGTGATACTGTCTAAGAGAATCATAACGTCTTTCTTATGCTCTACTAAACGCCTTGCACGCTCAATGACCATTTCCGATACACGCTTATGGTGCTCTGGAAGTTCATCAAACGTAGAATAAATCACCTCTACATTCTTACCCTCAATTGCTTCCTTGATGTCAGTAACTTCCTCAGGACGCTCATCAATAAGAAGAATGATCAGGTGCATCTGGGGATTATTCCTGGTTACTGCTTTGGCAACCTGCTTCAACAATGTCGTCTTTCCTGCTTTGGGCGGAGACACAATCATACCTCTCTGCCCCTTGCCAATGGGAGAAACTACATCCATGATACGCATAGCAACCGCGCTTCGGTCTGTTTCAAGGCGAATACGCTCATTGGGAAAAATTGGCGTAAGATCTTCAAAATTCGGCCGGCGCAAGATCTCCGAGGGATGACAGCCATTGATGCTGCGGATATACAAAAGCGCACTAAACTTCTCTTGCTGCGTTTTCACCCTCGTATTGCCCTGAATAATATCGCCTGTTTTCAAGCCAAATTTGCGAATCTGCGATGGCGAAACGTACACGTCGTTCTCGCCTGGAAGGTAATTTTCACACCGGATAAACCCATAACCATCCGGCATAACTTCCAGGATTCCATGCGCGCTGATGCCGCTATCCAGTTCAGGATTATCAATCTCAATACCGTCTGCCGTGATAACTTTTGTCGGCTTGCGTTCCTGCCGCTCCCCATTCTCTATGCGCTCATTTTTGATATATCTGTCGCTATGTTCACTTTTCGCTGTCCCTTTATCTGCTGGTACAACCGTCTTCTCTTTGCCTCTTCCTGCGGTCTTCTCCTCACCTCTAGCAGTCCCCTTGTTTCCTGCTCCAGTTATCTCCTCTTCTCCTTTTTCTGCTTTCTTATCTGCTGCCTTCTTATCTGTCGTCTTTTTCTCTGCTCTGCTCGCATCCTTCTCTTCTGTCTCTTCTAAAGCGTCTTCTTTTAACGCATCCTTTTTATCCTCTTCGAGCATCAACTCTACCAGCTCTTTTTTCTTCAAACCGGAAAGATGCTTTAACCCCCTCGCTTTCGCAACATCCCTCAATACTGCCACAGATAAACTCTCATACTTTTCTCTCATACATTTCTCCTTTTATTATATACATTGGGAATCTATGTCAGAGCAGACAACGACTTCATGCACAGAACTTGTGCCTCTGTAATGGGTCCATTATACACTATCTTTTTTTAAATAGGAAGTCCTTTTTTCTTGATTTGATTTTTTTTTCATGCTATGATGGGAACAGCAATACTTTCCTTAGTCAAATATCCGCGCATACCCACAGGGCACTTAGCGTGGCTACTTGGCTCATTGCTCGCGGGAATAAAATGAAAAATATAAAGGAGCGATACATATGACTACACAAGAAAAAGCCATCTTCTTACATAAAGAATGGAACGGTAAATTAGAAACCGTTGCAAAATCCCCGGTAACGACACGCGAGGATCTGGCTATCGCCTATACGCCTGGCGTGGCGGAACCTTGTAAACTCATTGCCGACAATCCCACCGACGTTTATGTTTACACGATGAAAGCAAACACTGTCGCTGTCGTCTCTGACGGAAGCGCCGTGCTAGGGCTTGGCAACATCGGCCCTTACGCTGCAATGCCTGTTATGGAAGGTAAATGCGTGCTTTTTAAAGAGTTCGGTGGTATTAATGCGGTTCCTATCTGCTTAGACACTCAGGACACAGAGGAAATTATCAAAACCATCTCCTACCTGGCTCCCGGATTTGGCGGCATCAACTTAGAGGACATCTCTGCTCCCCGCTGTTTTGAAATAGAAGAGCGGCTGAAAGAAACGCTATCCATCCCTGTCTTTCATGATGACCAACATGGAACAGCCATTGTCGTGCTCGCTGGTATCATCAATGCACTGAAGGTCGTTGGCAAGCAAAAAGAAAACTGCCGGGTCGTTGTAAACGGCGCCGGTTCTGCCGGCATTGCCATTACAAAACTGCTTCTCACCTACGGTTTCCCCAACATCATTATGTGCGATCGTCTGGGAATTATTGGTGAAGATTATCCTGATTTGAACTGGATGCAGCAAAAAATGACATCGCTCACCAATCTGGAACATCAAACAGGTTCGCTCGCCGATGCCTTAAAAGGCGCAGATATTTTTGTGGGCGTTTCTGCACCAGGAATCGTAACTGCCGAAATGGTCTCCTCCATGAACACAGATGCCATTTTGTTTGCTATGGCAAATCCCGTTCCAGAAATAATGCCAGACATCGCCAAAAAAGCCGGCGCAAGAATTGTGGGTACCGGACGCAGCGACTTTCCCAATCAGGTCAACAATGTCGTAGCATTTCCAGGCATCTTCAAAGGAGCTTTGGAAGGCCGCGCGTCACAGATAACAGAAGAAATGAAACTTGCCGCCGCCCAAGCCATTGCGCAGCTCGTGTCAGAAGATCAGCTCAATGAGAATTTCATCATGCCGGAGGCATTTGATCCCAGGGTTGCACAGGCAGTAAGCAAAGCAGTCAAATCCCATATACCAGGTTAATCACATGTGGAATGACAAACGCTACTATTCCATAGATTACTATTTAAAACAAACATTCGGCGAAAAAGTCTACCGCCTTGCCTTAAACGGCGGTATGACCTGTCCGAACCGTGACGGCACGTTAGGCAGGCGGGGATGTATTTTTTGCAGTTCGGCAGGCAGCGGCGACTTTGCCCAGCAAAGCAGTAAGCCTATCGCCCGCCAGCTTGCCGCTGCCAAAGAACAGATACGGCAAAAACGAAATTGCCAAAAATTCATTGCTTATTTCCAGGCATATACCAATACTTATGCTCCAGTAAGCTATCTGAGAAAAATATTCACGGAGGCAATTACAGACCCGGACGTAGTCGTCTTATCCATTGCCACACGGCCTGACTGCCTGTCACCGGATATCTTAGCGCTTTTAACTGAACTGAATCAACGCAAACCTGTCTGGATAGAACTTGGCCTGCAATCTATTCATCCCGACACCAGTCGCTTCATTCGCAGCGGATTTACACTGGAATGTTTTCACGCGTCCGTGCAAGCTCTTGCCCGTTGCAACATCCCAGTGATTGTCCATGTGATACTGGGACTTCCCTGCGAAACAAAAGCACAGATGATAGAAACGGTCCGACACGTAGGCAGTTTAGGTGTCTTCGGTATAAAACTGCAACTTCTACACATACTGTCTGACACAGATTTAGGCGCATTATACAAAGAATCTCCCTTTCCTCTGCTTTCCCAGGATGAATACTGCGAGCTGATTGTCGACTGTCTGGAACAACTGCCCGAGAGTATCACCATCCACCGTCTTACTGGCGACGGACCGAAAGATTTATTGATCGCTCCCATGTGGAGCCGCGCCAAACGCAGCGTACTCAATCAAATCGAACAAACCCTGAGAAAACGCGATACCTGGCAGGGAAAGTATACAAAGGCGAATCCTTTTATATAATATCCTTCAGACAACAACAGGAACAAGACTTTTAAAATATTCGATAAGGAGCAATACTATGGCGGAGGCATCGACACAATACAAATTGATTGTACTTTATATGCTGGATCAGGTAGATTTTCCCCTGACGAACACGCAAATTTCTAACTTTATGCTCGATAAGGACTATACCACATATTTCACTGTGCAAAAAGCAATCAGCGAATTGATTGATGCCGGTCTGATGCGTACGGAGTCTACATACAACAACACCCACTATTACATTACACCTGCCGGCAGGGAAACGCTTTCCTACTTTCCTGATAAAATTTCTGAGGCTATCAAATCAGATGTTCTCAGTTATTTTGCAGAAAACCAAATGAAATTGCGGCAAGAAGTCTCCACAATTGCAGATTATTATAAGACAACTTCCCAGGATTTCGCCGCACACTGCCAACTCAAAGAGCGGAATCAATCTCTGATTGACCTGACTATCACTGTCAAATCCAAGGCTGAGGCCGAGGCAATCTGCTCGAACTGGAAAGCCCAACATGAGGATGTCTATGGTTATCTGATGGATTTATTACTAAGATAAGCATATCTAACAATGCTTATAATCTCCTCTATCAACATAAAAAACACTTTGAGATTACAAGATATTCCTATAAGAAAGAATCAGCGGCCGCATGGCCGCCGGTAAAACACATAATATAATGTATAAAAGATTTAATCCTCGCTGTCTGAGCCGTCCTTTTCCAGAAAACGCATTTTACTCTTCTCACCGCCCAACTGCAAAGGTACAAAGCCCGTAGCAGTGTGGAACTTCTCTCGGTAACATTTCTGGCAGAGTGTGCCAAACGTAATCTCTGCACCACACATAGAACAATGCATATTCATCATCTTCTGCTCTTGTTCCTTATATTCAACCCTTCCTTCCGCAATCCACTTCTTAACCAAAAGATGCGGAATATTGAAATGTTCTGCCACCTGATACTCTGTCACATCCCTGGATCGTATGTATTCCTTGACTTCTGAAAACAGATGATTCTCCTGACAAACCGGACACATATCTGCTTCATAATTCTCAGGAAGGCTCCTGTGGCATACTGAACAAAATTTCATATTGTCAAACAACGACGTCTGTTCCAATGTCTTCACCACTTTTCTTAATCTCAACTACAATTACTGTTTCTTTTTCTTTACACTATATCCAAAAGTTCCCAAAATATCGTTTAAACCATAATAAGCGCCATGCGAGTAAATAATCGGCTCCGCCTGCTCTAAATGAAACTTTCCGCTTTTATCCATATAAGCTTCCGAAGCGTGCACTGCTACAACCTCGGCTAAAAACATATGATGAGAACCTAGTTCTATACACTGCGTCACTCTGCATTCCATATTCACCGGACTTTCCCCTATCAAGGGCGGCGCAACCTTTGATGCCTTTTGTCTGGTGAGATGCAAAGCTGCAAATTTATCAATATCCCTGCCAGATTTCACGCCGCAATAATCCGTTGCATACGTTAATTCCCTGGTCGTAAGGTTAATCACAAATTCTCCGGTTTGAGCTATCATCTGATAAGAAAACCGTTCCGGCCTCACAGAAATATACGCCATAGGCGGATTGGTGCAGATCGTACCTGTCCATGCCACTGTAATAATATTATCTCGCCCAGCTTTATCTGCCACAGTCACCATAACTGCCGGAACAGGATAAAGCATATTTCCCGGCTTCCACTCCTGTTTTCGATAAACAAAATCTTCCTGCAAAACTATACTCCTAGAAAAAACCAAACATATGAGCAAGGATTGCCGCAATGCCCACAAAATTTACTACGCCAAGGATAATCATTACGCCAAAGTATCCCTTCATCACTTTCATACTCTGCGCGCCCACTTCCACATGCTCGATTTTTGCTTCTAATTCCTCCACCAAGGTCTGTATATTACGATAACATTTCACATTCTCTCGGTGAATCTTATCTCCGAGCTCTGTTTTGACTGTCTCAAGCTTCTCAGCAGTATCATCGTCTTCCTTAGAAACTTCTGCCAATTTCTCCACTTCCGCACGGACTTTCGCAAGTTCCGCAGAAAAGCCCTCTAATGTGTCTTTTATAGACTTTGTCTGCTGCTCTAACTGCTCTGTTGCAGATGTTGAAAAGTCTTGAATCTTTTTATCCAATTCTGCCATTCCCTGTCGTGAATTACTATTCATCTCCACGACCTGCTCCGAAATCTGCTCTTGCAGCGTATTGATCTCACTTCCGATTGTCTCATCCATCACACGCATCTGCGCATCCACGCGTGAAATCAATGCATCAACCTGAACTCTTACGTTCTGTGTCAACTTATCTGCTTCTTCCTGCTTTCCATCTAGTATCTCCTGAAGATTCTTTGCCTTCTCTTCTTTCTCCTCTAAGACGCCCTCCAGCTCTTCTACTTTACTCTCTTTCGTCGTCATCAGATTATGGAGATATTTTGCTTTTTCCTTAAATTCGTCAATTTGTTTTAAAAAAAAGTCTTCTTTCTGCACCTTATTATATATCCTTTCTTATGTTATGGATATTATTGTAACATTAGACCTGCCTTTTTGCAAGTTTGAGAAACAAATCGCACTCTGGGGATTTCTGCCGACAGAACAAATGTCATACATTTTCAATCTGCCAATCAATCGGGGCTATGCCATTTTCTTCAAGAAACTGATTTGCCTGGCTAAAGTGCTTGCAGCCAAAAAATCCACGATATGCAGACAATGGACTAGGATGGGGAGCTTTTAGAATCAAATGCTTTGGATTATTCAGCATGGATATCTTACTCTGTGCCGGCTTACCCCACAACATATATACGACCGGCCGCTCCTGCGCATTCACTGCATGGATAATCGCATCCGTAAATTGCTCCCAACCCTTTCCCTGATGGGAAAACGCCTGATGTGCTCGCACAGTCAGTACGGTGTTAAGCATTAATACTCCCTGACTGGCCCATTTTACCAGATAACCATTGTTGGGAATCTCACAGCCAAGATCCTCATGCAGTTCTTTGTATATATTCTCCAACGACGGTGGAATATCCACCTCCGGTCTCACAGAAAAACAAAGCCCATGTGCCTGCCCTACATTGTGGTAGGGATCCTGCCCTAAAATTAAAACTTTTACCTTGCTAAGCGGTGTCAGGTGCATAGCATTAAAAATATCATCTGCCGGAGGATAAATAACCCTGGTATTATACTCTTCCTTCACGAACTGGTAAAGTTTGGCATAATACGGTTTCTTAAACTCTCCGCCAATCGCTTCTACCCAGTCATTTTGCAACATCCCCATAGCAAATACTCCTTTCTCATTCGTACCCACTTCTGATAACCCGGCTTCCATTCTCTCCTATGACATTTCTAATTTCTTACAGAAACACCTTTTTGTGCCAAATAATTCTTTAAATCCATAATTTCTAATTCTTTATAATGAAAGAGCGATGCCGCTAAAGCTGCCTCTGCTCCTCCTTCTGTCAATGCATCAAAGAAATGCTCTTTCGTGCCGGCTCCTCCTGAAGCAATGACTGGAATCGGAACGTTGTCTGCTATCATCCTAGTTAGTTCCAGATCATAGCCCGCTTTCGTACCGTCACAATCCATGCTGGTGAGTAAAATCTCCCCCGCACCCATACGAGTTGCGCGCACTGCCCACTCTACCGCGTCCAGCCCGGTATCAATCCGTCCTCCGTTCTTATATACATTCCAGCCGCTGCCATCCTCCCTGCGTTTCGCGTCAATCGCAACTACCACGCACTGGCTGCCAAACTTATCTGCCGCATCACTGATTAATTCCGGCGTATTGATTGCAGAAGAATTAATGGAGATTTTATCGGCCCCCTCCCGCAGCAACACCTTAAAATCCTCCACTGTGCGAATGCCGCCGCCCACCGTAAAGGGGATAAAAACCATCTCTGCCACTCTACGCACCATATCTACCACTGTATTTCTCGCATCTGAGGACGCCGTAATATCCAAAAATACAACCTCATCGGCGCCCGCCTTATCATAAGCTGCCGCCACAGCTACCGGGTCCCCGGCATCTTTGAGATTGACAAAATTGACGCCTTTTACTACACGTCCGCCATGCACATCCAGACAAGGGATAATCCGCTTTGTAAACATCGCCTACACCTCCCCTATCTTTGCAAAATTGCGTAAAATCTGCAAGCCCACACTGCTGCTTTTTTCCGGGTGGAACTGACACGCAAATACATTATCCTGCTCCACAGAAGCATGAACACATACGCCATACTCCGTGGATGCCTTGACAATCTGTGGCTGTTCTGCTTTCAAATAATAAGAATGCACAAAATAAACAAAAGCACCTTCGCCAATTCCTTCAAATAGCCTTCCCTGATGCTGCAAGTGCAGGGAATTCCAGCCAATATGAGGAATTTTTAACCCCTCCTTCGCCGGAATTTTTACAATTTCTCCGTCCAAAATATGTAAACCTTCCGCTCCGCCATGCTCCTCACTGCCTGCAAACAAAAGCTGCAATCCCAGGCAGATTCCTAAAAACGGTGTCTGTGCCTCGACCACTTCGCGAATTACTTTATCCAACTCATACCTTTTCAAATGCTCCATAGCTTCCCCGAAAGCTCCTACTCCTGGTAAAATGACCTTATCTGCCGCCTGGATTTCTCTGTTCTCCCTGGTAACAACAGTCTGCTCACCTAAATAGTGTAACGCCTTCTCAACACTTTTGAGGTTGCCTGCATCATAATCAATGATCGCTATCATATCACTACTCCTCTTCCTCTGCGCCGAGTCCGAGTGCATCTATCACTTTGTATATTTCCAACGTGTAATCTTCCTTCTCCCAGATATCATACAATTCTCTCGCCTGGTCCACGGTCATACCATATTGTTTCTTCAATGCCTTCTCAATCGTTGACAGCATCTTGTCGTATTCCACCGCAGCGCCTGTTGACGCAGCCTCTCTCGCATTCTTATCATATCTTCCCACACCGAGAATCAATGCGCTCAAAGCCTCTGCATGCATATTCTGATTCTTATAGACACGATAGCTCTTTATCTGCTGGTGCACGTATGCGGTAAGCCGCGCTTTATTATAAAGCTCCTCATCCACCGCTTTTACTTTTGTTCCCTGCGTAAAGCAACTATATGCCTCCACATAGTCGCCCGAATCATAGTATTCCTGCGCCTGTTTAATGCTCAGCATATATCCAATCTGCGTGCTCAGAAGATTAATCAGGATTACCAAAGAAACGCCCACCAGTAAAATAAGGACAACCGGACCTTTGGGAAGAGGCTTGCTCCGCTCTATAACTTTAAGATCCTTTTTCTTCTTTTCTTTCTTAGGCTTCTTCTCCTTCTCCGCCTTCACTTTCGCTTTCTGAGCTTTCTTTTCCTCTTTGTCTTTCTTCTTCTGCTCTTTCTTTTCTTCTTTTTGTTCTGATTTTTCCTGCTTCTTCTTCTCTTTTGCAGCCGCCTCATCTTCCAGCTTCTTGAGATCTTCCTTATCTTCCTCCGAGAGACTATCTACATCGGAAGCATCAATCACCTTATCATCTTCGCCAAACAGAGCAAGGCTCAATCGCTTAAACAATCCGCCTTTCTTCTTCTCACCCTGATCGTCTTTTGATTTTTTCTTTTTCTTTTCTTTCTCCGAAGACTTTACCGCTCCATGCTCCTGCGCTACTTCTGGGGTTTCCATATCCTCTAAGCCCAGACCCTCTAACTGGCGCGCCAAATCCTCCATGTCATCCCCGGAATTTTCCGATTCTGTGTCCTGCAAACCTATCTCTCCGCCAGATTCCTCCGACATCGTATTTACAAAATCTTCTCCCATGAAATCCGTATCATCCATAGAAGACAGATTATCCAAAGGCTGCTCCTCTTCCATACTTTCATCTATTCCGGAAAGCATATCCAGAAGTTCCTGATTCACCTCTCCAGGATTCTGTGCCACTTCTTCACTTCCATCCAGCGTATTTACCTCAAAATCAGGTTCCGGCTCTGGCTCTGAAACTGTCTCCGCATAATCTGCTCCAATATCGTTTAAGCCAAAATCGTCATCATAGTTCTTCAGTGACTCCTCAATTGACAAATCCTTCCCATCATCCAGACTGCCCATTTCATCCAAATCATCCAGCGTACCGTTCTTTATATTGCTGACAATGTTATCAAGATCATCAAGTTCAAAATCCAAACCGTCTCCGCTTTCAGAATTTGCTTTGTCTTGGGAAGCAGATTTGCTCTTCTCAAACGCCTTTAAAAAATCGTCTTCGTCATCATCGGAAACTGAACTCCCAAAGTGACTGAAGAAATCATCCTCGTCTTTTGTTACCTCTGATTCACCTTCCACTCCCCGCAACAATTTGTCCAGGTAATCTTCTCTCTCGTTCAAAGATTCCACCTCCGGTGCTTTTTCTTATAATGTATCCTTATCATAACACACTGTTTCCCAATACACAAGTGCATCAATTTTTAAAGCTGTGTACTGGTGCCGGAATTCTGCCTTTACGGTTGATAAAGGCTTCACATCCGTACCGGTTGACCGGCATGACCGGCGCATGCCCAAGCAATCCGCCAAATTCCACAGTCTCGCCAATCCCTTTGCCAATAACTGGAATCAAACGCACGGCCGTCGTCTTTTGGTTAATCATGCCAATCGCCATCTCATCTGCAATAATGCCAGAAATTGTGGAAGGCGGCACATCCCCAGGAATGGCAATCATATCAAGACCTACAGAACAAACACAAGTCATCGCCTCTAATTTTTCTAACGTCAGCGCACCTGCCTCCACAGCATTAATCATACCTTGATCCTCACTGACCGGAATGAACGCCCCGCTTAACCCTCCAACATAAGAAGAAGCCATAATTCCGCCTTTTTTGACCTGATCATTTAACAGTGCAAGCGCCGCCGTCGTACCTGGAGCGCCAGCATATTCCAACCCGATTTCCTCTAAAATCTCCGCTACCGAATCGCCAATTGCAGGGGTCGGGGCCAAAGAAAGATCAATAATGCCAAATGGAATTCCCATTCTTCGGCTCGCCTCCTGAGCAACTAACTGCCCAACACGCGTAATCTTGAACGCCGTTTTCTTAATGGTCTCGCACAGAACTTCAAAATCTGCCCCCCGTACCTGCTCCAAAGCTTTTTTCACCACGCCTGGTCCAGAAACCCCAACATTGATAATAGCGTCCGCCTCCGTCACACCGTGAAAAGCTCCCGCCATAAAGGGGTTATCGTCCGGCGCATTACAAAATACAACCAACTTGGCACAGCCCAAAGAGTCATTCTCTTTCGTAAGCTCGGCTGTTTTTAAAATAATCTCACCCATTAGCTTTACAGCGTCCATATCGATTCCCGTTTTCGTAGAACCCACATTGACGGAACTGCACACGCGCTCTGTCTCCGCTAACGCCTGCGGAATAGAACAAATCAGGTTCTTGTCCCCTGTCGTCATGCCCTTAGACACCAGTGCCGAATACCCGCCGATAAAATTCACTCCCACCGTCTTTGCCGCCTGATCTAATGTCCTTGCTATCGTCACAAAATCTTCCGGCGTCTTACAAGCCGCCTGTCCAACCAGAGAAATCGGCGTCACAGAAATCCGTTTGTTTACGATAGGAATACAATACCCACGCTCAATCTCTTCCCCCGTCTCTACAAGCTTCTCTGCCACTGCCGTAATCTTGCGGTAAATATTATCGTTTAACTTTTGTAAATCCGAATCAATACAGTCTAGCAGGCTGATCCCCAGAGTAATCGTGCGCACATCCAGATTCTCCTGCTCAATCATTTTATTTGTTTCATTTACTTCCCAGATATTTATCATAACGCCGCTCCTTAAATCCTGTGCATTTTCTTGAATATTTCTTCACGCTGGCACTTAATGTTCACACCAATTTCTTCACCCAAAACTTCCAAATCCTTGGCGCACTGGTCAAAAGGTTTATCTGCGTCCTTCATATCTGCAATCATCATCATATTAAAAAAATCCTGTACAATAGTCTGGCTGATATCCAGCACATTGATCTGATGTTCTGAGAGATAGGTACATACCTTGGCAATGATTCCCACGGTATCTTTCCCTACTACTGTGATGATTGTCCTGTCTGCATTTCTTTCCATTGATTTTACCTCCGATGACGCTTGATTGCGCCTTATTTCATATCTTAAAACATCTTCATTCCGCCTGCCAAAATTCTCTGAACATAGCTTCTTGCGCCTATTTCACGCTAGCTGTCATACAGTTTAGAACTCTATCACTTCTGAAACTTCCTCCCGCTTTGCCACACAGATTGGAAAATCCCCTGCACGGTATGGACTGTCCGCCAAATCAATCTCCAACCGTACCGTCTCATAAGCTAGCCGTTCATAATTATTTTCTTTACTCAAATGCCCAAGAATTGCCATTTTAAATCCATCATGAAGCACTTCGCCAAGAAGCCTGCCAGAAAGCTCATTGGATAAATGCCCTTTATCTCCAAGAATCCGCTGTTTCAGATAATAAGGATATGTCCCCACCTGAAGCATATGTACGTCGTGGTTCGCCTCTAAAAGAAGCACATCCAGGTTTTGCAGCTTTTCTACAATATAACCGTCGTATCTGCCAAGATCCGTCATCACTCCCAAAGATTTCCTTCCCTGCCTCAACACAAAAGCTGTGGGCTGGGCAGCATCATGAGATATGGAAATTGGCATCACCGTGATATCCCCAACTGTAAACTCCTTATCTGGCTGTATTTCCCGGAACAGTTCTGAGGGAATTTCACCAACACTTTTACATTTCAAAATAGCTTCCCGCGTACCTTTTGTCGTATAAATGGGAATGCCATACCGCCTGGAAACTACACCAAGGCCGCTGATATGGTCTGAATGCTCATGCGTGATTAGAATCCCCGCCATATCTCGGAACTGACAACCAATCTCCGCGAGCCCCTGTTCCATTCGCTTGCCGCTAATCCCGGCGTCAATCATCAAATTCGTATCATCGGAAGCAGCAAAAATACAATTTCCACTGCTTCCGCTTGCAATGCTGCACATTCTCATGTCCTATGATTCCTCCCAGTAAATCTCAAGGACATCGCCTTCTTTGAGCTCCGCTGTATAAGAGGGGGATTCGCCATTTAAAAGGGTGACAATGTTCCTTCCATTGCCTGCCTGCATGTCAAAGCCAATCACATCAAATACATCCACAAATACGTACGTCTTTTTTCCCGTCAATGTCACCGGCATCTTATTCACCACAACATGCATATCCATACCTGCCAGTTTTTTGGCTGCACGTTTGGCAACTCGCTGCTCCGCCCGTTCAATGATAGTCGGCTTTATATCGCTCTCTGTCGCTTTCTGCTCCTCTATAAACTTTTCTTCTAACTCTTCCTGGCTAAGTTCACGTTCTGGTTCTTCATACGTCCTGTCTACATTGCGAATAGCGTCTATTTTCTTCTGTAATTCAGATTTCTCTTTCTTACCATTGTCTGATTCTTCTGAGGATTCTGCTTTTGCTTCTTCCTCCTTCTTTTTATTGCTCTTTTCCATTTCCGACTGCGGTGTACGGAATGCCTGTACAGTCCATTCAATCGAGAAATTCTCATAGACCAAGGTATCGGCATCCGCAGGCTTGTTGTTCACGAGTATCTCTTTGTCCATGTCGATTTCCACATCCATGAACTCTATAATCTGAGATACGGTATAATAGCCGCGCATCTCCACGCGGTCGCCCTCCTTAATCTCGTAATCCGGCATCTCGAGAATTCCATTTACCTCTGCGAACCGTGGACAAGAAACTAGACGGCCATTGACTTCAATGTTGAGCATAGCTCTGCCGTATTCCTCTAAATCTTCCAGACGGCAAACGGCGTCATGGCCCTGTGTAGAAGGCTCAATTGTAATATCACTGTTCGGCTCCAACGGCGAATTAATATTTGCCAGATGCCCATTCACACGCACAACCGCGGATTCCCCTGCCTCACCGCGGGCAATTCGCTTTCTGCCATTCACCGTAAAGTTAATCTCCTTACCACGTCTTGGGAAAAGCTGTTCATTGGGGAAGCCCGCCTGTAATGCCGCATCTACAATCGTCAGCTTATCATTGTCGTAAAGTTTCATCCGCTCGCCATTAAAGTGTACAAAGATAAAGTTATTCTTCTGGTCATAAAAATTTAGGCAAATACCAATAGGCGTTACCAACAAGGGGTCTTTTTTAATCTCCTTCTGTTCAAAATGAATCTCTTGCAGCACTTCTTCACCGCGCAGCGCCACACGTTCCTGAGGCAGCCCTAATTCAAAAGAGAGATGATCAATAAAGCCATGGATTTTTCCGCCGCCGCCGACTACAAAGGTCGCACTGACAGTCTCTCCGCCGTTGAGTTCCTTAATCTTCGCTGCAATGCTCTCCGCCAAATCATCCACCAGCGGCTTGAGTAACTGCCACACTTCTTCAGCGGTAACTGTGTGCTTAATCATCATAATATCCTGATATTCAATTTCTTCTTCTATACCTGATTGCAGTTTGATATGCTCTGCGGTTTTGAAGTCCACCAAATAATGCTGCACCAAAAGCTCGGTCAGTTCATCACCTGCACTTGGAATCATACCGTAAGCAATAATGCTGCCGTCCCTAGTCACTGAAATATCGCTCGTACCCGCTCCAATATCCACCAACGCAATATTTAACATGCGAAACGTCTCAGGAATCGCTACGTTGATGGCCGCAATTGGCTCCAACGTCATATTGGCAACCCGCAGGCCGGCAAGTCCAACTGCGGAATACAAACCGTCCACAACATCTTCCGGCAGGAAGGTTACAATGATTTCTTCGCTGATTTCTTCTGCTTTATGATTCTCCAAATTAGAAAAAATATCTCCATTCAGGTAATATTTCACTACGGAATACCCTACGCAGTAAAATTTAAACTTTGTGTCATTGTTCTCATTTAAAATCTGCTGTGCTTTCTCGATACCCAGCAAATCCAAAGTATGCACATCTTCCCTGCTGACAACCGATTCCTCTTCAAATTCATAACTCACAGTAGTCGTCACCGTCTTTAACACACGTCCCGCTGCTGCAATACAGACGTCGTTGAGCTCAACTTGTAATTGAGCTTCCAACTCTTTCTTCACCTTATTGATTGTCCGCCCAACACGCCCAATATCATGTATCTGTCCATCTAACATCGAACGTGTTTCATGTTCCTTAATATACTGAGCCATGACAATAAATTCATCTTCCTGGCGGTAACCTACGGTACCCACAACATTACGGGTTCCAATATCCAGTCCAAATACCAGGGGAATTCCTTCTATCTGCTGCTCTTCCATCTGTCCCATTTCTCCTTTATTTTTAATTACCTGCGCAACCTGATAAAAGGCTTCCTCTTTCGTGCCATTATTGTCGATCACAACCTGACAATGAGCCCGGTACTCTTCCTCCGGCATCTGACTTTCAAAAATCTGCTCAATCTTTGCCGGCGTATAGCCGCGGGAATCCAAAAGACGCTGCCTCCTGACTTCCTCTGTGGCATAAATATACCAGATTTCATCACAAATTTTATCGTAATGATCTTCAATCAATAATGCTGCTTCGATGATGACGTAATCAAGAATCCGCATCTGCCGCTGCTCTTCAATCCTCTCCTGGATATATTCTTTGACTGCCGGGTGTACGACCTGGTTCACCTCCTGGCGCAGCTTGGGAGACTCAAACAATTTCTCTGCCAATGCCGAACGATTAATGGTTTCGTCTTTGTTATAGATTTCCACCGGAAGGAATTTCAATAACTTGTCATAACATTCCGTCCCCGGCTTCATCAGCATTTCAGCAATGCGGTCTGCCTCCAGATTCCTCACTTTATAATTTCCCTTCATGTATTCCAGGATGACGGATTTGCCTGCTCCCACTCCGCCGGTGATTCCTATTACCTGCATAATCTTCGCTCCTCTTCTCTAATGTGCTTCATACCAATCTTTTCCCTGGTTCATATCTATTTCCAGCTTCACGGAAAGCTCCGCTGCCGCTTCCATTTCCTGTTTCAGAATCGCTTTTACCTGTTCAACCTCATCCTCCCACGTTTCCACTAACAATTCATCGTGCACTTGCAGGATAAGCCTTGATTTCAGGTTCTGCTGTCGCAGAGATTCGCTAACTCTAATCATCGCTATTTTGATGATATCTGCCGCCGTTCCCTGGATCGGAGAATTCATTGCCACACGTTCTCCGAAGGAACGCTGCATATAATTGCTTGAGGACAACTCTGGCACCGGCCTTCTCCTGCCAAACATAGTCGTAACATAGCCCTGTGCTCTCGCCTGCTGTACCTGCCTATCTAAAAATTGCTTTACGCCCGGATATGTCTCAAAATATGACTCAATATAGTTTGATGCCTCCTTAGTGGTTATGCTTAAATCCTGGCTCAGCCCAAAAGAACTAATACCATACACAATACCGAAATTGACCGCTTTGGCATTCCTTCGTTGCAAGCTGGTCACTTCCTCAAAGGGTACGTGAAATACTTGGGATGCCGTCATCCGGTGTATATCCTGCGCCTCCCGGTATGCCTGGATTAAGTTGGCATCCTCTGACATATGGGCCAACACGCGCAACTCAATCTGAGAATAGTCTGCGTCAATCAGCACGCACCCCTCTCTCGGAATGAACACTTTGCGGATTTGTCGTCCCAATTCCATACGAATGGGGATATTCTGCAAATTGGGCTCTGTGCTGCTAAGTCTCCCGGTAGCTGTAATTGTCTGATGGAAGCAAGAATGAATCCTGCCGTCCTCCTCAATATAATTCGCAAGCCCATCTGCATAGGTGGATTTTAGCTTCGTCAACTGGCGGTATTCTAAGATCTTAGAAACCAGCGGATATTCGCCTGCTAACTTCTCCAATACATCCGCTGCTGTAGAATAACCAGTCTTTGTCTTCTTGCCATAAGGCATTTTCAGCTTTTCAAACAAAATCACACCCAACTGCTTGGGGGAATTGATGTTGAACTTCTCACCAGCAGCATCATAAATATCCTGCTCGACTTCCACAATCTTACCGGAAAGTTCCTCTCCATAAGACTTGAGCTGACTGCTGTTCACCAACACGCCCTCGCGCTCCATCTCATAGAGCGTATAGATAAGCGGCATCTCTATCTCTCGATAAAGCTTCCACATGTCACCCTCTTTGAGTTTTGCCCCCAATACTTCTGCCGCCTGCATCGACACATACGCCACCCAACAAGCATATTGCAACAATTCCTGGAGCTTTTCCCGCACTGCCTGTCCGATTGCTAATTTTCCCAGCAAATCCTGCCGTGAGGGAGTCAGCAAATCAAGATGCTCCTTCGCGATATCGTCATAAGAATAATCATTTTTCAAAGGATTTAAAAGATACGCCCCCAACAACACATCTTCCACATGTTTCTTCGCTTTCTCTGTGAGAAACAGATATGGAAGCTGTGCTTTCAAATCAAACGTAGACGCCAATGACGCTGCTTCGATCAGTTTCTCCGTCTCTGCTACCAAAAAATCGCCAGCAATATCCTCACTTGTCAAAATTAGGCAGATTTTCTCTTCACCGTAAGCAATGGCAACACCGACAACTTGGGAATCCTTTTTCTTCTGCTGCGATTCCCCTTTATCGACATCTGCTTCCAACAACTGTGCCAATGTGATCTGTCCCTCTTTTTCCGTCGGCTCCTGATGAGGATCCGCTAACAAATAAAATCCAATCTTTCCCGACTGTTTTGCCTGCTGAAAGATTCTGTCCGCTTCCGATTTCACGGTAATCTTTTGGAAATGCTCTTCCAACGGATTTGCTTGCGTCTCTAAATCAAACCGCCCCAGCATATTTTTAAATTCCAGCTTCTTCATCCACACATAAGCTTCTGGCGTGAACAGATTGCCCAAGACTGCCTTGGCTATATCATATTCGATAGGTGCATTGACTTCAATCGTAGCAAGCTTCTTGCTCATCTGCGCCATATCATAATGTTCCCTGAGATTATTCTTGGCACGCGGCGGCTTAACCTCCTCAATATGTGCATAGGCATTCTCTATGCTTCCATAAGCCACGATAAGGTTGGTCGCCGTCTTCTCTCCGATGCCCGGCACGCCTGGAATATTATCTGCGCTGTCCCCCATTAGAGCCTTGACGTCAATGAATTCCTCCGGCGTTACTTGGTACTTCTCCTTAACGTCTTGGGCATAATAATCTTCAATTTCTGTTCCGGTGCGCTTCGTCTTGGGAATGCGGATTTTGATATGCTCGCTGGCAAGCTGTAAAAGATCTCTGTCACCTGACACAAGAGATACCTCTATCCCCTGCTGCTCGCTGCGCTTCGCCAGCGTGCCCAGAATATCATCCGCCTCATATCCCTCTTTCTCGACCACGACAACGCCCATCGCCTGCAACACTTCCTTCATGACGGGAACCTGTTGGCGCAACTCCTCTGCCATTGGTTTTCTCGTGCCTTTGTATTCTGCATACATCTTATGTCGAAAGGTCGGCGCATGCACATCAAATGCCACCATCAGATATTCCGGCTTCTCCTCCTCTAAGATCTTAAACATAATATTGAGGAATCCATATACTGCGTTTGTGTGGAGCCCTTCTGCATTCGTCAAATCGGGAATCCCAAAAAATGCCCGGTTTAAAATACTGTGCCCATCAATCAGAACTATTTTTTTACCCATAATCGTCCGGTCTCCTGTCTGTCCCTTTCCGCTTCCCTAACTAGCCATCTGTCACGAAATCGGCAAAGTAACATCATATCACTCCTATTTTACACTATCCGAAGTCTTTTTAAAAGAAAAATTTTTATATCTCCCGCGTATATTTCCTGAGCCACTCTCGCTCTTCATCATTGAGAAACGGAGAAATTTTCTCATAGACCATCTTATGATACTCATTTAAAAGCCCGCGTTCTCTCTTTGTCATTTCCTCCGGGAGAATCGCATCTAAATCTATGGGCGCATACGTGATAATTTCAAATTCCATAAACTGCCCATATTCATTTTTCTGCGCTTTCCGGCAGAGTAATTCATTTTCCGTACGAATGCCATATTGACCTTCCAGATATACCCCAGGCTCATCCGTCGTCACCATGCCCTCTTCCAACACACAGTCGCCACCCGGTTCCGACGAGTGCTTCCAGCGAAAGGCATTGGGACCTTCATGGACATTGAGTAGGTATCCAATGCCATGCCCAGTTCCACATTTATAATCCAGCCCAAGCTCCCACAAAGGACCTCGGGCAAGAATATCCAGATTGGTCCCCCGACAGCCATAAAGAAATTTTGCCGCCGCTAAATGGAGATTGGAACGGCATACAGTAGTAAAATACTGCTTCTGTTCATGGCTCAATGCGCCCAGAGACAAGGTACGCGTAATGTCCGTGCTCCCATCCCGATAATGTCCGCCAGAATCAACTAAAAGAAATCCTTCCGCGTGCAGCACAGCATCTGTCTCCGGCGTCGGCGCATAATGCATCATTGCCGCATTAGCGCCGTAAGCGCTGATGGTGTCAAAGCTGACATCCACAAACAATTCCTGCTCCTCTCGGCGCTCTTTCAGGTAATCTGCCGCTGAAATCTCCGTAATCGTTTCTTTTTCGATATGGTTCTTTAACCAATACATGAACTTCGTGAAAGCTACGCCATCCTTGATATGCGCACGCCGAATATTGGCAATCTCCGTCTCGTTTTTCACAGCTTTCATCCACTCTGTAGGATTCGGCGCCTGCACAAGCTCTGCCTTCAAGCCGCTGCAAATTCGATAATTGACAATACTTTTATTCAACAGTACACGCTTATCCGACGAAACGCTTTCAGCATACTCATAAACGGCATCATAATCTCTCATGGAAATATGGTTCTGCTCACAATAATGGCAAACCTCATCATTTAACACTTCTGAATGAACAAACCAGATGCACGCTTCCATTGTAATTACAGCAAAGGACATTACCACCGGGACATGCGCAATATCCCAGCCTCGCACATTAAATAGCCAGGCAATATCGTACAGCGAAGTTAAAATATGGATGTCCGCCTGTTCTTCTTTCATCTTCTCACGGACTCTTCTCAGCTTGCTCTGCGCACTTTCTCCCGCATATCTTTCTTCTAGCACAAATACCGGATTCTTCGGAAAGGAAGGGCGTTCTTCCCAAATCGCTCCCACTAAATCCTCCAAGACAGCGAGTTTTCCCCGTTTGTCCTTGACTATTTTCTCATACGCCTCCCCATCGCTGGCATTTACGACCCTGCCGTCAAATCCCAGGCAGCCGCCTTCGCGCAAATTCGCTTCCACGTATTCTTTGACTGTGGGCACGCCTTCTTCTCCCATGCGATAAAGTGTGACAGGACTACCCGAAAGCTCTCCCTGCGCCTGAATAAAATATCTGCCGTCCGTCCACAATCCGGCTTCTGCTTGCGTAATCACTGCCGTTCCCGCCGAACCGCTAAATCCAGTCAGGTAACTCCTGCTCTTAAAATAATCTCCCACATACTCAGATTCATGGAAATCTGAGGTAGGTACGATATACATATCGATCCCACGACCACGCATTTCCCTCCGAAGCGCTCCTATTCTATCAGAAATATTCGCTAATTCCACTTGCTGTACACTCCTTCTTCCACCTTATATCTTCATATCACATTACTGTAGGAGACGCTTTACTCAATCTTTCTTGACGGCAATCACTTCAATCTCCACCAGTCCGCCTTTGGGGAGCTTTGCCACCTGAACGCAGGAACGCGCGGGCGTCTCCCCCTGAAAATACTGTGCGTAAACCTCATTGACTTTGGCAAAATCATTGATATCATCCAAAAAAACGCTGGTCTTTACCACATGCTCCAAATCGCTACCTGCCGCCTCTAAAACTGTGGCAAGATTTTTCAAGCTCTGGTGCGTCTGTGCCTCCACGCCCTTTGGCAAGTCGCCGCTCTCCGGAATCAACCCCAACTGCCCTGAGGTAAAAATCAACCCATTAGCTTCTACTGCATGAACATATGGTCCTACTGCTGCCGGCGCTTTTGACGCATTAATTGTCTTTTTCATATTTCTTCCTCTTTCCTTTTGTTTATGATTTGAAAACTACGACTGTCGTTAGTATCTACATATAACAGCCATTTCATTATATAGTATAAACATCCATGTTTATTTTGTCAAAAAAAACACAAAAAAGGCTTGCTTTTTCATTTTTAATATGCTAGAATACTTTTTGTTCGAGTAATTAAATTACAGACACGCGCCGGTGTGTCGGAATTGGCAGACGAGGCAGACTCAAAATCTGTTGTTGGCAACAACGTATGGGTTCAAGTCCCATCACCGGCATTCGTAAATTTATACAGAATGGATGTAGATGTATGAAAAGATTGTCGCTTTTACAAGTAGAATTTGTAAGGCGGCTGTTTTTTTCTATTTATTTCTCCTTTACTTGTGATATGGCGCTCCTAATGTATCCAAGTACGTAAATTGCAAAAATGAATCTTTTTGAAACATTGTCTTCTCAATATAAATATGAAATACAATAAGGCAGAACATTTCGGTATGCTCTGCCTGTTACTTTCTCTCCTAACTAATATGATATTCGTCATAAAGTTCCTGACGGTATTCTTCATCCTGTGATACCTTGATGATAGCTGATAACCGACCGTCTTCATTATTTTCCATCTGCCCTTTTTCATTGCCATTCATTTTATTTTAACCTGCTTTCTATCACTCCTTGCTGGGAAACTGTATCTTCCATAAAGCTGCTTTCCTTTATGGTTCCATTATACACAGTCCCCGGCTAAATTACAATCATCCATGCCCTGCTTTTATGGTTTTTATTCTTTCAAGATAACCAGCTTATTGTGGAAGCACTCTACCCGTACACTGCTCCCTGCTTCAAATCCCCATTTCCTGACCCGGTTTCCCAGTAGCATAATCTGTGGTATGCTTTTCTCACTATTTATTATAGATGCATAGTACCATGCATTCTCATAATTTTCCTTTCCTGTTTTAACGCAAAACTACTGTTTTATCATTCTTTATCAACTCTCTTTTATCTCTTCCATCTGGCACAAATCTAAATACGATAAATTCAGTTATGTCATCTGTATCATTCTCAAATGTGTGAATACTATCATGAACCTTTATAATATCGTTTTTTACTGCATAACAAGATTTTTCAACGCCATCTTCGTCTATATATTTACACAGTATTTTCCCTCTCGTAATCAAAAGGGTTTCATCAATTTTTTCATGAAAATGCCATTCTTGAATGGTATGCGGCATAATTTTATTCAAGTGGATCTCAGATTCCTCAAAAATATAATAATTGACCTCTGTGCCAGTTTCTTTTTGCACATAGATTGATTCTTCTTTATGTATCACTTCAAAATTCGGCATAGCTAAACCTCTCCATTTTCTCTTTTACCGTTAATTCTTGTACATTTAGAATTTTAAGTCAGAATCGCTGCACACTCCCATGGGGTAAAATACAACTCTTATTCTGCCTGAACTTCTGTTCCCTTTCGCACTTACTTGTGATATGGCTCCTTCATCATAATTCGGTAGCCCCGATAGATTTGCTCGAGCAAGATTACCCGCATCAGTTGATGTGGGAACGTCATCTTTGAAAAACTAATTTTAAAATCAGCCCGCTTGAGAAGCGCCTCAGAAAGCCCCAGCGAACCGCCGATTACAAACTGAATATGACTCACTCCCGAAACACCAAGCTGTTCTAACTTATCCGAAAAACCGATAGAGTCCATCATCTTTCCATTGATAGCAAGCGCACAAACCCACGCGTCATCCTTCAAATATTTTGCCAGACGTACACCTTCTTTTTCCAAAATCTGCTTTTCTTGCGCATTACTGGCGCCATCTGGAGTCTTCTCGTCGGCAACTTCTATGATTTCCAACTTGCAGTAACGATTCAGCCGCTTTGTAAATTCTCCGACCGCTTCCCTATAAAAACGCTCCTTCACTTTGCCTACTGCCAAAATTGTTATTCTCATCCGTCTGCACACTCTCCATCAATTCACATATTATTATGGTATAGTATATCGAATATCTTTTCCTCCTGCAATGAGATTCTACTAAAATGATTGTAATATGTCCTCATTTCATTTATAATAGTTAATGTTGTATGAGTTTTCGCATAATGTGAACTGGAGGTAGGCAGATGACAGATGTAGCATTGAAACAAAAGCACACTTATGTGGAAGCAGGCAAGAAACTTGAAGACGCCTCTTCCACTGCATGGTCATTTATGTTTCTCAGTATCATAGGATTTGCTGCGCTCATCCTTATTTGGGCAGGTATTTTTCCGCTTGATATTCCCTTTGCTACCTTATTGATGGGAAGCATTGTATTTGGAATCCTGTTTCTCATCTTTATTTTCGTAAGTATCCGGGCATTCTATGACAGAAAGAGATTGATTCCTGCCAAGGCCAAAGAAGATGCTGATATTTGCAGAATCCGTAATTGGTTTCAAGACCACTACTCCGCCGATGCGATTTCCCATGGCGTGGACGAAGAAGATATTTCGATTGAGGAACTCTATTATCTGCGCTCAGAAAATATCAGTCGTCTGCTCACAGAAGAATTCCCCGAGTTAGAAGAATCTTTCTGTGAATACCTGTTAGAAAATATTTATCAGATGTACTTTTCAGATGAAATATGAGGTGAAACATGAAATTATTAGAAGATAAGATAAGACAAGACGGAATCGCCGTAAATGAACATATTCTAAAAGTGGACAGCTTTATCAACCATCAAATTGACCCCCTGCTTATGCAAGAGATGGGAAAGGACATTGCCAACCATTTCCAAAATAAGGGAATCACCAAAGTTGCCACCATTGAAAGTTCCGGCATTGCTCCCGCGCTCATGACGGCGGCAGCCATGAATGTGCCGCTAATTATTCTCAAAAAACAACCATCCAAGATTCTCAATCAAGATCTATATCAGACAGTGGTTACATCCTTTACCAAAGAGACCAATTACGAGTTGACGCTTTCCAAGAAATATATTAACGATAATGATCATGTACTGATTGTTGATGATTTTCTGGCAAACGGCGAGGCTGCGACCGCTGCTCTTAGGCTGCTGCGCATGTCTCATGCCACAATTGCCGGTCTCGCCGTCCTCATTGAGAAGTCTTTCCAGCCTGGACGAGACAAACTTCAAAATCAAGGAATTGAAGTCTACGCTTTGGCAAGAATCTCGAAAATGGCTGAAAACTATATTGAATTTATCCCGTGAGCAATGAGGAAAATGAGGCTGTCGCACTAACGTAAATTACAAACCTTTTGACCCTCGCGGGAATAAATTTATCAGTGCGACAGCCCCATGTGACGATTGCTGCGGGGTATTGTACTTAATCAAACAGCGATAATTGATTCGATTCCGGCAAATCACCCAGGATTCCAAGGTCGTTCATCAATTCAATGACGGTCTTGGAGACTTTTGTGCGCTGTCGGAAGTCATCTTTTGAAAGGAACGGCCCATCCTTCGCCGCTTCTACTACGGCGTCCGCCGCCTTATCACCAAGCCCTTCCACACTGTCTAAGGAAGGCATCAGTTTCCCATCTATAATCTGAAATGTATGCGCCTGTGCCCGAAAAATATCCATAGGCATAAATTCAAAGCCCCGGGCGTACATTTCCTGGACAATCTTCATATCTTTTATCGTGTCCTGTTCCTTTTTCGTCAAAGTATCTTTCCGCCGCTCATAATCTGCCAGAAAATAATTCAGTTTATCCTTCCCCTGACACATCAACTCATAGCTGAACGACGTCGCACGGATACTGAAAAATGCTGCATAGTAGGCTAGAGGATGAAATACTTTACAATAAGCAATCCGCCACGCCATCATGACGTACGCCGCCGCATGCGCTTTGGGGAACATATATTTAATCTTTTTGCAGGACCAAATATACCAATCCGGAACATTATGTGCAAGCATTTCCTCTTCCCATTCCGGTTTTAATCCTTTTCCCTTACGCACGCTCTCCATAATGGTAAAACTGAGCTCACTCTCCAAGCCCATGCCAATTAGATACGTCATAATATCGTCACGCGTACAGATGGCGGTAGAAATGGTCGCCTTTTTCTCTTGAATCAACGTCTGCGCATTACCAAGCCACACATCCGTCCCATGAGACAACCCGGAAATACGCACCAAATCTGAAAATGACTGCGGATTCGTATCTATCAACATCTGGATTACAAAATCTGTGCCAAATTCGGGAATGCCCAGAGAGCCAAGCTTACAGCCGCCAATATCCTCCGGTTCAATGCCAAGCGCTTTCGTACTCTGAAACAGTGACATAACATCCGGGTCGTCTAAGCGAATTTTCTTAGCGTCAATGCCCGTCAAATCCTCGAGCATACGAATCATGGTCGGATCGTCGTGCCCCAGAATGTCTAACTTGAGAAGGTTATGGTCAATGGAATGATAGTCAAAATGCGTAGTAATAATATCGGTAGACATATCATTCGCCGGATGCTGAATGGGCGTAAAAGAATGAATTTCCTCCCCCAAGGGAAGCACAATAATTCCACCCGGGTGTTGTCCAGTAGTCCGGCGAATCCCTACGCAGCCCTGAACAATACGGTCAATCTCACAATTTCGTTTGCGCACTCCACGCTCCTCATAGTAATTCTTAATATAACCAAAAGCTGTCTTATCCGCCAGCGTACCGATGGTCCCGGCACGAAACGTCTGTCCAAATCCGAAAATAACCTCACAGTAAGCATGCGCCTTGCTCTGATATTCCCCAGAGAAATTCAAATCAATATCCGGCTCCTTATTTCCTTTAAATCCCAGGAATGTCTCGAAAGGAATGTCAAAACCTTCCTTTTCCAGCGGTTCTTTGCATTGCGGGCATTTCTTATCCGGCATATCGCATCCGGCACGCCCAGCATAAGCCTTAACTTCCGGCGAGTCAAAGTCGCTGTAATGACAATGCTTACAATAATAATGAGGAGCCAAGGGATTTACCTCTGTGATTCCCGACATGGTAGCGACAAAGGAAGAACCCACAGAGCCACGCGACCCCACCAGATAACCGTCCTCATTCGATTTCCACACCAATTTCTGCGCGATAATATACATTACAGCATAACCATTGGAAATAATGGAATTTAACTCACGCTCCAACCGCTCCTTGACAATCTCTGGTAAATTATCTCCATAAATCTCATGGGCGCGGTTATAACAGATGTCTCGCAGCATCTGGTCAGAATTCTCAATCACCGGCGGGCATTTGTCGGGACGCACCGGGGAAATCTTTTCACACATATCTGCAATCTTATTGGTATTTGTAATGACGATCTCCTCTGCTTTCTCCTCCCCTAAATAAGCAAATTCCTCCAGCATCTCCTCCGTAGTCCGTAAATACAGCGGCGCCTGATCGTCTGCATCTGAAAATCCTTTGCCCGCCATGATAATCCGCCGGTATACCTCATCCTCCGGATCTAAGAAGTGCACGTCGCAGGTTGCCACGACAGGCTTATGAAATGCTTCCCCCAGCTTGACAATCCGGCGATTAATGTCCTTTAATTCTTCCTCAGAACTCACCATTGCCTTATCCGAGCGCAACATAAACGCGTTATTCCCCAAAGGCTGGATTTCCAGGTAATCATAAAAACTTACCAGCCGTGCAATCTCCTCCTCAGAACTCCCACGTAAGATTGCCTGATACAACTCTCCTGCCTCACATGCGGAACCAATCAACAACCCTTCGCGATGTTTCAAAAATTCGCTCTTAGGAATTCTCGGCTGTCTGTAAAAATACTTCAGGTGTGCATCCGATACCAGACGATAGAGGTTGATGCGCCCCATATCATTGGTAGCTAAAATAATTGCATGATGGCTGTGCAGTTTCTTGATATTGTCCGCCGAAGCGCTGCCCATCTCATTGACTTCATCCAGATTGCGAACATCTCGCTCCTCCATCATGCGGATGAATCTCACGAAAATTTCTGCCGTACACGCCGCATCATCCACCGCACGGTGATGGTTCTCCAAAGAAATCTTTAACGCTTTCGCCACTGTATTTAGCTTAAACTTATTCAACTGCGGCATCAATACACGGGCAAGCCCCACGGTATCAACCACGGTATATTCACAGGGCAGACCCTGCCGTTCACAATTTTTGCTTATAAAGCTCATATCAAACTGCGCATTGTGCGCAACCATCACAGCACCCTCGCAAAACTTGAGAAATTCTGGCAAAATTTCTTCTATTTTCGGCGCATCTAACACCATATCATCTCGAATATGCGTCAATTCCTCCACCTGAAAGGGTATCGGCACTTCTGGGTTCACAAATGTAGAAAAACGCTCGCAAATCCTACCATTTACGACCCTCACAGCACCAATCTCAATAATCTTATTGTTGAGCGGAGAAAACCCGGTAGTCTCTAAATCAAACACGACATAAGTATCTGTAAGCTTCTGCCCCCGCGAATTCTCCACGATATTTTTCAGGTCATCTACCAGATAAGCCTCCACTCCATAGATTACTTTAAAATCATCCTCCATGGAAACGGCATGTCCCGCATCCGGAAATGCTTGCACATCCCCATGGTCGGTAACCGCCAATGCAGGATGTCCCCATTTCCTGGCACGCCCAATGATATCCTTAACCTCAGAGACCCCATCCATATCGCTCATTTTTGTATGACAGTGCAGCTCCACGCGTTTCTGCGGGCTATTATCCATGCGGGTGCTCGTAAAATCGGCAATCTTCTTCATCCCAGTAACAGAACCAATCGTGAGCTCCCCATCAAACTTATCAATCGTGGCCACACCTTTTATTTTCAGAAAAGCTCCCTTTTTCACATGCGCTGTAATCTCCGGTACAATTTCATTTTTGGCAAACATCTTTACCATAATCGTATCGGTAAAATCCGTAACAGCAAAGAAAATAATTGTTTTCTCATTGCGGATTTCTCTCGTCTCCAGGCTCAAAACTTTGCCGCGAATGATAACTTCGCCAATCTCTCCCACAATCTGCTCAAGCGGAGTAGCTTCCTCTTCAAAATCGCGCCCATAGATTACGTCTGGATTATCGGAACGCTTGTAGCTGCCATAGGATTCTTTTCTGCCCCTACCAAAATTGGAAGCAACTTTTTTACCCGCATTCTGATTGGCAGCTGAACTTTTTCCTGTTTGGACTATACTCGCGTTCTCATCAGCGACGGCGTCTCCCGGTCTAAGCTTTTCATTTTCACTTGTATCGACGCCCACCTGCGCTGTATTTCCATATTCGCCAACTCCTAAACGTTCCGCTTCCCCTGATTGTCCCTCTTGCGAAATTGTCTGTCTCTCTTCCCCTTGTCCGCCGTTGGCAAAGGATGATTGCGAAATAATATGATGCACTTCATTCTGAATGCGGATATTACTGTTCTTTTTATTCTTCTTTTCTGTCGGCTCTATGTAAGAAACCTGGATGTTCACATCCATCCCGCATCGTTCACAGATGATTTTTTCTAAAATCTGCAAAATCTCCTCGGATTTCTGCCGCGCAATGACGGATTCCTCGAAGTCAACTTGCATCTTGTCTTCTTGCGGAAAATGAATCTTTGCCATCCTCAGCACACTATATTCCAAATAACTGTACGCACGAAATTCTTCCATAATGCTGTCCCGGTAAACCATCATCAATTTTTTAGGATTATATTGCCCGGAAAGATTATATTTTTCAATTATTTTTACAGATAACTCATGCTGTGGAAAAAGCTGCCTCTTGATGTCTTTTTCCAGACGGAAAATCCGATTCTTTTCAATCAGCCTGGAACTCAAAAGATACACCCTCAGGTGATCTCGGCTGCGGTTCGTGGAAACCTTTGTCACCTCCACGTCCGCCATCAGCCTTTCCATGTCTGAAGAGATTTTCAAATCCGGAAATACATCAAAAAACAGCTTACCCATTTGTTCACTCACTCCAATGTAGCAATTCATAGCGGAGAGCCGAAAGCAGCTCTTCCTCTTTTACTTTCTTATAGATTTCTCCATGTTTGATTATCAGGCCCTCACCGATACCACCGGCAATTCCGATATCCGCCTCCTTCGCTTCGCCTGGACCGTTGACGACGCAGCCCATGACAGCGACTTTCAAATCGAGGGGGATGTCCGCCACCACATCTTCGACCTGATTTGCCAGCCCGATCAAATCAATCTGAGTTCTCCCGCAAGTTGGACAGGATACGACTTCAATGCCTCCCTTACGAATGCCCAGCGTACGCAATATAATCTTTGCCGATTTAATCTCCTCCAAAGGATCTCCTGTCAGAGAAACGCGAATGGTATCGCCAATTCCCTGCCCTAATATCATCCCCAGACCCATTGCAGATTTAATATTGCCACTGATTATCGTGCCGGACTCAGTAATCCCTACATGCAAGGGATAATCTGTCTCCTCCGCAATCAGCTCATGTGCCCTCACACACATCAGCACATCCGAGGACTTAATACTGATTACCAGCTTGTCATAACCCATATCTTCAATGATGCGCACCTTATCAAGCGCGCTCTCCACCAGCCCATGTGCAGTCACACCGCCATATTTTTCTACCAATTCTTTTTCCAGAGAACCGCTGTTGACACCGACACGGATGGGAATCTCACGTTCACGCGCCACGTCGACAACAGCCTGAATCCGCTCCCTTTCCCCAATATTCCCGGGATTAATGCGAATCTTATCCGCACCATATTCCATAGCGGCAATGGCGAGTCGATAATCAAAATGAATATCTGCCACCAAGGGAATTGTTATGCCCTTTTTAATTTCTGCAATTGCCTCCGCTGCTTCCATCGTAGGCACTGCACAACGAATAATTTCACATCCCGCTGCTGTAAGCTTCTGAATCTGGGCAATCGTTCCTTTCACATCTTCTGTCCTGGTATTTGTCATCGACTGAATTAAAATCGGATGACTACCGCCAATTGCCCGATTTCCAATGTGTATTTCACGGGTTAATTTTCTTGCAATTTGCTTTTCCATCTCTATTTCCTCTATATTACTTAAAAAATATTGCGAATGTCATTAAACATAACAAACACCATCAACGCCATCAACGCAACCAAGCCCACAAAATGTACCATTCCTTCCTTCTCAGGAGAAATCTTTTTCCTGCGGATAGCTTCAATAAGCAGGAACACCAGGCGTCCGCCATCCAATGCAGGAATTGGTAAAAGATTCATGATTCCTAAGTTTGCCGACAGGAAAATTGAGAAATTAATCATGCTCATGAGAGCCAGACCCACTCCGCCTGCCGACTCATTAGAATCATAAGTATCACCCATAACTTTAACAATCCCCACCGGGCCAGACAAGTCATTTAATCCTACCCGGCCGGTCACCAACATTTTTAAGCTCTCAATCGTGGTATTTATCTGGTAGCGTATTTCAAAAAAACTGTGCGTGATTGTCTCAAAAAACGTTCCTTTTTGACGTACCGCTCTGCCATTCATACCCAACATCTGTCTGCCGCTCTCCTCGTCCATCTTAGGGGACAGCATCGCCTCATAACGTTCTCCCTCACGCTCATAAACTATCTTTACATCTTTTCCCGGATGGAACAAAGAATACTGACTGATCTCACGAAAGAAATGCGTCCGCGAGCCGTTCATGGAGATAATCTCATCCCCCTCCATAAGTCCAGCCTCAGCAGCCGGAAATCCTTCCCGCACACTACTCAAGATCGGACGGTCAAAACCAACACTTGCCATGACAATCAGCGCAAACACCCATGCCATAATAAAATTAAAGACCGGACCAGCGGCAACCACGCTGATACGCGCCCACACAGATTTACTGTTAAATGATTTCTCATCCTGACTTTCGCCATCTTCCCCTTCCATCATACAGGCGCCGCCAAACGGCAAAAGCTTAATGGAATACTTTGTCTCCCCCTTGGTAACGCCAAATAACGTAGGCCCCAACCCCAAAGAGAACTCATTTACTTTGATCCCATTTGCTTTGGCAAGGAGAAAGTGTCCCAGCTCATGAAAAAGAATAATGATACTGAAAATAATAAGCGCAATTATAATGTTCAATCTTACCACCTGCTTTCTATAAAGGCATAAACTTCTGCTTCCGTTTCGAGAATTTTCTCAACCTTAGGCTCCCTCTCATATTCACAATGCTCCATACACGCCTGAATAATCTCGGGAATCTGTAAAAACGGAATCTTCCCATCTAAAAATAGCGATACCGCCTTTTCATTTGCCGCATTATAAGCGGTAGGAATATTGCCTCCCCGCTCCATCGCCGTGAATGCAAGCCTAAGCCCCGGAAATGTTTCAAGGTCAGGCTCTTCAAAGGTCAGGCTGGCAAGCTGAAAGAAATCCAGCCGCTTCCCAGAAAGACTGCGCCGCTTGGGATAATACAGTGCATATTGAATAGGAAGCCGCATATCTGGCGTTCCAAGCTGCGCCATCACTGCGCCGTCTTCATACTCCACCATGGAATGAATGACGCTCTGCGGATGCACTACCACCTGAATTTGCTCTAAACTTACATCAAAGAGCCAGCTCGCCTCCATCACTTCCAGTCCCTTATTTACCATAGTGGCGGAATCAATCGTAATTTTCCTCCCCATCGACCAGTTGGGATGGTTAAGAGCGTCCTCCACTCGAATCTGCCCAAGATCCTCCCGCTTTTTACCGCGAAAAGGCCCGCCAGACGCAGTCAACAATATCTTGTGAATGCGATTTCCCCGCTCTCCATTTAAAGATTGGAAAATTGCGCTGTGCTCGCTGTCTACCGGTAGAATCGGCACCTTGCGCTCCCTGGCTAGCGGCATGATAATATGCCCTGCCGTCACTAGCGTCTCTTTATTGGCGAGCGCAATTGTCTTCCCCGCCTCAATCGCCGCTATCGTGGGGCGGATTCCCAGCATACCCACAATCGCTGTCACAAGTATCTCTACTTCCGGCATCACGGCAATTTCTAAAAGTCCATCCATACCAGACAGCACGGTTACGGAAAGATCTTTCACTCGCGCTCTCAAATCTGCGGCGTCTCTCTCCTCCCACAAAACAGCCGTCCTCGGTTTAAATTCCCGAATCTGTTCCTCAAGTAGCGATACATTTCTACCCGCAGCCAAAGCCACGACTTTAAGGTCTGGGTGCTCACGGACAATCTCAAGTGTCTGGGTGCCAATCGAACCGGTAGAACCCAGCAATGCAATTTTCTTCATCTGTCTCTCCTTACACCACAATTGTTACTAGACAATTGTTACAAAAATAATTTCGCCAGATAATACACCATGGGAGCTGTAAAGATAACACTGTCAAACCGATCAAGGATTCCCCCATGTCCCGGAATCAACTTTCCATAATCCTTAATATCATAATTACGCTTTATGGCAGAAGCCGACAGGTCCCCGATCATGGACACTAATGCGCCAACGCCACTGATTGCTGCTAAAACAAAAATATAATCCAGGGTAAGATGTATCTGCTCGCGGAAAATCCAGCCATACAATACCGTTAGAAGCATCGTTCCCAGCACGCCGCCCACAGCGCCCTCTATAGATTTCTTGGGACTTAACTTGGGAGCCATCTTATGTTTGCCAATGAGCACACCGACACAGTACGCACAAGTATCGCTGCCCCAGGAACACAAAAAAATTAGCCATACAATATATGCGCCTGTTTCCATCATTCGCGTCTGATAAATACAGGACAACATTACCGCCACATAAAAGACGCCCGTAAATGCGGCAAACACCTGTTCTGCCTTATGTTTGGGGAACTGAAAAACATAAAACGCCATCACCAGAATTAAAAATCCCAATACAAAAAATTCAATTTCCGGAATAAACGGAATACCTAAGTTCACATAATATACAGTTGCCGCCAAATATCCAGCCAACCCCAGCAACGTCCGCTCTATCTGAAATACGCGGTAAAGTTCTGTCAGACCAACCATAGATATGGCAAACAGTCCTGCCAACAGAATATCACCGCCCGTTATAACCAACACAAGTGCGATTATTACCAATACAATACCACTCAGTAATCGTGTTCGGAACAACCTTACTCCTCCTTTACCCCGCCATAACGCCTATCTCTTTTATTATAGTCCTCGATAGCTTTTACTAATTCCTCTTTTGTAAAATCTGGCCAGGGAACCTCTGTAAAATACAACTCACTATACGCAAGCTGCCACAAAAGATAATTAGACAACCGCTGCTCGCCACTGGTCCTAATCAGTAAATCCGGAGCTGGAATCCCGCATGTGTCAAGATATCCCTCAAACTTTTCCTCATCCAACTCTTCCAACTGAAACTGCCCTTCCTTGTACTCGGCAAGCATCTTTTTCATACCACGCAGCATCTCATCACGGCTGCCATAATTAATGGCAATCTGGAAATTAAGCCCATCCTGATTCTCAGAAAACTCCTCAAGCCTATGTATGCTCTCCTGAATGTCTGAATCCAATCTGGAAATATCGCCAATCACGCGCACCCGCATGTGATTTTTCTCCGCAGTCTTGATACAATTTTTCATATAGTTGCGCAAAAGCTTCATCAGCGCATTGACCTCATTCTGAGGACGTGACCAGTTTTCCGTAGAAAATGCATACACAGTCAAATATTTAATCCCCAGATTCCAAGCTTCCCGGCAAATTATCTCTACATTCTTTGCCCCCTGGGTGTGCCCATAATTTCTGGGCATACCATGCTGCTTCGCCCATCTGCCGTTTCCATCTAAAATAATCGCTACATGTTGTGGAATTTCCATATTCCCTCCCTAATCTGCATTCCCCTTTTACACTTCACGCTTTAGCGTGACAAGGTCTTTCCTATAAGATGAAAAAGCCAGGAACAAACCCGGCCTTTTATGCACAATGGATTGCCTGCATCAACAGACAACTCTTATACAGTAAGAATTTCTTTTGTTTTCTCTTCTACTGCCTTATCGACCTTGGCAATATATTTATCCGTCAGTTTCTGTACTTCATCTTCTAACTGCTTCACTTCATCTTCGGAAACGTCGTTTGACTTGGACATTTTCTTCAGCGAATCATTGGCGTCCCTGCGGATATTGCGAACTGCTACTTTGGCGTTCTCGCCCTTTTTCTTCACATCCTTGGCCAAATCCTTCCTGCGTTCCTCTGTCAGTTCCGGGAACGTCAGGCGGATTACCTTGCCGTCATTGGTAGGATTAATCCCCAAATCCGATGTCTGAATCGCTTTTTCAATCTCCCGCACCATATTGGGTTCCCACGGCTGAATCAATAACATACGCGGTTCTGGGACAGAAATATTTGCTACCTGCTGGAGTGCGGTAGGCGTTCCATAATAATCAACTCTTAATTTGTCCAATACATGAGGATTTGCACGCCCTGCACGGATAGAGCCAAACTCGCCTAGCAAATTATCAAAAGATTTCTGCATTTTATCGTCATATTGCTGTAATCTATCATCCATAAATAAATTCCTCCCAACCACTACTGATAATCCCTACACAGGATATCACGTCAAATAGTAACCTTCGTTCCTGAAAAAGTACCACTTATCGCCTTAACAATACTGTTCTCTTCATTTAAACCAAACACAAACATCGGCATTTTATTTTCCATACACATGATGGACGCTGTCAAATCCACTACTGCCAATTTCTTATCTATGACTTCCTGTATGGATACCTCGTCGTACTTCACCGCATCTGGATTCGTCTTAGGATCCTTGTCATAAACGCCGTCAATCGCCTTCGCCAGCAGGATTCCTTCTGCCTCAATCTCCACAGCACGCAAAACAGTCGCTGTATCGGTTGAAAAATAGGGATGACCCGTTCCTCCAGCAAAAAAGCACACAATCCCTTTCGTAAAATATTTATTTACGCGGTCTTTGGAAAACAGCTTTGTAAAAGCGCCGCATTCAAAAGGCGTTAAAATCTGCGTCATCATACCAACAGAGCGGAATATTTCAGAGACATAGATACAGTTCATTACCGTAGCAAGCATACCAATCTGATCAGCCTTTGTACGGTCTATGGTCTCACTTGTTCTCCCTCTCCAAAAGTTGCCACCGCCAATAACAATCCCTACCTGGGTGCCAGCATCCACCAACTCCTTTACCTGTTTTGCAACTACAGTAACTGTTGCCTCATCAAAACCGGTATGCTTTTCCCCTGCTAAAGCTTCTCCGCTCAGCTTTAATATTATTCTTTTCATATATTGCCTTTCTATTTTGCGTCAAACAGGCTCTCCATATCAACTTCTGCATAGCACTGTGAACAGAATCCTTCGATTACTGCACCATTGTTAATCTGAACAGAACGTGATTTAATATTTCCCATAACAACTGCGGAAGTATCTACCACAACCGGACCATGAACGTCAATATCCCCCTTGATTGCACCAGCAATTACTGCACTGCTCGCTGCAATATTACCGATCACAACAGAACCAAGGCCAATCTTAACCGTTCCTGTCGTAGAAATCTCACCTTCAACCTTCGCTGAATCAGCAAAAAATTCTGCTGACTGAGAATTGCCATGAATGCTTCCTGTGACAGTCATTTTGCCGTTACAGGTAACATTACCCTCAATTCTACCCTTTAATTCAAAAGAACCGGTAGACTGCAAATCACCTTTCAATGAGGTGCCCTCTGTAATCACGGTAACCTCATCTGACACATCTGCCGGTAAGGTGCTTACACTGTCCATAGTTAATGTATTTTCTGTATTCTCTGTATTCAAAATCGTATCCTCCTTCTGTCCGGCTTCTACCGGCTCAATTGCACTTTGCTTCTGTTCTTCCTGTATCACTGCTGCTGCCTTTTTCTCTTCTTTCACTTCCTTTGGCTTCTTCGCTAAATCTGTCGGGCTTTCTGGTGTAAGGATCATCGGTCCTTCCTGCACGGCTTCTTTACCAACCTTTTCAAAAAGTCCTTCCATTTTCTTTAACTCAGACTTAACATCCACTTCCTGCTCCAGCGTGTTCACAACCAGATCTGGATGCATCTGCGCTGCCTCTTCTTTCAATTCCGCCTCTCCAGGAAGCAATTCATTCACTGCCTGAGACAAGTCCTCCTTGAAATCTTTAAAAAAGCTCATACATGTACCTCCATCTATTATTTTTCATGTAAAAACATACAACACCGCAGACTACTCTACATCTTCTGCTTTAATATGCTGTATAGGCTTCGTAGCTTCATCAATTGGCAATAACTCCGCTCCCATCTCCTGCAACTGGTCAATCATTGGCAACAATGCATCCACTGTACTTCCCTTGGCAGAAGAATCGTGCATCAATACAATGGATGTATGATACTTTACAACATCCTCCATAACATTAGCCACCAGCTCGTCCGGTGTATAAACCTGGCTGGTTGCGTCCCCACTTACCACATTCCAATCATAATAAGTAATGCCCTTTTCTTTCACATATCGAATGAGCTCCTCTATGTCCACATTACTTACTTTATTACTACTGCCTCCTGGGAAACGCATAATAGTGGGTGTTACGCCTGTAACCTCTTCCAAATAAGACTGTAAATGCTCCATATCCTCTTGAAATGCATCCAGTGATTGATAAATCACATCATATTTATGGGAAAACGAATGCATTCCCAGCGTATGCCCCTCATCCACAATCCTTCGATATAACGCTTTGGACTCTTCATCTTCCTGCCCAATCACGAAAAATGTCGCTTTGATGTTCTTCGCCTTCAAAATATCTAATATCTTAGACGTATTCACACTCGGACCGTCATCAAACGTCAAGTAAACTTTCGGATGCTCTCCTTCTTCGAGTGCATTACTATCCTCCGCTATCTCTCCTTCAAGCGCATCACTGTCATCTGATATCTCCTCTTCGGGTACACCCTCCTGCTCTTCTGGCAACGGTTCCATGCTGTCTTCCTGGTCAATCTTAGCGACTACTCCCTCTGCTGATGTATCATCTGCCAAATCTATATCTGAAGCGCTCTCTGTCGGAGAGCCTGCACTCTTCGCATCATGCTCCAGTGTGATCTCCTCCTTAGAAACGATTGCTTCATTTAATCTCTCTTCCAACTGAAGCACTTTCATCAACAAGGCGGCCATCAAAACTGTTAATACTATAATCCAAATTACGATCCCGGCGACCAAAAACATCTTCATTCTGTTAATACGTTTACGCCTGGCCTGCTGTTCCCGTAACCCGCTCGCCACTTTTTCTTCCATGTATGGACCTCCTCGGTCATAAAACACTGCTACGACTATTGTATCACATTTTTTTTAAAACGCATTAAAAAAATATCAAAAACATGTACTTTTTTTTGAAACTTTTCCCCTTATTTTCTGTTTTTTTGTTCTTTTTTTATTTATTTTTCAGAAAATAAGTTTATCCATTTGTTATTGCGAGAATCCATACATGGGAACAAAGGGTTAAATTCTTTATTCTACAGACAATACCTTGTAGTCCTTAGCTTCCACTGCTTTCCTTAGGACATCATCGGAAACTGTTTCATTGAAACTTACAACTGCTGTACCAGCTTCATGACTTACCTGCGCCGTATCCACTCCCGCAATTTCTTCCAAGCATTTCTTTACTGCTGCCTCACAGTGTGCACACATCATACCTTCGATTTTCATTGTTTTTTGCATTTTTTCTTCCTCCTTGATAATTCTTGTCTCTTCTTGCTGCTTTGCCAGCTCTCTCTCACTGGCGTTTTTCTCCTGTTTTGCTTTTCGCTGTGGCTTATCCTTTTGGGAATTGTAAATATCCTTCATATTCAGACGCAGCGCATTCGTCACCACACAGAAACTGGACAAACTCATCGCCGCGGCGCCAAACATGGGGTTAAGCTCCCAGCCAAAGATTGGAATCCAAAGCCCTGCTGCCAGGGGAATACCTATGATATTATAGATAAACGCCCAAAACAGATTCTCATGAATATTTCTCAACGAGGCGCGGCTTAATCTTATCGCAGCCGGAACATCACTGAGCCGGCTCTTCATCAGCACAATATCTGCCGCGTCAATGGCGACATCGGTTCCCGCGCCAATGGCAATTCCCATATCGGCACGCGTCAGAGCCGGGGCGTCATTAATACCATCTCCTACCATGATGACCTTCCCCTCCTGCTGAAGTGAACGGATCACCGCTTCTTTTCCGTCCGGCAGCACGCCCGCAATCACCTGATCCACTCCTGCCTGTCTGCCAATCGCATTTGCCGTACCTTCATTGTCACCGGTAAGCATCACTACGCGAAGTCCCAGATTCTCAAGCTCTTGAATCGCCTGCGGACTATCCTCTTTGATGACATCCGCCACGGCAATCAAACCGTATAACGCGCCATCTCGGGCAAAAAACAGCGGCGTTTTCCCCTCCTGTGCCAAACGTTCTGCCTGTCGCTTCATTTCTTGGGGAATCGTGGCATGTGTGAGGATAAAAGCCTCATTTCCTCCACAGCAAAAGACACCGTCACATGTTCCAGAAAGTCCATTTCCTGGCTTTATCTGAAATTCCGTTACTTCCGCAGGCTGCAAGTTCTGTTCGCTGGCGTATGAAATCACAGCTTTGGCCAGAGGATGCTCACTCTTTGCCTCAAGCGTCAGAGCCGTCAATAACAATTCCTGCTCTGTAACGCCCACCATCGGGACTAAGTCTGTCACCTGCGGCTCGCCCCTGGTAATTGTTCCTGTTTTGTCAAGGGCAATAATCTCCATTTTACCTGTTTCTTCCAAGGAAACTGCCGTCTTAAAGAGAATTCCATTCCTGGCGCCAATACCATTGCCAACCATAATTGCCACCGGGGTCGCCAGCCCTAAAGCACAAGGGCAGCTTATTACTAACACAGAAATACCCCTTGCCAAAGCAAAACCAATACCATAGCCCGCAACTAGCCAAATTACAGTTGTCACCAATGCAATACCGATAACTGCCGGCACAAAAACGCCCGACACCCGGTCTGCCACCTTTGCGATCGGAGCCTTGGTTGCTGCCGCATCGCTGACCATGCGGATAATCTGCGCCAACGTTGTATCTTCCCCTACCCTGGACGCCTGACATTTCAGAAATCCCGACTGGTTTGCCGTTGCCGCCGATACAAGGTCTCCCTCCGCTTTATCTACTGGAATGCTTTCTCCGGTAAGCGCCGCTTCATTCACCGCACTGCTCCCTTCCAAAACAATACCATCAACTGGAATGTTTTCTCCAGGACGAACCACAAAAATATCGCCTTTTTTTAGCTGTTCTATCGGAATCTCTGTCTCCACACCGTCCTTGAGAATAATCGCTGTCTTAGGCGCCAATTTCATCAACCCTTTTAAGGCGTCCGTCGTCTTTCCTTTTGCACGCGCCTCTAACATCTTACCAACTGTAATCAATGTTAGAATCATCGCCGCTGACTCAAAATAAAACTCATGCATATAGGACATTACCTGATGCATATCGCCCCTTACCTGCGCATCCGTCATGGCAAACAAGGCATATGTGCTGTAAATAAACGCCGCTCCTGCGCCCATAGCGACAAGCGTATCCATATTCGGAGCACCGTGACAAAAACTCTTCCAACCACTGACAAAAAACTTTTGATTGACTACCATGATGATGATTGTCAATAAGAGCTGTACAAGCCCCATCGCCACATGATTAGCTGCAAGAACTCCTGGCACCGGCCAGCCCCACATCATATGTCCCATGGAAAGATACATTAAGGCCGCCAAAAATCCCAGCGAATACCAAAGTCGCCGTTTCAGTTGCGGCGTATCTCTATCCTCTAAGGCATCCTCACTCATCTCTGCCCGGGAAGACTGCGCCGCCTCCGCCGTTTTGAGAGCGGCTCCATAACCTGCTTCCTCCACTGCACGGATAATCTCTGCCTCCCTAGCAGACCCCTCCACACCCATGGAATTTGTCAACAGGCTTACCGAACACGACGCCACGCCCGGCACTTTGCAAACGGCCTTTTCCACTCTGGCGCTGCAAGCCGCACAGCTCATTCCGGTCACTGTATATTGCTCCATTACTCGCTCCTTTCTCAATTAGGGCAAGCCCACTTTCGCTACCCTATCTCTTCCATTTCCCAGAGTTAAGCACTATATCAGATTACTTATTTCATCAATTTTTGTATAATTGATACCAACTCATCTATCGTCTCTTCCTTGCCCTCCCGAACATCCTGGGCTACACAAGTCTTGATATGATTCGCCAACAGTATCTTATTGAAACTATTTAATGCCGCATTCACTGCTGCTACCTGTACCAAAATATCAATACAATACGCATCCCGCTCCAACATACCCTTGACTCCCCGCACCTGTCCCTCAATCCGGCTCAGTCGGTTCACTAAATCCTTATACTCTTTCTCTGTACGTTCTTTTTTCTTAGGAACACCGCATTCTGTCTGTTCCGGCATCATCCTTCCTCCTTTGCATACACTCTCAAAATTTTAATATTCCCTGAACAAAATATATTATATACCCCTTAGAGGTATATTGCAAGTCCATCTGGAAATTTTTTATGAATTGTATTATAATTGGTTACAGTTCACTTGTCAGCCAATATGGATTTTGAGTTTCCCTATTTTGTATATGCATAGTACCAAAAGGTTTCCATCACTCTGTGATGGAAACACTTTGCACATAAAAGTGCTATGGAAAGCTAGCTTTCCAGACACTTTTTGTGCAAGATGTCTATGCTGCCAAAGGCAGCAAGACCTTTTGATACGGAAATATAGGTTATTACAAAAAATGGGCAAACACAAAATATGGATATAATCACATAAGTGAATAGTAACCATAGTTATTCACTGAAACCGAAATTTTTACTAACGGAGGAGACCATGAAGATATGGCAGAATGAAGCGGTATTCACTGCACAAGATCCAATTACAGAAGAAGTGTTCACAGAATCCGCGCTTTTTTTTGATATTGAGACAACCGGCTTTTCTCCTATGAATACACATATTTACCTGATTGGCTGTGCCGCCAGAAAAGGCGATCTGATTTGCATCACTCAGTTTTTTGCGGAAAAACCCCAAGAAGAGAAGTCTGTCCTCACTGCTTTTTTCAAGTTAGCAAACCAATATGAACGCCTGATTTCTTTTAATGGCATGGGATTTGACATCCCCTACCTTCAGAAACGCACAGAGCATTATGGATTTCAGGAACCCCTCAAGGGCGTGCATTTGGATATTTTTAAAAAAATGTCCAAATTCAAATCCATTCTCAGGCTTCCCAACTTAAAACAAAAGTCTTTAGAAGCATTTCTGGGAATTGAACGGAAAGACAAATACTCCGGCGGCGACTTAATCAATTTCTATCTCGATTATGCCAAGCAAGCAGACGCCGAGAAAGCCTCCCTGTTGCAACTTCACAATTATGAAGATTTGCTGGGAATGCCCAAACTGCTCCCTATTCTCTCTTATCCCAGGCTTTTTGAGGGAGACTTTGACGTGCTCTCCTGTGAAAAAAACTCCTACAAATCATATGAAAACATACAGGAGTTGGAAATGATAATGATACTGGGACTTAACAACCCATTGCCCAAACGTTTCTCTTTTGGCAAAAAAGACATTTATCTTACAGGATATGGACGACAGGCAAAACTAAAAGTTTCCATTTATCAGGGAGAACTGAAATATTTTTACCCCAATTACCGGGACTATTATTTCCTCCCAGAAGAAGACCGCGCCATTCACAAAAGCGTTGCCTTCTATGTAGACAAAAATTTTCGTACAAAAGCAAAAGCCGCTACCTGCTATAGCAAGAAAACCGGCTGCTTCTTACCGCAATATGAAGAGGTTATCACCCCTTATTTCAAATTAGAATACCATGATAAAGTTACCTGGTTTGAAATGACCGAAGATTTCACTGATTCCTTAGAGCTTCAGAAAAAATATGCCTGCCACTTGTTAGAATATTTGAAAAAACAGGCATAACCCACAATCCTGTTCGCGTGACAAGATCTTTCTATAAAATGAAAATACGTCTCCTGCGAAAAATCGCAGGAGACGAAAAGAGTAGGGAATATACTTATCAAAAGGCTAATTCTTCTGGAAGAAGAAGGATTGATGCCTTTGATAATTCAATTCTTTATAATTCATAATCTGCTCTGTACTTCCAATGAAAAGAACTCCTTGCGGCGTGAGCGCCGCATTAAACTTCTTGTAAATCTCTTCCTTCGCCTCTTCCGTAAAATAAATCAATACATTTCGGCAAACAATCAAATGACAACCAGTCGGATAAGTATCCCGAAGTAAATTGTGTTCCTTAAATTCGACCTGGCGCTTAATTTCATTGGAAATCTGATAGGAACTTCCTACCTTAGTAAAATATTTCTTCTTGAAATCTGCTGGCACGGCAGCTATGCTCTTCTCATTATAAAGCCCCATTCGCGCTTTGTCGAGCACCTGCTTATCAATATCCGTCGCCGTAATATGAATCTGATTCAATGGAATATGCCGAGATAACGCCATAACCAGCGAATACGGCTCGTCGCCTGTGGAGCAGGCTGCGCTCCAAACCTTCAGATTCTTGCCAAACTTTTTAATCAGCGCAGGGAATACGCTCTTATCCAAGATCTCCCACTGCTCAGGATTTCGGTAAAATTCCGACACATTAATCGTGAGAAAATTTACAAACTGCTCAAATTTCTCTTCATCTTTCTTGATTAACGCCACATAGTCCTTATAACTTTTAATTCCATTTTTAGAAATCAACGTGTCAATTCGGCGCTTCATCTGCTTTTCTTTGTATGAATTCAAATCAATTTTAGTTAATGCTAAAATATCTTTTTTGAAATCCTCATATCCGTTCATGAAATTCCTCTATTCTTCCTCAACAGATTCTTCCTCAACATCTTCTACAGATTCCGCTACCGGCTCTTCAGCCGAAGCAAGCATTGCCTTCAAACTAAGGCTAATCTTCTTCTCCTCTTCATTAAAGTCAACAATCTTAGCCTCAATCTCCTGCCCAATCTTCAGTACATCTGCCGGTTTCTCCACATGTTCCCTGGAAATCTGCGATACATGCAAGAGTGCGTCAACACCAGGAGCCAACTCTACGAATGCACCAAAATCTGTCATTCTGGCAACTACGCCCTTAATTACTGTGCCAACTGCATACTTCTCTGAAGCATCTTTCCATGGATTCTCATCTTCAAACTTCATACTAAGCGCAATCTTCTTCTCGTTGATGTCTTTGATAAATACTCTGACAACCTCGCCAACCTTAAATACCTTCTTGGGATTCTCAACTCTTCCCCAGGACATCTCAGAAATATGGAGCAGTCCGTCCGCACCGCCCAGATCAATAAACGCGCCGAAATCTGTTACATTCTTAACGGTTCCCTCTAAAACATCACCGACATTGATTCTCGCAAACAATGCCTTCTGCATCTCTTCCTTCTTAGCAAGCAGTAATTGCTTCCTATCACCGATGATTCTTCTTCTGCGCGGGTTAAATTCTGTGATAACAAACTCAATCTCCTGGTCCTTATACTTGCCAAGATCCTTCTCGTATGTATCAGATACCAGGCTTGCCGGAATAAAAATTCTTGACTCGTCAATTACAACGCTCAAGCCGCCCTCTAATACCTGTACAACTTTTGCCTTCAATACTTCCTGCGCATTGAAAGCTTCTTCTAACTTCTTGCTTCCTCTCTCAGCAGCAAGACGCTTGTAGGTCAAAAGCACCTGACCCTCACCGTCATTTACTTTCAGAACCTTTGATTCCATGGTGTCTCCAACGGAAACTACGGTAGTCAAATCAACGTTAGGTTCGTTCGTATACTCATTCCGGGTAATGATTCCATCGGACTTGTAACCAATGTTCAAGATAATCTCGTCTGGTTTCACATCAATAACGGTACCTTCAACTACCTCCCCATTTCTTATTGTTTTAAATGATTCATCTAACATTTGTTCAAAACTCATTTCTGACATTCTTTTGAACCTCCTCAATAATTTTGTTTGGGGTAGAAGCCCCTGCGGTAATACCTACGCTATTAATGAACCGTAATTTAGACAAGTCCAAATCCTTAAGTGTCTGTATATAGCAAGTATTTTCACATTCTTTTTTACATATTTCAAATAGCTTTTGCGTATTGGAACTGTTCTTTCCACCGACCACAATCATGGCTTCCACCTCGGCGGCAATCGCCTTCGCCTCCGTCTGCCTCTCCTGTGTCGCATTGCAAATCGTATTTAAAACAACTATATCATAACCTTTTTTTGAAATAATTTCAACTAGTTCTTGAAATTTCTTGTTGTTAAATGTCGTCTGTGAGACAATACAGACCTTTTTGGGGCTCTCCAACACAAACTTTTGTGCTTCCTCAACTGTTGAAATTACGCTGGTCTGCGCAAAATTAGCACTCCACCCCTTAATGCCCTCGACCTCCGGGTGATTCTCATTGCCAATAATTAGCACATGGCAGCCCTCGCGACTGTAACGCTCCACAATCCGGTGTATTTTCTGCACAAAAGGACATGTTGCGTCCACATAAGGAATATTCTCTGCCTCAAGTAATTCATAAACAGACTTTCCTACGCCATGGGAACGGATAATAACGGTACCATCCTGGCAATTTTTAAGCTCCTTCACCGTCTCCACCACACAGACACCCTTTTTTTCCAAATCTGCTACAACTTCCTCATTGTGTATAATAGGGCCGAACGTATATATCTTTCCCTTCTTTTGCTCCACCTGCTCATAGACCGTGTCGACAGCACGCCTGACGCCAAAGCAAAACCCTGCGCTTTTCGCCAAAATCACTTTCATAGCTTCGCATCCCTGACAATCTCTAAAATCTTCGCCACAACTTCTTCAATCGACATCTCGGAACTGTCCACCAAGACGGCGTCCTCCGCCTGCTTTAACGGAGAAATCTCGCGCGTCATATCCTGATGATCGCGCTTTTCAATATCCGCACAGATTTCTTCAAGACTGCATTCGACACCCTTCTCCTGTAATTCCAAAAATCTACGCTTTCCGCGAGTGGCAACGCTCGCTGTCAGATAGATTTTTACCTGTGCCTTCGGCAGCACGCAAGTACCTATATCCCTCCCGTCCATAATTAAGTCTGTCGTCTGTGCCATCTCGCGCTGAAGCTGTGTCAACTTTTCCCGCACCGGCGCATATACGCTGACTGCGGACGTCATTTTTCCTACTTCCTCCGTGCGGATAAATCCGTTGACATTCTCCCCATTCAAAAATACCTGCTGTTCCCCCTGCTCATTGGAAAGGGTTACGGTAATCTGTTCGCACGATTTTGTAATTGCCGCCTCATCATCCGCCGCAATCCCCGCACGCAGGAAATACAAGGCCATTGCACGATACATCGCACCGGTATCAACATAGATATAAGACAGCTCCTTTGCCACCCTTTTGGCAATTGTGCTTTTTCCAGCTCCCGCCGGACCATCAATCGCAATATTAAATGCCATCTGGCTTCCTCCATTTCTATCTCTGAATACTATCCCCGGCAAGATAGCCGGTAGACCAAGCAATCTGTAAATTAAACCCTCCAGTCAAAGCGTCCAAGTCTAACAGCTCTCCGGCAAAATACAGTCCAGACACCAGCTTTGACTCCATCGTAGACGGATTAACTTCTCTGGTACAGACGCCTCCCCGCGTAATAATTGCCTCATTAAAATCCCGGAAACGCTGCAAAGTCAAAGGAAAATGTTTTATTAAATGCACAAAATCCAACCGCTCCCGCTTGGTAATTATATTTACCTTACTTTCTGCACTTATGCCGCTTAATTTTATGATTACCGGAATCAATTTCGCCGGAAATAATTGAGATAAGGCATTCTTAAACTGTCGCTTTTGATTCTCCTCAAAATCGCGCAAAACACGTTTGTCCAACTGTTCCTCCGTCAATGCTGGCTTCAGATCTATTTCCATTGCCAACGGCATGTCCTTTTGATAATCGTTGACAAGACTGCTGGCGCTAATTAACAGCGGCCCGCTCACCCCGTAATGCGTAAACAACATCTCGCCAAAATCTTCAAACAGAAGCTTTTTCCCTTTGCGTATACTTACCGTTACATTCTTCAGCGAAAGCCCCTGCAAATCCTTCACCCAACTTTCCGCTGTCTCAAACGGCACCAGCGAAGGCGTACGCTCCGTCACAGTGTGTCCCAACTTTTCGGCAAAGCAATAGCCATCTCCTGTGGAACCGGTAGACACATAAGAACAGCCGCCCGTGGCAAGAATAACATTTTCCGCTCTGAGAACTGATCCATCCGTAAGCAAAACGCCCGACACACTTTTATTATCATCACTGCCCACAGTCAAAATATCGGCAACTTTGGCGTTGAGCTGTACCCTGACTTGTTCTTGCTGCAAGGTTTTCTGCAAAGTGCGGATCACATCAGATGAGTGGTCGGACTGCGGAAATACACGTCCGCCGCGCTCCGTCTTAATCGTCAGCCCATGAATTTCAAAAAATTCCATGACCTGCCTGCTGTCAAAGGTATAAAATGCGCTATAAAGGAACCTGCTGTTGCGGATAACATTTTTCAGCAAATGTTCCGTCTCACAGTCATTGGTAATATTACACCTTCCTTTTCCGGTAATATAGAGCTTCTTACCCAGCTTTTCATTCTGATCTAACAATGTCACCTGATGCCCATTTTCCGCCGCGCGTATGGCTGCCATCATACCCGCCGCGCCACCGCCAATTACGATCACTTTACTCATACTCTGCTTCTCTTTCCGTCTTATTCTGCGCATATCCCATGCGCACAGAATCCCCTATATAATCAATCTCATCACTACCGCAGACCTGATACTCCTCCCAAAGCTGTTCAATCATTTCCAGATTACGCACTACCTTCCTCTGCCGCTTCATACAGATTGCCATAATCAATGCATTAATTACGCTCAAAGGCGCTACTAAAGAATCTACGATGGACGACATATCGCTCTGCGCCACGAGATTGCAGGAGGAATACAGATTCATCGGAGAATGTACGCTGTCTGTGAGTGTAATAACCCGGGCATTGCGATTATTGGCAAATTCCATCGCTTTCAACACGCGCATAGAATACCGCGGAAAACTAATTCCAACAATCACATCCTCTCTGCCTATATATAACATCTGCTCAAATAATTCACTAGAACTGTTGGTGTGCACAAGCTTCACATTGTCAAACATCATATTCAGGTAAAAGGATAGAAACTCCGCTATGGGCGCGCAACTCCTTAAACCAATTACATAGATATGTCTGGCCTTTAAAATTGCATCTACCGCCATATCAAACGCTTGCGCATCTATCATTTCCAACGTCTCCTGAATACGTTTCGCGTCCGATGTCAACACTGTCGTCAAAATTTCAGACTGTGAAATCCTTCCGTATACATTCTCCATCTGCTGTACCGTATCGAGTTTTCCACGTACCAGCTCCGCCAATGCCTGCTGAAACTGCGGATAGCCTTTGTAGCCCAACTGCATAGCAAAACGGACAACTGTGGACTCGCTAACACCCACTGCTTCCCCCAGCTTGGCCGCAGTTAAGAATACCGCCTTGTCATAATAGTCCGTAATGTAGGCTGCAATCATCTTCTGTCCCTTGCTCAATGCGCTGTATCGTTCGTTGATCCGATTCATCAATTCGTTGGTACTCGCCATATCCAATCCTCTCCTCAACACAGTTCGCGCGAATGCGCATATTTTCCTAATATTTAGAAGAAATACAACACGCTTTCCTCTAAATATTAAGAAAAAGATACTGCTCAAAGGAACAGTATCTTCTCTTTTCCTAGTCAAATACTCCACAGCAATCTACGAGGTATGACCTAACTTGTTCTTTCCGCCCCAAAGGGCGGGGTATTTGCACCCACAGGGCACTTACCCTCGCGGGAATAAAAACAATTTAAACTGGATATGCTCCGTTCTTAGTATCAGCAACGGAAGCATCCACCTTTGTCTGTTGTGCTTCCCTATACTTGAAGAACTCTGTTGCAACCTGCGGGAACAGTGCATAAGAGAGAACATCCTCATCCTGCTGCTTCCACTGTTTCATCTCAGCCTCAATCTTATGAAGCTCTGGCTCTAAGAGGTCTGCATAACGACAAGTAATCGCATTCTTCTTCTCGTCGCCCAATACCTTATCAATCACTTTTTTGTCGAACGGCTTAACTGTCTGACCATATTTTCCAAGCAATACGTCCTTGGTCTCCTTGGTAGCAACCTTGTAACGCTCGCCCATCAATACATTGAATACAGCCTGTGTGCCGACAATCTGGGAAGAAGGTGTAACCAGAGGCGGCTCACCCAAGTCTTTACGCACACGCGGAATCTCTTCGAGCACGTCCATATACTTGTCTTCTGCGTTCTGCTCTTTTAACTGAGATACCATGTTGCTCAACATACCGCCCGGCACCTGGTAAAGTAAGGTCTGGATATCCACGCCCAATACCTTGGGATTCATCAATCCGCTCTTCAACGCCTCTTCTCTCATCGGACGGAAGTAGTCTGCAATCTCCTTTAACAACATCTGGTCAAATCCCGGATCCATCTCAGTTCCGCGGAATGCCTCAGCCATAACTTCCGTTGCCGGCTGGCTGGTGCCCAGCGCGAAGGGGGACATAGCCGTATCAATAATATCACAGCCTGCCTCCACAGCTTTCAGATAAGTCATGGAAGCCACACCAGAGGTATAATGAGTATGTAACTCAATCGGAAGTTTGGTTGCTTTCTTTAAGGATTTTACAAGTTCTTCTGCCTTATAAGGTGTCAAAAGACCTGCCATATCCTTGATACAGATGGAGTTAGCGCCCATCTCTTCGATCTTCTTAGCCATATCCGTCCAATACTGCAAGGTGTAAGCATCACCTAACGTATAGGAAAGCGCAACCTGCGCATGGCCTTTTTCCTTATTGGTAGCGGTTACTGCCGTCTGAAGATTGCGTAAGTCATTCAGACAGTCAAAAATACGGATAATGTCAATACCATTGGCAATGGATTTCTGTACAAAATATTCTACCACGTCATCCGCATACGGACGGTAACCTAAAATGTTCTGTCCACGGAACAACATCTGCAATTTTGTATTCTTAAATCCTGCTTTGAGTTTTCTCAAACGATCCCATGGATCTTCCTTCAGGAAACGCAAGGATGCATCAAATGTCGCGCCACCCCAGCACTCTACGGCATTGTAGCCGACTTTATCCATTTTATCAATAATAGGCAGCATCTGCTCTGTTGTCATACGAGTAGCAATCAGAGACTGATGCGCATCACGTAATATGGTCTCCGTAATCTTAACGGGTTTTCTCTTCTTTTCAGCCATGATTTCCTCCATTCAAATTTTACATTATAAAATATACTATTCAGCACACACCATTCGCAAAGACGCTTACAACGGATGGCGTTCCCTCAGACGAAATATGCTATACAAAATCTGTGCGCGCACGATTTTGCATACCCTTTTCGTCTGGCTGAATTAGTAAATTATATTCCAAATATTGCCATAAACACACCTGCTGCTACGGCCGTACCGATAACGCCTGCAACATTGGGGCCCATCGCATGCATCAGCAAGAAGTTGGTAGGATCTTCTTCTGCTCCAACCTTCTGGGACACACGCGCTGCCATCGGCACCGCCGACACGCCGGCAGAACCAATCAGCGGGTTAATCTTGCCGCCGGTAATCTTACAAAGCAGCTTGCCGAACAATGTTCCTGCCGCTGTACCGAACATAAATGCAATTAAACCGAGAGCTACAATCTTCAAAGTTGTGATATTTAAAAATGCCTCTGCGCTGGTCGTTGCACCTACGGAAGTTCCCAGCAGGATAACTACGATGTACATCATTGCGTTGGAAGCCGTCTCTGACAACTGACGAACCACGCCAGATTCACGGAACAGGTTACCAAGCATCAGCATACCCACCAACGGAGCCGTTGTTGGCAAGATAATACATACGACTGAAGTAACTACGATAGGGAATAAAATCTTCTCCAGCTTTGATACTGGACGTAAATTCTCCATCTTGATCGCACGCTCTTTCTTAGTAGTGAAGAGCTTCATGATTGGCGGCTGGATAATCGGCACTAACGCCATATAGGAATAAGCGGCCACCGCAATCGGTCCCATCAGACCAGTCTGTCCCAACTTACCTGCAAGGAAAATGGACGTAGGACCGTCCGCTCCTCCGATAATAGAAACGGCTGCCGCTGCCTTATCGTTAAAACCAAGCAAAATTGCCATGAAATATGCGCCAAAAATACCAAACTGTGCTGCTGCTCCCAACAGGAAACTGATGGGATTTGCAATCAGCGGACCAAAGTCTGTCATCGCTCCAACACCCATAAAGATCAAAGATGGGAGGATGGACCACTCATCCAGAGAATAGAAATAATAAAGTAAACCACCTACGCCATTGCTGGTCTCTTCCGGGGAAGCAATAATATCAGGATAGATATTAACCAGCAGCATACCAAACGCAATCGGAACCAGTAACAGGGGCTCAAATCCTTTTTTGATTGCCAGGAAAAGGAATATGAATGCAACCAATATCATCACATAGTTACCCCAGGTCAGGTTGAAAAATGCGGTCTGATGCAGGAGGTTTGATAAAGTTTCTCCTACGTAACTCATATTTTACCTCCAAATAATTAGTTGTTCATAGTTGCCAATAATGCGCCTGCCTCTACAGCCTGTCCTGCGCTCACTTCGATGCTTGCCACGGTTCCGTCTTCCGGTGCAACTACAGGCGTCTCCATCTTCATAACTTCCAATACTAAGATTGTATCGCCACGCTTTACAGCGTCTCCAGCCTTCTTATCAATGCTGAATACTTTACCTGCCGCGCCTGCCTCAATCTTCACGCTTCCTGCGCCGCCTGCTGCGGGTGCCGGAGCTGCCGCCGGAGCCGCTACGGGCGCTGCTGCCCTTACTGGTGCTGCTGCCGGAGCTGCACCTGCGCCGTTTTCTTCTACAGTAACATCATAAACGTTTCCATTAACAGTAATTGTATAGCTTTTCATTTTCGTTTCCTCCTGAATATTCTATATATTAGTTGCCTGCTACCTTCTTCTGATGGAACGCACTACAAAATCACTTGTAGAAGTTCCGGTAGATGCTGCAATCGCCGCTGCGATTACGGCTGCCAATTCCAAATCATCCTGTGCCGTCACAGGGGCTGCCACCGGAGCTGCTGCGGGTGCCTCAGCTACCGCCGGAGCGCTGCTCTGCGCTTTTTTCTTCGCCTCAAGATATGGGAATACCTTGAATCCATAGATAATCAAACTAATCAGTATCAGAACAATAAACACGATGCCCATACCCATTAAAGTGTTCAATGCGGCATTCGTCATCTTCTCGCCCAATGTCTGTACTGCCTCTACACCAATGTCCTCCAATTCCATATTATGGTACTTGTACACATAACTGAGGATCACCGGACGGTCTGTAAATTTAATTTCCTGCTTGCACTCTAATGTCTTGCCGGACTTGGTAATGGTGAATTCTCCCATTTCCACATATTCGCCTGCTTGGGCAACTGCCTCATCCCAGCGCATAATCATATTCGCCTGCTGAAGAATGCCTGCAATATCCTGCTCCGTAGCAGAAGGAGCAACAGATTTGATATAGTTGTTGCGCTCTGCATCCGACATATCTTTCATAACAACATACGGCTGCTTCTGCTCATCTGGCATCTCCAAAAGTGATGTTACAGTTCCTTCACATGTGCTCTTTAACTGGTCATAACTGTAACCGTTATAACTCATTGTGGTAGGATCCGTTTCTCCGCATGCTGCCAACCCAAGTGCGATAAGACACAAACTGATTATCAGCAATATTTTCTTTTTCATAAACTTCACCTTTCTATTTTGCTGTATGTTTTCTGACCGGCTCGCCCGATCCTTTCGTATAGAGCATCTCAAATGCCGCTACCGCATACTTTCTGGTATCTTCCGCTGCAATAATCAAATCAACTTGTCCACGCCTTGCTGCGGTCTGGACAGAAGACTGTAACTCTTCGTAAGCTTTTGCTTTCTTGTTGATCACATCTGCGGATTCACCGTCATACATAATCTTAGCTGCCAGCTTCGCGTCCATCATGCCAATCTTACTTCCATCCCATGCATAAACAAGGTCTGCACCGATAGATTTGCTGTTCATCATCACATATGCGCTTCCATAAGCGTTACCGATGATAACATTTACCTTAGGAACGGTCGCCCCGGCAAATGCCGCCGTCATACGCGCCATTGCCTTTGCCAAAGACTTCTCCGAACATTCGGTAGCTGCAAAACCTTCTACATTCGTCAGTGACAATACCGGAATGTCAAACGCATCACAGAACTTAACGAATTCTGCCGCCTTATTGCAGCCTCTTGCCGTCAATGCAGAATCAAAGCTCTCCGCTTTCTCGCCGCTTTCATCAAACACTGCCGCTGTATTGGCAACTGCGCCAATCGTCATGCCATTGAGCTTAATAAATCCAGTTACCATATTCTTGGCAAAATCCTTCTTAGTCTCAATAAATAAATTGCTGTCAGAGATGTGTGTCAGCACCAGCCTTGCATCTTCCTTGCATCCGGCAAGGTTCTCGCAAACACGGTTCAAATCGTCTGTACACTCGTCTTCCCTGCCGCACTCTGCATTGTTGCCTGGAAGCACACATACCAGCTCGCGGATGGCAGAAAGAATCTCTTCCGTTGTACCAATTCCATCAATGCAGCCGTTGTTGCTTCCCTGATATTCAGCGCTTGCCGTATCGCATTTGCCGACATGGTTGCCCTCAATAGCATTCGGGGAATTGACAAACATTCTGCCGTTTTCTTTCTCTGCAAAAGCGAAGTCGCTCAACGCTGGAACTACGGAAAGTCCGCCGCCGCAGGCACCGAAAATCGCAGAAATCTGCGGAATTACACCGCTTGCCTGCACCTGCTTTGCATAGATTTCGCCAAAGCCATTCAACGCATCTACAGATTCCTGTAAACGCATGCCGGCACAGTCAATCATACCGATAACCGGCGCTCCCATCTTCATTGCCATATCATAGATAGCGGCAATTTTCTTACTGTGCATCTCACCAATCGTTCCGTTTAACACGGAAGCATCCTGGCTGTACACATACACCAGATTTCCGTCAATCAGACCATAGCCGGTGATGACGCCATCCGACGGAGTCTCAGACTGACTCAAATCAAAATCTGTACTTCTTGCAGTTACCAGAGCGCCGATTTCCATAAAACTCTTCTCATCGAGAAGTCCGGCAATTCTCTGTCTTGCTGAGTTGGTAGAATTACTCATCGTTTAAACCTCCATATGTATTTTGAAATTTTTATAAAATTTTCTTCCGAGTGTAATTGTATCTCTTTTACTGCAATTTTTCAATAGCTATTTAGCGAAAATAAAAATTCTTTTCCATAAAAAATAGCTTCATCAGAAAATCCTCATACCAGGAAGGTTCCAGTTTCTTTACCGACTTGCCGGCGCATATGGGAACCCGGGCAATTTGACGCTCCCCAAGGTAATAAGTAACGCTGCCTACCTCCTGTCCTTCCTCAATGGGAGCCTGCAAATTCTTTGGCACGTCATAAATCGTCTTCACCTCCTCATCTGCCCGTTTAAGAACATTGATTTTTTCCTCTTTGATGCGCAGGGGCACCGTGATTTTCTGATAGAGACGACCGTTTTCCGGCTCTGCGTCAACAGCCACTACCGGCGGAAACTCCTTGCCATACTCACAGACGTCCGTGTTCTGATACTGCTCTAGTCCATAATTCATCAACGCTGTCGTATCTGCCCATTTGTAACTCTTGTTGTTCGGCCAGCCACAAGCAAGCAGTGCCACCACAAAAGTTCTGCCTTCCCGCTCCAAAGCCCCCACATAGCAATAACCCGCATTTCCAGTAAACCCGGTCTTACCGGATAACGCACCGTCCATCATCTGCAAAAAAGCGTTGTGGTTATTGCAGTTGTAAGATTTTGTGCCTGCAAGGTTGGTGAACTGATGATTTGCCGTCCGCGTAATTTCAAGAAACGTCTCATTTTTAATACAATAGCTCATAATCTTTGCCAAATCCTCTGCCGTCGTCCCATGTACTCCGATCTCATCCTGCCCATCCAGTCCATTGGGCGTAATAAAATAAGTGTCTTTACAGCCAAGCTCTTTGGCCTTTTGATTCATTTTCTCTGCAAAACCTTCCACACTGCCCCCGATATGCTCAGCGATCGCCACCGCTGAATCGTTGTGCGACTCCAACATTAATGAATACAGCAAATCCCGCAGCCGGAACGTATCGTCCGTGCTCATGCCAAGCCTCACTCTAGGCATAGACGCCGCATAGCTGCTGATTTTTACTTCATCGTCAAGATTTCCCTGCTCCAACGTCAAAATGCAAGTCATAATCTTTGTTGTGCTGGCATTCGGCATATGCTCATAGCCGTTTTTTTCATAGAGCACCCTGCCACTTGCGGCATCCATGAGAACCGCTGATTTTGCATACAACGCGATATCCGGCTGCTTCTCCACAACAGATTCCTCTTTCGCTTCCTGCGGTTGTACCTCTTGCGCAAATCCTTGCCGAAACCCGGCGTTTACCTTGTGCGAAGGCTGCACTGCCAAACCGATGCACATACTAAAGAGCAGGATACGCCCTGCGAATCCTGCTCGAAAGCTATCACCATATAAATTTTTTAAGCTACTTAATTTCAATTTTTTCATAATAAGGCTCTCTCATCCACTAACTGACTTCCCTTCATTATATGAAAAAGCCTTCGTTTTATGTCTTACACGTCCATTTTCACGTTCATTTCTTCTTCCGCCTGATGACGGAACTCCTCTAACTGATCTGCATCCAGCGTTGGAAGCTCCTCGATGGACTGAACGCCAAAACTGCGCAAAAATTCCTCCGTCGTACCGAACAAAAGCGGTCGTCCTGGCGCATCTAGCCTGCCAAGCTCACAAACGAGATTGTATTCTACCAGCTTGCTAACCGCATGGGCACAAGACACACCGCGGATTTTCTCAATTTCCAGACGGGTAATGGGTTGCTTATAGGCGATAATCGACAGTGTTTCCAATAGTACATCCGTCAGCACATGGCGTTTGGGCTGCTTGGCAATCTTAATCAAATACTCGTATAGCTCTTTTTTTGTGCACATCTGCACATTGTCCTCAATCTCCATCAGTTGGATTCCGCGGTCTTCCCCTGCATACCGCTCCATCATACGATGAATGATTTCACGCACCTTCGCTTCCTCTATTTCCAGCGCCGCGGCAAGTTTTGATATTTCCACGGATTCCCCCATGGCAAAAAGAATTCCCTCTATAATTGCTTCATACTGCTCTGAATTCATAGTATCTCCATATCCTTGCATTCCCGTACTCTCTTCACGATTCTACACAAAATTTACGCGGCTATCCTAGACTCAACAAAAATATCATCAAAAATACGTTCCTGGAAAATGTGAATTTTTCCGACCTTCATCAGCTCTAAAATCGACAAGAACGTAACAATAATTTCCATCTTACTGCTCTGCGCCTCTAAAAGCCCGCGGAAACTGAATCGCCGGTGCGTCAGCGCATATTGTTCCAGATAACTCATACGCTCCTCCAACGATACTTCCTCCTTCTCAATTCGGCCAAAGCGGGAACGGATGGGGTCAATCTTGTCCTCTCTTTTGCGCATCACGGATTTAAAAATATCATTGAGACGCTTAATACTGACGTCCGCCATCAATTCTTGTAAATTCACTGGTTCCTCATACTGACGAACCTCCCTAGGAATCGTCGGCACTTTAAACAGTACCCGCTGCGCTTCTATCTGACGGTCTTTGAGTTCATAAGACATACATTTGTACATCTTATATTCAAGAAGCTTCTGTACCAGCTCTGCCCGCGGGTCTTCCTCTTCTTCCTCAGCCTCCTCCTTTGGCAACAGCATACGGGACTTAATATCCAAAAGCGTCGCTGCCATCACCAGAAATTCACTGACAATATTGAGATCATGACGCTGCATCTCGCTTATGTATTCCATATATTGATTGGTAATCTCCACAATCGGAATATCGTAAATATTTACTTTGTTCTTTTCCAGCAAATGCAAGAGCAGATCCAACGGTCCCTCAAAGACTTGCAACTTTACTTTTAAATCCATTTCCATTTCCCCCACGAAATCACACTGCCTACCATTTTAACCGCATCAGGAAAATTTTGCAAGGAGTTTTTTATCCTCTGCTTTGAAATCGTAACAGTTCAGCCCACGCCATTCGCAAAGGTGCCTACGGCACTTTCTTGCTGCTTTCGCAGCTAACTTTGCTCATAAAATGGCGTTCCCTCAGCCGTATAAATCGTGTAAAATTCGTGCAAGCACGATTTTACACGATTTATACGGCTGGCTGAACTGTTACCAGCAATTTCCGACAAACACATTTTTCAAGTATTTTCGCGTCGTTTCTGCCAGGCGGTACACCTCCTCAACCGCTGTAGCCTGCGCGTTCAACATACGGTATCTGGGGAAAAAACGGGTAATGTGAAGCGGAATTTCATTGCTGATAGATGCGATCCACCGCGCCTCATTCTCCATATCAGAGGCGCTGTCATTCTTTCCCGGCACAATCAGGGTCGTCAGTTCGACATGACAGTCCACAAAAGAACGGGCGATAAATTCCTTTACAACCTGTAAGTCTCCGCCTAGCTCGCGGTAATATTCCTCTCGAAAACCTTTCAGGTCAATGTTCATTGCATCTATATATGGTAAAATTTCCTCGAGAACTTCTAAGCGTGCAGTTCCATTTGTAACCAGCACATTTTTCATACCTTCCGCTCTCACCAATTTGGCTGTGTCACGCACATATTCCCAGCCCACCAACGGTTCATTATAAGTAAATGCCACCCCGATATTTCCCCTATTTCTCGCCGCTGCCGCCTTCGCTGCCAGCTCCGCCGGAGAAAGGTATGTGAAATCTGCCACGTCCCCGCCTGTCATAGAAATCTGATAGTTCTGACAAAACGCACAACGCAGATTACAGCCATAACTGCCCACGGATAAAATCATTTTCCCAGGATAAAACATCCGCAGCGGCTTCTTCTCTATGGGATCGAGCGCAAGCGAGGTAATGCGGCCATAATTCGCGCATACAACCGCTCCACCTTGATTCTTTCTTGCCCTGCACAAGCCAAACTGCCCGGACTCCAAATTACAATGGTGCATACACACCTGACAAACAATCCCCATATTTGTAACCGTATTCCTTTCTCAAAAAGTAACTATTCAGCCTTAATTTTCTGTACAGCCTTATCCCATAGAACTCTTATATATGAAATATAAAATACTTATGGGAAGTAAAAATGTTTTTACAGATTTCCCCTCCCTCTGCCATAAGGGAAATCTGTTGGAAACAAAGGGTTCCCATAAGTATTTTTGCTCAACAGTATAGAAAGTTCTATGGAATAGGGCTGTCCCATATAATTTAAGGCTGAATAGTTGCCTCCAAAAACGCCTTGTGCGCATCACTGATTTAAAAGTGCCGAACTACCTCAAACCTTTCCAACGCTACCTTTTCCGATACGCCGATGCCTGCCTTGCGCTTGGCGATGGCAATCTGTTCCTCAACAGTGTCTACACCTTCCAGATTTGGCAGCAACAGTCCGCGTTTATTTCCTTTCGTCACAATCACTCCATAACGCAGGACGTCGAGCTCGTCCGCAGAATTTACGGGCTCACGCTGCCCTAATATATCCACACTGATTGTCAATTGGTCGAGTTCTTCTTCCTCAATGGGAGAAAATCTGTAATCCCTTGAGGATGCGCTAATTGCGTTGCCTATAATTTCTTCCGCTATGCACGTCTGGGTCGCCTGAATGGTGCCAATACAGCCGCGCAGCGCACCGTTTTCCTTGATTGAGACGAACGCTCCCGCCTGCTCTGTGTACATTTCTTTTGGCAAATCCTTGGGAACTTCTAATACCTTGCGCCCGCGTACATAAGCTTCCACAGCATTGCGCGCCAACTGTACATAAGCGTCTTCCTGCGCTCTTTGCTCCATAATCCGCGCCCTCTCCTTCTCTTCATACTGTTCCTTATAATTCTGCGCCGCGTTGCTCCCCACAACCTCATAGGCGCAGACGCCGTACCCAACGCCAAAAGGCCCTTCATACGAAAGGTTTTCCGCCTGGACGTTCGTACGGTCCAGGGTTCCCGCCATAATCGTAAAGGAACGATGGCCGCATTCGCCTGCTTTTTCACAGAAATCTTCGCCAAATTCCAACAATTCCCCAAAGGAAGCCTGTCCCATCACACGCATAATCCGCCTGTCGTACTCCGGCCCCTCCTTTTGGTAGCCATAAGGCCCGTCCTCTTTCAACCTGTGCGACAAATCCCCGCTGGCAATCACCACGGTTCTGCGCCCCAATAGTTCTGCCGCCTCCTTAACGCACTGTCCAAGTTCATAATGTTTGGCAAATGAAAGCCCGGACAAGCCAATGCGGACCAGCCGATATTGCCGGAAATATTGGTTCATAAAATACAACGGCACCATCGTTCCATGGTCAAGCTGTCTTTTCCTCTCCCCCTCCGTGCCCGCCGGCAAGCCCTTCAAAGTGGTTAAACGGCACAATTTCTCTACAAACTCCGTATCGTACGTTGCCTCAATCTTCGTTCTTCCCGCACCAAACTGCCCGAAATTCCCCTCGGCGCCTTTGCCCGGCGATATATGGAAATAATCGGCGTACATCACCTGATGCGGCGATATGAGAACAATTGTCTCCGGTAAAAGCGCTGCAACCCTGCGCACCGCCTCCTGATAAGCGTCAATTGTCCGCTGAATTTTGTGCTCTTCCCCTTTCCCCACATCCGGTATAATCAACGGCGGATGCGGAACCATGATTGCTCCTAAAATTCCCATAATCTACCTCCAATCCTTGCGCTAGCGTGGCTAAACCACCTCACCAAAGACGCCTTTGTCACTCGCATCTGATATGTGTCTTCCCACAGTTAAGCTCTGATATACTATCCTCGCCTCTGCGGTACAAATTCCACTGCCAAAAGTTCCGCCCGGTTAAACACCCGTACATGAAAAGTGTGGGTGCCCAGCCCGCGGCTGACAATCACAAAACGTCCCTTCAACTCAAACTTCCCTGCATCGTATTTGGGAAATAACGTCCATTGTGGAGAAACCAGGCTGCCAATTCCGGGAATGCGGACAAGACCGCCATGATTATGTCCGCAAAACGTAACATCCGCTCCCCACTCGGCATAATGCTCTGCATAGGCGGGGTTGTGAGCAAGTAGAATCTGAAACTTCTCTGCATCCACAAGCGACAGATGCTCTCGCATATAAGATGCTTCCAGGGGTACGATAGAACCTTTTTCATAATAATCCAATTCCAATTCCAAAGCGGACAGCATAACCTGGTTTTCCCCCAGAGTAATGCTGCGCGTCTCCGTACCCATCACTGTCACACCCAGCGCGCGTACGTTCTGCATATACTGTTCAAACAATTCGTGATTGACGCACTCTTCCTCCCGCAACCGGCTCTCATGATTGCCATAACTGTAATATACGGGAGCAATTTTCACGAGCTCCGTCAGGGTTTCAAGGACGGTTCTATAAGTGTGCGGATATTTACTCACCAACAAATCGCCGGGTATAAAAATTGCCTTGGGTTTTATCTTCGCCGTCTCTTCCAGCAGTTTGTGATTTTGCTCCCCATAAGAGAAGCCATGTAAATCCGAAATTACAGCCACCGAAAGCGGAGATTTTATTTTTGCTGAGGGAACGGTGTAATGGGTAACCTCAAATTTGCCAAGCTCCCAACGCTGCCAGAAAATAGAAACAAGTACTACAAATAAAATTATCACCAAAATTATCATATCGTCCATGCCCTTCGCTTACACTGTAATATATTATTATGAGGGTGTTTGCAAAACAGTGAATACTTTGCAGCAGCCTCATTCCCGGAGGTTATGCCATGCGTTGTATTTTATCTTTCCTGTTATCAATCACTCTGCTGTTTTCCTCTCTGCTGTCCGCCGCCCCTTCCGGGAGCGAACCCGGTACAGAAACTGGAACAAACGCTAGTACGGAAACCGAAACACAATCTCAAACGGATACGGAAGCTGGCGCCGAAAACAAAACCGCAACGGCGGAACTCTCCGTCTCCGCCCCTTCCGTAGTGCTGATGGAAGCCTCCACCGGCCAAGTCATCTACGAAAAAGAGCCTGACATGCAACGGCACCCGGCAAGCATCACCAAAATCATGACTATGATTCTGATTTTTGACGCCCTGGAAGAAGGAAAAATATCTTTGGACGACACAGTGACAGTTTCCGAATATGCCGCCAGTATGGGTGGCTCACAGGTATTTTTAGAGCCTGGCGAGACACAGACTGTTGACACCATGCTCAAATGTATCTCGGTTGCCAGTGCCAACGACGCCTGCGCTTCCTATAGAATAGGGAACCATCACACGGAAATCAATTTTCAAAATATCCTTGCAATCATCCGTCTATCTCTATACAGCCAGAACTTTCTATATAAGCCTGCTGCACTCACTAAGGATGATGAAACTTATAGTAAATAGTTAAGCTTCCATCCACCGCAACTTCAATCTTATCAATCAATTCTAAGATTACACGCCTGTCTAACTTATCCATCGTTTCTGTCATCACATCCTGCCGTCCGCCATCACTAATTTGAGAAAGCGCCCGCATGTGATGTTCCAGCTCCATAAGCTGCCTGTCATACTGTTCCATATATTGTCTGTATTCAACTTCCATTATAACATTGTCAAGGTATTTTTCAAAAGCCCCTTTCTTATATTTCTGTATTTTCTCCATTTGGCTTCGTAATATTTCAATTTGTTCTGAAGTACTGTCTCTGTGCAGGTCTGCCGTTGCAAACTGCCGCAGTTCTTGCTTGTCACTGTCCGTAAGAATATTCATCACTTCATCTTTTAGGGAAGAGTATACTGCCCGTTCCAATTCCTCCTTTAAAATCTTGTGGCTCTCACAAAACTGCTTCCCCTGTTTTTTATATGTTTTACAGACATAGCCGATAAACCCGCGCTCCCCGCGCCTGGCATACTGCCGCTCCATAGATTTCTTACAGTCTGCGCAGAACAGTTTCCCGGAAAACAAACCGTTGGGCACCGTATGTACCGCCTTCGTTCGCTGCCCTGACAATTCCTGAACCAAGGCAAATGTATGTTTGTCAATAATCGGCTCATGGGTATTTTCTGCAATAATCCATGATTCTTCGGGCATCCTTTTTTTTCGCTTGTCCTTATAAGACAATTTATTGTATTTATTCTGTACAAGCGTTCCTGTATAGACCGGATTTCCCAGGATCGTATGTATTGTCTGGTAAGACCACGCCTTTGTCTGGGGCAGCAATTTACTGTTGCTGTAAGCGATTCCCAGCACTTCCTGTTTGTAGCGCGTGGGAATCAATACTCCCTCAGCGGACAGCATGGCGGCAATTTTGCTCTTTCCGTAACCCTCCAGGTACAGGGCAAAAATTCTGCGCACAATGGACGCTGCATACGCGTCGACCAGCAAATGGTTGTGATTTTCCGGGTCTTTGCGGTAGCCGTAAGGACAGGAAGAACCCAAAAACTGCCCCGCTTTCATTTTCGCTTTAAACACAGAGCGGATATTGTCGGACAAGTCCTCGCAGTACCACTCATTGACAAGTCCATTGATTTGTCTCGCCTTCTTATTGCCCGCATTTTCGGTATCTGCATTGTCCGCCACGCCGATAAAGCGTATCCCCAGCAAGGGGAAATCATGGTGCAGATACTTCTCAATATGCTCCATATTACGGGAAAACCTCGACTGGCTCTTAGCAATCACAAGATCAAATTTGCCCAACCTGGCATCTTCCATCATCCGTTCAAAACCCGGCCGGTTTTCGTACAATCCACTCTCATCATCATCGGAATAAACGTCCGTAATCTGATACCCCATTGCCAGTGCATAATCTGTAAGCATTAGCCGTTGATTTTTGATGCTGGCGCTTTCGTCCCCTTCGCTTATCTTGTGCAAATCTTCCTTGGAAAGCCTTACGTACAATACCGCCCTTTTGCCGTGATTACTTGTTTCAGGCATTCTTTCAGCGACACCTCCCCATAAACTACATTTACTTTCAGTCGGCGTACCCCGCTGTTTTTTCTGCCGCGTAAATTCTCACTTTCTTTCTGCAAACGCTCGCTTCCCTTACGTTTCTTCCATCTATACTTATGTCAGGAATGTCCGGCTTATGATAGAAATACCCTACGGAAAACAAAACAAAGCGCACAAAAATTTCACCGTCATCCGCTTCCACTTACTGCAAAGGTATTTTTACCGTTTCTCCTAATTTATCATAAGAAGCATCTTTCTTATATTGGATCAATGTCAGCCCTATTTCCTTACATCCTTCCGGCAGTGCCGTATAATTGTATTCCTGATCACCGCCGCCCAAACACTGTAAGGCTGTTGCGGATTCATCCGTAACTTCCCACCCATATAAATTCATCATGAAGTCTTCCTTTGCTCCCCGGTCCATATAATGTACGTCCGTATAAAACGGAGAAATATCTACCGATTCTACGACAACCGTGCCTCCTTTATACGTAAATTCCTGATTAATTTCCACAGTTTTACATGGAAACACTTTTTCAACTGTCACAGGAAACGTCATTTGCAAGCCGGAATGGAACTCCGCCCCATAAAGTGATTCAAATACAACCGTAACCTCTCCGCCCACATCGTCCTGAGAAAAGGAACCCTCTTCCATTTCTAAATATGCAATCATACGCTTTTCCTTCGGCTTCTCCTCTACCGCAAAGCCGGACGCCGCCCCTCCCATGCCTTTCTCCTCAAATCCGAGAATGACAATGACATCCTCATATTTTGACAAATCAGATGATTTCATGGTATAGTCAAAAATGACACGATGTTCCTCAAACACGACGCGATTAAGCTCGATAGCCAAATCCTTGTATTCTTTCTGCACATGGAGTGCTGTAATATCTTCCCGCTCAAGCGGAGCATATATCTTCGCCGACGCCTCCTTTTGCCGATAATTTGAACTACCTCCAACACTCAGGAAAAACAACGCCATGGAAAATAACCATACTGCTAAAACCCTGATTTCTTTCATACCTTTCCTCCTTTTAACGTAACCTTTCCTCCTTTTAACGTAACCTTTACTTCAAATACGATTCTATCTCCCCAATGCCGTCAAGGGGATTCTCCCATTTGTGTAAAATCTTTCCTTTACTGACAAGAAACACACAGGGAACAGACTCTATGCCATAGAACGCTAAAAATTGCTCCCGCTCTTTTGGGCTTTCCCCCTCGCCGTTTTGATCTGTAAAATAAGTAGGCGTGATCACTGAATATTTTTCAAGAATTGCGGAAAAAGCCGCTTCAAATTTCCTGCATTCTTCGCTGTCCTCTCGTCCAATGTAAATCATAACGTCATCCTCCGCCTCCGCCAATAATTCCTTTACATCCTCCAGGCTGATTCCTTCCAACCACTCGTTTTCAACATAATCTTTGTCTCCGCCAATCTTGTATTCACTGGCAAAGCTATAAAATGAGTAAGAAAATATGGCGTTGCCCACAAAGCATATCAGAAATGACGCAAGTAGTATTCCGGAAAAATTACGGCATTCTTTTTTTGCGGCATTCTTTGCCACAAGATAAAGCACATTGCCTGCAACAAGGAAAACATTCAACGCGAATACGAGCCACACGCCCGTCTCTGCCCATACAGGCATATCAATATCCATATTTGCGTCCCGCAGATAGCCGCTGTAAATCAAAAATCCCGCCGAGAGGCACAGCAATAAAAAACTTAAAATTCCTACAATATAATCTCTGTTCTTCATAGTTTCCTCCTTCATGAACAAAGTGTGCTTGCACACTTTGATGCGCCGAGCACAATTGCAAAGCAATATTTTCCTTTTGTGCGAGTGCGCATAATTGTTTTTTCTATCATAGGAAATGCGAAGCACTTACCTAATGATATAAAAAAGACTGCTTAATTATATTAGCAGTCTATTACAAAAGATTTTCTTTTTCAACCGCCAACCATGTGAACGGTCGTACAGCTATGTGAACGGTCAGTTATATAAAAATATCCACCATATAACGATGGTTCTCTATGTTGAAGCTATAACTGCCCTGATACTTCTCCACAATACTTCTCACATTTATCAGCCCAAGCCCATGGCTTCTCTTATCCGCTTTCGTAGTAACGGGGATCCCACCTTTCATTTTAACCTCCCCCTCCAGCGTATTTTCCAGATGGATGTTTAACGATTTCTCCCCCTGGCAGACTTTAAACAGGATTTCCCTGTGTTGATTTTGCACACGTTCCACAGCCTCCGTTGCATTTTTCACAAGATTCGAGACAATGATACATAAATCTCTCTGGGAAACTGTTTGTTCCTCCTGCATATATCCTCTCACTTTAATCTCACACGACTCCCGAATTGGCAGGAAATAATAATTGATAATTGTATTTACAATATTGTTTCCCACATCGTACTGCCGTTTGCTGATAGCGGAAATTTCGCCAAGCATCTCGGACAGATAATTGTTCAGCTTTTCATATTCTCTTTCCTCGGCATAATTTTTCAGTTCCAGCAGCTCTGCAATCAGGTCATGGCGGAATTGCCTTGTATCCTGTTCTTTTTTCAGCATCTGCTCAAAATACTCCCGCTGCTGTTCATTCTGCCTCACCAGTAATTCCGCCTGCATAGAATATTCCTGTGTGGCGTTAAACGAATAAATTAACGAAAACAAGAGCACGCAGACAGCGACGCTTCCCAGAAACAAAAATATTTCCCCTACCCTTGCCGCCTTATATTCCACATATTCAAAAAGCAGAAAGCTCATAAGATTCATCACCAACACCAACACAACCGCCATAATGCCGACAATTACCTTAATGCGCCGTGGCAGGCGGAACATATCCATATTCAGTTTTCTCCCAATCAAACCGTGGTATATCCACAGCAAAGCAATCACACATGTCTGATAAATGAACAACGTATCGTTTACGCCGACGTTGAGGAACACACGGATAAAATTATCCATCATCCCTTCTACCAACACTAAAAATATCAGCGCCGCCAGCCACAGCTTGAAATTATCTATTACGGAGACCTGAAACAGGCATAACATCACAAAAAAACTGACCAGATAGACCAAACCTATATCTAGCATCCACTCCTGCCAAAATACACACGCTAACATTAAGAGTAGCAAGACAGACGCCAGCCCTCTTGCCTTTCGTTTCGTAATCAACAATCCTTTTTTATAGATTACATAATAAAAAGAAAAGTATTCCAACAGCGTCAATATGCTAAACATTGTCGCCCATATACGCTCCATGTCCATCCCCCATCCAGCAATTCGTTATGCGAGGCTCTCCTAAAAGACTGCGTCCCTTACCGCCTTTTCGTATCAAATATCATAAAAGACTGCTGCAAATCTGCACGTTTCCTTCTCGCAACCGGCACTTTTTCCCCGCTGGTAAGGATCGCCAAATCCTTCTCAATCTCCGCAATTTTCCCAAGATTTATGATATAACTCCTGTGGCACATAAAAAACATGCGTTCATCCAGTTCTTTCGCCCATTCTTTGAGCGGCTTTTCACTTCGATACTCCTCATGTTTTGTAAAAATCCGCACCGCATTGCCATCCGCCATCAAGTAGAGAATATCCCGCTGCACAACTTCATACAAAATGCCGTCCCGGTATGCCTGAATTTTTGCCATCCCAGTCATGCGCTCTCTTACCTCGTCCACCGCCTCAAAAAACTCCTCTGCCAAAATCGGCTTTGTCACAAAACGAAATGCGCCTATCTTAAATGCCTCCTTAAAACGTTCTGCTTTACTCGTGAGCATGACGATTTTATAGTTGATTCCTCGTGCATTTAAGATACGCGCCGCCTCTATGCCATCCATTTTTGGCATATCAATATCCAGCAACAGGAAATCTATCTCTTCCTCAAAAGACAATAACTCCTGTGCTGAATAGATATGGTGCATTTCATAAGAAATGCCGTGTTGTTTTGCATAATTGTCCATCAATTTCTGAACTGTGCCATGTATATGACGCTCATCGTCACAGATTGCAGCTTTTACACTTACTTCCATTTCACTCCCTGCATTTTGCCAAGCAGCAAACTGATTTTATTCACTATTATTCCTACTGCCATACAGCAAACTTCCTACGTTGCTTACGTCTCATTCTGCTGTGCAACAAGATGTTCCACACCGTATTTCTTGCGAAGCGCTGGCTTCTCCAACTTCCCGGTTGCATTCCTGGGAACGTCTGCAAAAATAATCTTTTTGGGTCGTTTGTATCTGGGAAGCTCTTTGCAAAATTCTTCAATTTCTTCCTGAGTACATTCCATACCTTTCTTGACAGAAATTATGGCGCCGGTAATCTCTCCTAAGCGCTCGTCCGGCAGTCCGATAACCGCCACATCCTGCACCTTCTCATAGGCGCTGAGGAAATTCTCAATCTGTACGGGATAGATATTCTCACCACCGCTGACAATCACATCTTTCTTACGGTCTACAAGAAAATAGAACCCGTCTGCGTCCTGTTTCGCCATATCGCCGGTGTAGAGCCAGCCGTCTTTTAAGGTCTCTTCCGTCGCCTTTGGATCATTGTAATAACAAGTCATGACGCCAGGGCCTTTCACACAGAGCTCTCCAACTTCTCCCTGCGGCACTTCGCCGCCGTTTTCGTCCACAATCTTGCATTCCCAGCGATACCCCGGAACGCCAATCGCACCTACCTTATGGATATTCTCTATGCCAAGATGCACACATCCCGGACCTGTCGATTCGGACAGCCCGTAATTTGTATCATACATATGCTCTGGGAAATACTCTTTCCAGTGTTTAATCAAAGACTGCGGCACTGGCTGCGCCCCAATATGCATAAGCCGCCACTGGCTGAGTTCATAATCCTCTAACTTAACATCTCCTCTGTCGAGAGCGCTCAAGATATCCTGCGCCCAGGGCACTAACAGCCACACAATCGTACAATGCTCTTTCGATACTGCATCAAGAATAATTTCCGGCGTCGCCCCTTTTAAGAGGACTGCCTTGCTCCCTGCACAGAGGCTTCCCATCCAATGAAATTTTGCGCCCGTATGATAGAGCGGCGGAATGCAAAGGAACACATCATCCCTATCCGTCAGATGATGCTTCTGCTCCATCTGCGCCGCCTGCATTAAGCTCTCGTGATTGTGTAAAATCGCTTTGGGAAATCCAGTCGTCCCTGATGAGAAATAGATGGCGGCGTCATCTTCATCTTCCAGACGGACAAGCGGCGCCTGGCTCGAACAGTCCGCCACCAGTTCACGATAACCTTCTGCAAAAGTCGGGCAGCCGTCCCCCACATAGATAAGCAACCGCCCTTTACTGAGATTTTCCTCAATGGATTCGATTCGCCCAATAAATTCTGAACCGAAAAATAAGACATGCACTTCCGCCAAATCTGCACAGTACTGAATCTCTTCTGCGGAAAATCGGAAATTAAAGGGCACGGCAATAGCTCCGGTTTTTAAGATACCAAAATAAATCGGCAGCCACTCCAGACAGTTGAACATGAGAATTGCTACACGGTCACCCTTCTGGATGCCGCGGCTAATCAGCATATTTGCCACACGATTTGCCTTTTCGTCAAAGATGCTCCAGGTAATCTCCCTGCGATATGGCTGCGAAGAGGTCTGCTGTACAAGGTTATATTCCTTCCAGGTGGTTTTCCGCGTATCAGTCACGAGCGGATTCAGCTCTACCAAAGCTACCTCGTCACTGTATAGTTTATGATTTCTCTCCAGTAAATCTGTTACCGGCATAATTCTGTTACTTCCTTTCCTTTGTTTTAATCACAAATACTGACGCATGAAATTGCGCCAGTATTAGAAACTCTATCACTTCTTTACTGATACAAATGTCTCTTATCAATCACACGGACAGCCTTGCCTTCGCTTCTTGCAATGCTCTTAGGCTCTACAACCTTAACGTCAGCTTTAATGCCAAGCATTGATTTTAGGCCGCTGACAATCTTCTTCTCTCTTTCCGGTATGGTCAAATTACTGTTCTTTTCCATCTCCGGCGTCAGCTCTACCTGAACTTCCATGGTATCATTATTACCGATACGGTCAACGACAATCTGATAATTTGCCTGATAGCCCTGATTCAACAGAACTGCCTCTATCTGGGACGGCCATACATTGACGCCCTTGACAACCATCATATCATCGCTTCTTCCCTTCGGCTTCATCATGCGTACATGCGTACGCCCACAGGAGCAGCGCTTCCTGGTAAGGCGGCACAGATCGCGTGTACGGTAACGCAAAAGCGGGAATGCTTTCTTAGTGATACAAGTAAATACCAGCTCCCCAACTTCACCCTCCGGGAGCACTTCACCTGTGCCTGGATTGATAATTTCCGCAATGAAATGGTCTTCCTGCACATGCATGCCTGCCTGTTCCTCACATTCAAACGACACGCCTGGACCGGAAATCTCTGTCAGCCCATAAATATCATATGCCTTGATGCCAAGAGACTGCTCAATATTTTTGCGCATCTGTTCTGTCCATGGTTCTGCGCCGAAAATTCCCGCTTTTAAGTGAATCTGATCTTTTAATCCTCGCTCATTTACTGCCTCGCCAAGATTTGCCGCATAAGACGGCGTACAACAGAGGATTGTCGAGCCTAAATCCATCATAAACTGTAACTGCCGCTCTGTATTTCCCGAAGACATCGGCAACGTCAAACATCCCACCTTGTGAGAACCGCCGTTTAAGCCCGGTCCACCGGTGAAAAGACCATATCCATAGCAGACATGGCAGACATCCTCTTTCGAGCCGCCCGCAGCGACAATCGCCCGCGCACAGCACTCTTCCCAGACATCAATATCCTCCTGGGTATAAAAGGCTACCACTCGCCGGCCGGTTGTTCCGCTGGTGGACTGAATGCGCACGCATTCCTCAAGCGGCACGCCCAAAAGACCATACGGGTACTGATCGCGAAGGTCATCTTTGGTAATGAATGGCAGTTTATGTAAATCATCAATCCCTTTGATATCTGACGGTTTAACGCCTGCCTTATCCATTTTATCATGATAAAACTTCACATTATCATAGACAAACCGCACCTGTTTCACCAGTCTCTCGCTCTGAAGCTCCTGAAGTTGTTCCAATGGCATCGTTTCAATTTCTGGTTGGTAATAATTTTTCATTTCCGTCTCCATTTCTTTTTATACATCCCGCCCGCCTCCAAACAGAGGCAAGCCATTTTTCTTTTACTCCCCGCGCCCAAGCAGGAATGCTTTCTGGTTCATTGCCGCAAATTTCGCCGGTACGCATTCTTCAATGGCTTTCTGCCATTTCTCCACTGGAATGTCAAAATATTTCGATAGACGTCCCATCAACACGATATTCACTGCCTTGGCGGAACCTGCCTCCTCTGCAAGCGACAGACAGTCCATGTCGTCAACCTGGATTCCTAACGCCTGCATTTTCTCAATCAAATTCTCAGGATAAGACGCTGCTCCGGTAATCACCGGCATAGGGTCAATCTCCTGCGTATTTACGACAATCCTGCCGCCTTCTTTCAAATATTCCACATAGCGCGCAGCTTCTAATTTCTCAAAGGAGACAATAAAATCTGCCTCCCCTTTGTCAATAATCGGGGAGTACACTTTTTCTCCAAACCGCACATAAGTGACAACGCTTCCACCGCGCTGGCTCATGCCATGCACTTCGGACACTTTCACATCATACCCTTCCGAGAGAAGCAGATGCCCTAACAACTTACTGGCAAGCAGAGAGCCCTGGCCCCCCACGCCTACAATCATAATATTCTTCGTCATTTCTGTACCTCCTCCGGCTGTAATGCGTCAAACTTACATAATTGCTCGCAGACACCGCAGCCCACACAGAGCGTATTGTCGATGACTACTTTCTGATTCTTCATGCTGATTGCCGGACAGCCAAGGCGCATACAGGATTTACAGCCCACACACTTATCTTCCAGCGCGCGGATTGGCGGCTTATGCTTCACATATTTAAGCAGAGCGCACGGACGCCTGCTGATAATTACAGATGGCTCGTCTGCTGCAAGCTCTTCCTTGATGACTCTGTCACACTCTTCCAAATTGTAGGGGTCAATGACAGCTACGCGTTCAAAGCCCATAGCACGGCAAAGGCTTTCCAAATCTATCTTACCTGCCGGATCTCCCTTAATATTGTAACCGGTCGTAGGATTCTGCTGGTGCCCGGTCATACCAGTAATGGAGTTATCTAATATAATCACGGTGGAATTACTCTGATTATAAGCAATATTGGCAAGCCCTGTCATGCCGGAATGCATAAACGTAGAATCGCCGATAACCGCTACTGTTTTCCCTTCGCTCTCTGTACCCAGCGCTTTATTAAATCCATGGATAGAGCTTATAGAGGCTCCCATGCACAGCGTCATTTCCATAGCGCTAAGAGGCGCCACCGCGCCCAACGTATAACAACCGATATCTCCGAGAACCGTACACTTATTCTTCGCTAATATGTAAAACAATCCTCTGTGCGGACAACCTGCACACATAACCGGCGGGCGTCCGGGCAGATTCTCCTCAAGGCTCTTATAGGCCGGCGTTTCTTTACCTAACTTCTCCGCTACCAAATTTTGTGAATACTCTCCTTCTAACGGAAGCACCTCTTTACCAGTCACAGTCAATCCCAATTTCTTACAATGGTCTTCAATCACTGGGTCTAGCTCTTCCACAATTGCCAGCTTGTCCACCTTCGCTGCAAAATCGAGAATCAATTGCTCAGGCAACGGGTAAATCATGCCTAGCTTCAAAATACACGCCTCGTCTCCAAACACTTCTTTCACATACTGGTAACTTGTAGAAGAAGTGATAATGCCTAATTTGGTATCTCCCATCTCCACGCGGTTAAAATCACAAGTATTGGCATATTCTGCCAGCCTCCTCGTACGCTCCTCTACCACCGGGTGGCGACGAATTGCATTGCCTGGCATCATCACATATTTCGCAATATTTTTCTCATAGGGATGCTGTTTGCCCTCTTGCCTCTTTCTCGTCTCTACAATACTCTGGGAATGCGCAACTCTTGTGCACATCTTGACGATAACCGGCGTATCGTATTCTTCCGAAAGGTCATACGCCTTTTTCACAAACTCACATGCCTCCGCGGAATCTGACGGCTCCAACATCGGAATCTTTGCTGCTGCCGCATAATGGCGGGAATCCTGTTCATTCTGTGAAGAATGCATGCCTGCATCATCCGCCACGCAAATTACCATGCCCGCGTTCACGCCTGTGTACGAACAGGTAAACAAAGGGTCTGCCGCAACATTCAAGCCCACATGCTTCATTCCACAAAAACTTCTCTTGCCTGCCAGGGAAGCGCCAAAGGCTGCCTCCATAGCCACTTTCTCATTGGGAGCCCACTCGCAGTATATCTCTTCATACTTAGCGGCTTCCTCTGTAACTTCTGTACTCGGCGTACCAGGATAACTTGACACAAACGCGCATCCTGCCTCATACAGTCCTCTTGCAAATGCCTGATTACCTAACATTAATTGTCTCATAATTGATAGACATCCTTTCCGTAACCTAAATTTCCGTCTACCATCATATCATTTTTTGCCCAATTAGTAAATAGTGTACTTAAAAAGCGTCTGTTGCTTTGTATCTATTCAGCCTTAATTTTTATATAACAGCCTTATTCCACAGAACTTTTTATACTGTTGTGCAAAAATACTTATGGGCAATATATATTTTTTTACAGATTCCCCCTCCATGCTGCCATAAGGGAAACATTTGAGGGATTTTGTGCATCCCTTGTCTCCGGGAGATGGACGGGAATTAATAGAATCCGTCCATCCCCAGAGCTAGGGACGCTAAAAATCCAGTCACGTTTCCCGGTGGCTGTATGGAGGGGGAATCTGCTGGAAACAAATGGTTCCCATAAGTATTTTTATATTCTATAATATAAAAGTTCTATGGAATAAGGCTGTACAAAAAATTAAGGGGCTGTCGCACTAACATAAATTACAAGCTTTAGTTTCGTTTAAAAGGTTTACATTGCAGAGCAATGTAAACAACATGCACAAAAAATATCTTGGGAAGCTAGCTTCCCAGAGTAATTTTTGTGCATTCTGTCTTTGCCGCATAAGCGGCAAGACCTTTTAAACGAGTAAATATATTAGTGCGACAGCCCTGTCTCCTTTTTCGATATGCCACATGTGTAGCCATGGCAGAACACATTTATGGCAGCGAACAGGAATTTGTCGCGCGCATGAATCAGCGCGCCAAGGACCTTGGCATGAACAACACCAATTTTGTCAACTGCTGCGGACTTGATGTGGATGGCCATATGACAACCGCTAAGGACGTCGCGCTGATGTCGCGGGAACTGATTCGCAAATATCCGCAAATCCATGATTACTGCACAATCTGGATGGAGAATATTACACATGTGACAAAACGCGGTTCCTCAGAGTTCGGCCTCACCAACACAAATAAGCTGATTAAACAGTATGCCTACGCCACCGGATTAAAAACCGGCTCCACTGACCAGGCAAAATACTGCGTCTCCGCTACCGCAAAAAAAGACGACTTAGAGCTGATTGCCGTCGTCATGGGCGCGCCCGACCATAAAATCCGTTTTGACGACGCCACCTCGCTGCTCAACTATGGTTTTGGTAAATGCCAGGTATACACGGACACCGCCAAAGAACAGCTCCCCAAACTTTCCGTACAAGGCGGCGTTGAAGAACAGGTTACGCTTGCCTATGAATCTGATTTCTCCTATATGGATGTAACCGGAGCCGACTTTTCACAGATTACCAAAGAATTAGAACTGCCGGAAACTGCCGTCGCACCAGTGACAAAAGGAGACGTCGCCGGACGGCTCGTCTATAAGCTAAACGGCAAAGAAATTGGCTCCGTCAATGTACTGTATGATGAAGATGTGAAAAAAGCTTTGTTCAAAGATTATTTTATGAAAACGTTAGGTGAATTTTGCATGAAGGGAGAAAAAGAAATGCCATAGACTTTACACCGTGCTTATGGTATACTGAAATCAACTCCAATACATTTTTCAATCAATGGGAGGTGGAAATATGCCCAGTAATGCAGAAATCGCCAGAGACACAATTGAACAATTCAAAAAAATCCAGCGGTATATGACCGCAGCCAAGAAAGAACATGCCAGCGAAACATATGCTATTTTAAAAGAAGAATATTTATCTTTAAAGGCATTGCTGAATGTTATCGGGGTAAACTTGATAGACATTGATATAATCAAAGAATAATCTAAAGGGGCTGCCGTGAAACACAGCCCCTTTATAATGTCTGCATATTCCATACATCCTGTTTACATCAAGGGTGCAAATAGACGCACTACGCCAAGGAACGGACGGATAACGGCGGGCCGCTTTCGGCAAAATTCCATATTGATCTCTTCGGATTCCGCCATGGTTCGCAGCATATCTTCCTTCACTGTAAGGACGGCAGAGGACTGATACATCCAGACGCCGCACTCAAAATGAAGATAGAGACTGCGGTAATCCATATTGATGCTGCCCACGGTCGCCACAACATCATCACTGACAAAACATTTTGCATGAAGAAATCCAGGCGTATACTGGTAAATTTTCACGCCGCATTCAATCAACGGTTCATAGTAAGACTGACTGACCCAAAAGACAATTTTCTTGTCTGGTATGCCAGGCATAATAATGCGTACGTCTACACCGCTCTTGGCCGCATTTTGCAGGGCCTTTATCATCACATTATCTGGTATCAAATACGGCGTGAAAATATATACATAATCCTTGGCGCGGCTTATCATATTCATGTAAATATTCTCCCCAGTTGTTTCACCGTCTAATGGACTGTCTGCATACGGCTGCACATAACCGTCACTGGCAAACGACGCTTTCTGATATTTCTCGGGACGAAATTTCTCCAAATCAGTTTCCACAGTGCGGTTGATATAACACCACATCTCCAAAAACATCACCGTAAAACTCCAAACGGCTTCCCCTTCCAGACGAATGCCGGTATCTTTCCAATAACCGAAACGCTCCACCTTATTGATGTACTCGTCTGCCAGATTAATTCCTCCGGTAAACCCAACTTCACCGTCTACCACAAGAATCTTCCTATGGTCACGGTTGTTCATCAGTACGGACATCAGAGGATACAACGGATTGAAACGCACGCATTGAATCCCCATTTCCTGCATGGTCTGATAATATTTGGAGGGAAGCGTCGTCACACAACCAAAATCATCATAGATAAAGCGCACATCTACGCCCTCTTTGGCCTTTCGCTGCAATATGTCCCGGATTTTGCCAAACATCTCTCCATCTTCCACAATAAAAAATTCCATAAAAATAAAATGCTGCGCGCTCTCCAACGCCTCAATCATATCTGGGAACATTTCTTCTCCTCTGGTATAATATTTCGTCGCTGTGCGCTCATAAACCGGAAAATGTGCCCAATCTCTGACATATTTCGACTGTCGGTAAATTGTCTTATCCTCATGGGAAAGCTTCGTCAAAATTTCCTCATTTGAAGGAAACTCCTGCTCCAACTGTTGATTGATCGCTTCCATACGTTTCCGTGTGGGACGAACTAACCCTGAACGTCCAAAAATCATATAAACCACAAGCCCAACAAGCGGAAGCGCCAAAATCACTACCGTCCAGGCAATAATATAAGACGGATTGCTCCTTTTATTGACAATGACAAGCACCACGAAGATTGCAATAATATCAATCAATGTATTGACAAACGAATAGCGAATCAAAAACCCTTGTAAAAACGACCATATCCAACATAATTGAAGCAAAATCGCTAATCCCACAATCGTTGCCCTTCCCAATAAGAATTTCTTGACTTTTTTCATTCCATTCATCCTCTCGTACCGTAAATCGTTCCCTTTTTCTATCTTATCATAGCAGCCTGCCAATGTCTACCATCCCCCACCCCTGTTTGGATTGGGGAAGCCCTAAATCCAGCGTCCGCTGGTAAAGGCGCAGCTTCACCTCTGCCGGCGTAAAAAACGAATATTTACTGAGCAAAAGCGCAATACTTCCGCTCACCATCGGCGCTGCCATGGACGTCCCGCTCTTTCTCGTGTAACCGCCCGGCTGATTGGCGCAACTTGTCACATTCGTCCCCGGCACCACCAATTCCGGCTTCACAATACAGTGTTCCGTTGGTCCCTGCCCGGAATATTCCGGCTTGAGCATCGACCTGCCAATTCTCTCCTTCGTATCGTCAAAACATCCCACCGTAATCACCTTGCGGCTGATACCCGGAACCGTGATGCTATTCTCCCCCGGCCCGTTGTTCCCTGCTGCCGCCACTACCACAAGATTATGGTCCCAGGCATATTCCACCGCTTTTAGCAAGCGAATCCGCTCGCGGCTTTCCGCCTGCAAAACCATACCGATCGAAATATTGACGATGCGTATCTGATATTCCTCCTTGCGACGCACCAGCCATTCAATTGCCTGTACCACATTTTCCGTATTTCCATTTCCTTTTTTATCGAGAATTTTTAATATGATAAAATGGCAGCTCGGAGCTATGCCTCTATATTTTCTGTTAGAAGCCGTTCCGTCTCCGCCAATAATCCCTGCAATATGTGTTCCATGCCCATTGTCATCATATACGCCTCGTCTGCCGTTCACATAATCCTTAAAAAACGCAATGCGCCTCCCGAAATCCACATGGGGAAAAATCCCGGTATCAAGGATCGCCACACCAATATTTTCTCCAAAATACCCACGCTTATATGCAGCCTCTGCATTGATAATTTTTCTGACCCTGTCCATAAAACTGCATCTTTCTTTTTTGTTACTATATGCAGAAAACTTGTTCTTAGACAATAGAAGGGCGAAGCACATGCTCCACCCTTGCCATGCATTATTTATTTTCTTCTTTCGGCACATCCTTCATGGAAAAACTGATTCTTCCCATTCTGTCCTTGCCCATACATACAACTTTCACCATGTCGCCCAGAGTCAATACGTCCTCCACACGATTAATTCGCTGCTTGGAAATCTTAGAAATATGAACCATTCCCTCTTTGCCGGGAGCAAACTCAAGAAAGGCTCCAAACTCTTTAATACTGATGACTTTTCCTACGAAAATCTGTCCTGCCTCAAAATCTGTAGTGATAATTTCGATCAGTTCAACAGCCTTGTCCATCATTTTTTTGTCCGTACCGCATACGGACACAGCGCCCTCATCGCTGATATCAATCTTCACACCCGTCTGCTCAATAATCGCATTGATCGTCTTGCCTTTCTGCCCAACAACGTCGCCAATCTTTGCGGGATCAATCTGAATCTGTATAATCTTCGGCGCAAGTTCTCCGACTTCTTTTCTCGGTTCTGCAATCGCCTTAGACATTACCTCATCCATGATATACAATCTTGCTTCCCTTGTCCTGCGAATGGCTTCTTCCACAATCGGCCTGGTAAGTCCATGAATCTTAATATCCATCTGAATTGCCGTTATTCCATCATGCGTACCGGTCACCTTAAAATCCATGTCGCCGAAGAAATCTTCCAATCCTTGAATATCGGTAAGTACAATATAATCATCGTCTGTATCCCCTGTCACCAAACCGCAGGAAATACCAGCAACCATCTTCTTAATCGGCACACCGGCCGCCATCAGAGACATGCAGGAAGCGCATGTAGACGCCATAGAGGTAGAACCGTTGGACTCAAACGTCTCAGACACCGCACGGATTGCGTAGGGAAATTCTTCCTCAGAAGGAAGCACCGGCATCAAAGCACGCTCTGCTAGCGCGCCATGTCCGATCTCACGTCGTCCCGGCCCTCTGCTGGGCTTGGTTTCTCCTACAGAGTAAGATGGGAAATTATAGTGATGCATGTAACGCTTATTGACTTCATTTTCATCTAGACCGTCAATTCTCTGAACCTCCGACAACGGAGCAAGCGTAACTACATCGCAAATCTGTGTCTGCCCACGCGTAAACATCGCAGAACCATGCACCCGGGGAATGATGTCTATTTCTGCTGCCAGCGGACGAATTTGGTCAATCGCACGTCCATCCGGCCTCTTATGATCTTTTAAAATCATCTTGCGCACGGTTTTCTTCTGATACTGGTAAATTGCCTCTCCCAATACTTCCAACCATTCTTCATTCTCTGCGAACGCCTCTTCCAGCTTTTCTGTAATCTTGCGGATATTCTCTTCACGCACCTGTTTCTCATCGGTAAAGACTGCTTCCTCCATCTCCTGAGGCGGAACCAGCCCACGGATTGCCGCAAACAGTTCTTCTGGCACAGCACAGCTTGTATATTCGTGTTTCGCTTTTCCAACTTCCGCTACAATTTGATTGATAAACGCAATAATCTGCTGGTTGACTTCATGCGCTTTGTAGATTGCCTCAAGCATCTTTTCTTCGGGAATCTCATTGGCGCCCGCCTCAATCATGATAACCTTCTCACTGGTAGATGCCACTGTTAAATTCAGATCTCCATTCTTCCACTGCTCCTGCGACGGGTTAATGATCAATTCCCCATCCATCATCCCTACCTGGGTCGTCGCACAGGGACCTGCAAATGGAATATCAGAAATGCTGGTCGCAATCGCAGAGCCAAGCATTGCCACCAATTCCGGGCGGCACTGCGGATCCACACTCATGACCAGATTATTCAGGGTAACATCATTGCGGTAATCTTTGGGGAACAATGGACGCATCGGGCGGTCAATTACACGCGCAGTCAGAACTGCATTCTCAGACGCCTTGCCTTCCCTTTTATTAAATCCGCCAGGAATCTTTCCCACCGAATACAGCTTCTCTTCAAATTCTACACTTAACGGAAAAAAATCAATTCCTTCACGCGGTTTATCAGACGCCGTTGCCGTAGACAGTACAACCGTATCGCCATAATGCATAAATGCAGCGCCGTTTGCCTGTGCAGCTACTCTGCCGATATCAATTCGCAGGGTCCTTCCTGCCAGTTCCATAGTAAACTGTTTGTACATATTTTTCTCCTTCTGAGAAAATAGAGCGGAGAACCGCTCTATTTCCGACATAAATACTATTTTCTGATTCCTAAACGCTCAATTAACGAACGATACCGCTCAATATCTATCTTCTTCAAATAAGCCAGCAGACCACGTCTCTGACCTACCATTTTCAAAAGGCCGCGCCTGGAATGGTGATCCTTGGGATGCTCTTTCAAATGATCTGTTAATTCACGGATTCTAGCTGTCAGTATGGCAATCTGAACCTCCGGTGAACCTGTGTCGCCTGGCGTCCTTGCATATTCTTCGATAATCTGCTGTTTCTTTTCCTTTGCTATCATTGTGATAACCTCCTTAAATTATAAATAGTATCGCCCAGCCTGCCATTTCTATGCGAATAAAAACACCTGAACGCTCTGGCATTTTCCTTCTCTTTGCAGACTCTTCTATCGCCCAGAAAGATATTAAGTAATGGTCGGAGTATCCGGTTACTGAATACGGGCTGTTTCATGGTTCTGGCGAGTGCCGTAAAAACACTCGCCGGAAAACATTATAACATATGCATTTTCGCTTGTAAAGAAATTATTTCCTAATCGTTACCTTCTTTGCTGCACCATACTTCCCATAGACCTTGCCCTTTTTGGAATCCAGTTTGTATGCGCACACTCTTACATAATAAGTACGTCCTTTTTTCAATCCACTGAGCGTAATCGTTCTCTTGGTTGTGCTCTTTGATTTTACGCCTTTTTTAAACTTCTTGCTGGTACAATACTGAACCTTATATCCTTTCGCACCTGACACTTTCTTGATGATTACTTTCGCTTTCTTCTTGCCGCTATTCGTTACTTTCTGCACAGCAGCCTTTTTCACGCTTACTTTCTGCCATTTTGCATAAAGGATGATATCCTTCCTACTTGTCTGGGCAATGCTTGTCACTTTATTTTTAAATTTACTGTCCGTATACCAGCCGCCAAACGTATAATTCTTTCTCGTAGGATTTTTTAAGGTTATTTTGCGGTTATAGTATTCGGACGGATTGCTCTTATTGTTCGTTCCACCGTTCAGCTTGTAAGCAATCTTATAGGGAACGGTAATTGTACAGGAAGCTTTCACTCCGCTTCCATCGGTTGCTCGTAAGGTAATGACCGCCTGACCGGAACCTACCGCTTTGACCACGCCGTTTGTTACTGTCGCCACCTTCGCATTGGATGTTTCCCAGGTAACTGCCTCCTTGTCTGCGCTTTCCGGTGCGATGACTGCCGCCAATGTGAGTGTCTTACCAGTTTGCAGTGTCGCCTTCCCGGGAGTTACGGTAATACTTGAAATCTTATCTTTTTCCACCGGCTGAGTGGTATTTTCCTTCCACTTTGCGTAGAGTTCCTGGTCGCCGGTAGTGTCTTTGGCAATTTTGTCAACTTTATTCGTAAATGCGCTGTCTGTAAACCAGCCTTCAAATGTGTAACCTTCACGCGTAGGCGCTGCCAGTACAATGTCCTTCGTTCCATCATAAGTTGCCGGATTCGGATTCTTTGCGCCTTCCATATTATGATAAGTAATTGTGTAATAAGACGCCGCCTCTTTCTGATACAGATACACATCGTCGATACTGCCCCAGCTTCCCGCTGTTCCCGTGATCGTAATTTTCACTGTCAACGTATCGCCGACTGCCGCCGGAACAAATTCTCCAACCGAAGGCATCTGCCATACGACCCATCCGCGTGCTCCTGCTTCTGCTTCCGAAGACACAGACTGCGTATCATTGGATAATTGAATCTTTGCCTTCACAGCATCGTCGGCGTCGCCGCCCTGCATAAACATAAACGCGCCGAACGTGCCTGGCTTTTCTACCGTAATTGACTGAGAAACCGTCAGCTCGTACGCCTGTTCCAGCCAAAAAGCCACACAATATTTTCCGCTTCTCGGATTCTCTGTGGTCTTGCTGTTAAGCCCTGTTCCCTCAATTTTCCACTTGTCGCGCCCCTCTTCAAAATCTCCCTGAAGCAATAGATTTTCTGGATAATACTCTACCTTACAGATCGCGTTTACCGTAACCGCTTCTCCTTCCTGCGGTGTATAAGTAACCGTTCCATTAATGGTATGCGTGCCAAAATCTTTAATCGCTGCAATATCATCCTTGCTCCATGTTACATTTGATACCTGCTCTTTTGAGCTGTCATTGAATACTCCTGTTACCGTAGTTGGAAGCTTAGAAGCAATGTCGTCCAGCGTTGATATCGTCGCGCTGGACTCTTCCACGCTAATCAGTTTCTTTTGTCCTTTGGCGCCTGAGTATACATACTTATATACATTCAGGGAAGGAAGGGGATTTCCCTCGAAATCAAACATCGCCTGGTTATCCCACTCAGAACCGCCATAGTTATTTTCATTTACATTCGGGTCGTAATCAATACTGTAACTGGAGGCCCATCCAGAACCGTAAGTCTCCCAGGCCGCTTTATTTGCCGCCAACACTTCGCTCGCGTCTGCTGCATCTTTATTATATACATGAACGGGAAGCCATGCCGGTTCCCAATACATAACGCCGATTCCAGCCTCGCCCACATTGGCTACTGCCTGTATTACATCGCGCACCTCGCTTGCCTGTCCCTGCGGGCTTGCAGAATATTCAGAAGTATCATCATTCTGCCCCACGCGCACAACGTTCGGCTGACCGTCTCCATCCTCAAATGTCCTTGCCCAGGATGTCTCTGCAACCATTACTTTCTTATTATATTTGTCTGCCACATATTTTAATACGCTTGTAAGATTCTCCCTTGTGCCATGCCAATATGGATAGTAAGAAGAAGCGAACACATCATAATCTACCGCGGAAGTGTTCAATTTGTCGGCAAATCCTTTCATCGTACTTGTCTTTTCCGGATTAGTAAAATGCAATGCCCGCAAGATATCAGGATCCACTTCTTTCACAGCCGCACATCCAGCTTTGAAAATCTTTACCATATCATCCCAATTTCTCAGCCCGCAAACAGACGAGGTCGTCTCATTGCCCACCTGTACCATGCCAACATCTGCGCCCGCTGCGATAATTGTTTGCAAACTCTCTTTTGTAAATGTTTTTACTGCCTCTGCCTTCTGGTCAGCCGTAAAGTTCTTCCAAGCCTTAGGAGCCACCTGTCTTCCGGGATCTGCCCAGAAATCAGAATAATGGAAGTCAATCATTACTCTCAATCCTGCCTGTGTTGCCCATGCGCCCATCTGCGCAGCTTTCGCCACATCACAATTGCCGGCGCCATATCCCTGCTTCTTTTCTGCGTCTGCATAAGGATCATTCCACACGCGGATACGCACATAATTCACGCCAGCGCTCTTTAATAATTGAAAGAATCCCACTTCATCTAAGACATTGCCGTCCCAATCTCTAAACTTGACGCCACTGTCGATCAAGCTCTTATATGTAGAAATATCTACCCCGCGGACGAAATCTTCGGCTAGATTCTCCACTTTCTCTACAAAAATGCCTGCATCCTCCGGCATCACACTACAAATCAAATTATCCTTTGCCGCCTGCAATTTCTTATGCGCTGCTATAATTTCCTCTTTTGTCTTGCTGGCCGCAGTGTTATACACGCCTTGTGCCGTTTTGATTTCTGCCTGTAACGCCTGAAAACCATTTGGCAAATAATCGCTTTGTTTGAAAGCTTTGCATTCGGCAATCAAAGCTGATAAGTCGTTTAAAGCTGCATTTTTCTCTTCTTCTTCATTCATTACATGAATGAGCTTAATATTATCTAAATCACACCAACCTTCTTTTAGAGAATCCAGCATAATCGTAAATGTCACATCTGATGTATCTGTAAGTGTAAGCAGATCTGACTGTGTTGTGGTAAAAATACTCCACTGCGTACTAAATTCAATATCTTTATCTACGGTATCTGTGCCATTGGTGATGCTGATTTTACCACTGATATTTCCGCCGTCAGCATCTATGGACGCCTTATATTGCCCTGCCTTCAATCCGCTGATGGTCCTGGTAATCGTCAGTACATTAGCCGCTTTTTCAGTCTTAACCGACCACCAGACAGTCTTGTTGGCATTCGCATCCGTTGCCCATTGATTCGCTGCCCGCTCCTCTGTTCCTTGGTTTGCTTCATCCTGCCAGACAAGATTCCACCCCGATTCTGCCGTTGTCTTGTCTTCCATGTCATCAACGAAAACAACCGTTTCCAAATCGGCAGCCTGCGCCGTTATACTTGGAAACTGAATGCCCGTCAGCAGCATTGCCGCCGATAATGCCATTGCCAGCCCCCGCTGCAATATCCTTTTCCTCATAAGAATCCTCCTTCATCATCCCTCTGCGCCACTCTCATCACCTTCCATTTTCTTATCTATGAAAGAGTGGACAACAAGTTATTTTAGTTGCGCATTTTTTTCATAACTTCATTATATACTATTCTTATTATTTTGCGCAATCGACAATACCTCCAGTATTATTTATAATATTTTATCTATATTGCACAATTATTTGCGCTATCTTTTTAAAACGGGTGTGCACAACATTTGCGCAACAGGATGTTATCGTAGACAATTCAATAGACTTCACACTCTGGATATGATATACTTCTCCATAACAGATAATACAATCACACAACGGAGCGTGATACAGTGACAGATAATGAATTATTACTTGCTATAGCTGATATAATGGATAAAAAAATCAGATCAGAGTTACAGGCAGAATTGCGACCGTTAAAAGATGATATACGAGATATTAAACTACATCTTGAAAATATCACAGATAAAAACATTCAGTTACTTGCTGAAAATTATGTACCAGCAGCAAAACGGTATGAAAAAGCTACTGCACAGATTGAAGCAATGCAGACTGACATTGACGTAATGAAAAGCGTAATCAGGGAACACAGCGAGAAGCTACAAAAGATTTCATAATCATAACCCCAACCGCATAATAGCACACCAACAAAGAGTGTAAGGGGGCTGCCTTTTCTGCAAAAACACTTTCACGCTTTCGCGTGACAAGGTCTTCCTAATAAAAGAAAAAACCGGCCTATGGAATCCCATAAGCCGGTTTTTTCTAAAATATTTTATTGTACTAGTCGTTAATCAATCTCGTCACACAAATCGGTGTACGGTAGAATGCGTTGGAAATCTTAATACCCGTTCTTGCCGAACTTGCGTGTACCACTTGTCCATTACCAATATACATTGCCACATGGTTGATACCGCTTCCACTTCCGTAGAAGAACAAATCTCCAGGTTTTGCCTCAGATGCATTTACTCTTGTCCCATAACCGGACTGCGCGCTGGAGGAATGCGGCAGGTAAATCCCGTACTTCTCATAAATCTTCATGGTAAATCCAGAACAGTCAACGCCGTTGGTAAGGCTTGTCCCGCCCCAAACGTAACGGTTGCCGACAAACTGGCACGCATACTGTACCATATCAACGCGGACATCTGAAATGCCTTCTCCATAGCGAATTTCCGTCATTGTCATCGCTTTGGGAAGCTGTTCCGAAACTTCCACAAACTCAGAAGCGATATAACATTCGTCTCCATCTACATCTACCTTGAGCCATTCGCCCATATCTTCAATCACATGAAGGGATTCCCCTTCTGCAATCATCGTCCAGATGTTACAGTCTGTGTTCGGCTCTACCCTGGCATTCAGCGTCTGCGTTACAGAGGTTGCCATAATAGACTTCACTTCCTCAGCCCGCGCTGCTGCTGCCTCGCCAGTAAGCAGGAACTCACCCTTCACATAGCCGCTCACCTTACCAGACTCAATCTGAAACCACTCGCCCTCCTGGGACAAAATCTCACAGCCGGCATCCACCGGGAGCGCACCTACAAGCTCGGTATCTTCCCCGGCACCTTCGCGTATATTCAAATGATTCTCCACGCTGGCGATGCCAAGATTCGTATAACCGCAAATTGTCTTGGGCTCAGACGCCATGGAAACACCATTCTCAAGCTTCACTGTATCAGCATCATTGACTAGGCACTCACTGAGCAGCGTGGAAACACCCGCACTGGCATGGGTTGCCGCTTCCGTTGTTATCTGGCTCATTCCAAAAACTGCTGCACCTGCCAAACATCCTATCATCAATTTTGTCCACTGTATTCTCATTTGTTTAACCTCCCGGATAAAACTGCTTCATTTCTGATTCATTTTTTGCCATTATATCAAGGAGTTATTACGTTGTCAATACCATGCGTAACATTTATGTAATATTTATTGTAATTCCTCTTCGGGATCTCCCTCCAGGATAGAAAACGCGATATTCGTCGCATGGTCCGCCACACGCTCCAGTCCCGTCACCAAATCGGTGAAAAGAATTCCCGTCATCGGCAGGCACTTGCCTTTTGCCATACGCCGCACATGATTCTGCTGAAGCTCGCGCTCCATGGTATCAATACTGTTTTCCAGTTCCAGAATATCCGGCAGGTTCTTCTTATCTAAAGTTGTAAACATCTCCATTGCTTCCTCAAGGATCTGCAACGTCTTTTGATGCATTTCCCGAATTTCCTTTTCGCCCTTCTTTGTAAATTTGAGGTTTTCTTCATGGCTCTTGTTCGCCGCATCCGCCATATTTTCCGCATGGTCGCCAATGCGTTCAATATCGCTCACCACATGAAAGAGCGCACCGATACGTTTTGCGTCCACAACAGGCAACTGCAACTGATTAATCTTTACAAGATAATCTGTAATCTCTTTGCTCAGGAAATCAATCTGATTCTCCACCTCATAAACCCGGTTGATTTTGTTCTGGTCCCCATCAAAAAATGCTTCCATAGCAATTCCAAGATTCTCTCTCGCCATCTTACCCATGCGCTCAATCTCCTGCGTAGTCTCCACAACCGCCGTGGACGGCGAGAAAATATTCTGCTTTCCAATGTAGAGCAGTTGGTACTCCTTCTCTTCCTGATCCGCTCCCGGAATCAAACGACGGCTCATCGCCACGAACTGCGCAGACAAGGGAAGGAAAATAATCGTCTGGAAAATCTTAAAGAAGGTATCTGCATTTGCCACACAGCGGCCCACATCGGCGCCGGACACACGCAAAATAAATCCTTCAAAGTACTTCATGCCAAACGCCAGCAAAATCCCAATAATCACCATACCCAGCACGTTAAACATCACATGGATAAATGCAGCGCATTTCGCATCTTTCTTGGCATTCAAACTTGCCAGAACCGCCGGTGTGCAAGAACCGATGTTACAGCCCAGGATCACATAAAAGCAGACAGGCAGATCAATCAACCCCTGGCTTGCCATCAACAAGAGGATGCTGACTGTAACCGAAGAACTTTGCACAACAACGGTAATCGCCGTGCCAAATAAGATGCCTACAATCGGGTTATCCATACTTCCCAGCGCATCCATCACTGCCTGATAGTTTTTCAGATCCGCCATAGCATCTTTCATCAAACTGATTCCCATGAACAGCGCACCGAATCCTAAGAGCACCTCGCCCACCTTCTTGAGCATAGGCTTTTTGCCAAACATTACAAATACCGCACCGACAAACAGGATAATCGGCGCAACGCCGGTGAGGTTAAACGCTACGAGCTGGGAAGTGATAGTCGTACCAATATTCGCACCGAAGATAATTCCTACAGACTGTGTCAGGCTCATAATTCCTGTGTTTACGAAACTTACCACCATAACCGTAGTGGCACCGGAGGACTGTATAATCGCCGTGAACAACGCACCGAACAATACTGCTATAATCTTATTCTTTGTCATGGCTTCCAAAATAGAGCGAAGCCGCGCGCCCGCTGCCTTTTGCAGACCCTGGCTCATAAAATTCATACCAAACAAAAACAGCCCAAGACCACCTAACAAATCAACGATCAATTCCATGATATTCACCCTTTAGTTCTTTTGAACTCCTTTTCCCATGTTAAAATATGTTTTGCCGTATTCTATATCCTGCTGCATCTGCTTCTTTAACGCTTCTAAAGAGGGAAAACGCTGTTCCTCCCTCACATGTTCCAAGAAGCTGACGCGGACTTTCTCTCCGTACAAATCCTGTGACACATCAAATAGATGCGTCTCTACGCCAATTGGGTTCTCTCCCTCCACCGTAGGCTTGCAGCCGACATTGGTAATTCCTGGATAACGCTTTCCCCGCCATTCCGTCTCTGTGACATAAACGCCAAACGGAGGCAACAGCTTGTCCTCCGGCGGAATCAGATTAATCGTGGGAACATGTAATATTTTCTCTCCCATCTTCCTGCCGTGAAGCACCGTTCCTTCCACAAAAAATGCATAGCCCAGTAAGCGATTTGCTTTTTCAATATTGCCAGCCACAATTTCCTCACGCACAAAAGTACTGCTAATGTCTCTACCATCCTCCCTGATTTTGTCTACCACCTCGACTTCATAACCATACTGCGCAGCAAACTGCCTGAGCATCCGGTAATCCCCGCGCCGCTTATAGCCAAAGTGAAAATCTGTTCCCACTACCATATATTTGACATGACAGGCTGTGGCGATTTTGTGGATAAACGTTTCTGGCTCCATACACATCACCTGCCTGGTAAACGGATATTCGATCACATAGTCAATCCCCACGCTTGCAAAAAGCCGTTCTTTCTCCGCGCCTGTCGTGATCACCTGCGCCTGAATATCCTGCACTCTTTCCCGGGGCGGGATGTCAAATGTGAAAATAGCGGCTTTCAAGCCTTTTACCTCCCGTTTCTTTCTCGCCATGTATTGCATCAATAGTTCATGCCCGCGGTGCAGCCCATCGAACTTTCCCAGAGAAAGTACGGTCGGTCCTTCTATTTCAAATGTCATACTCTGCCTTATGTATTCCATAACTTCTGTCCTATCTACATCCGTTTCCTGTCCTATTATTCCATAAAAATCTTGATTGGGCGTATACATCTACGCCCATTGTCCCAATGGTAAATACCTGCGAAATTCTCTCTCGCGTCATAAACACGCAGCGTCGTTGTACGGTAAGCATCCTTCCAGTCCAGAAGGCAGCGCGCCTCTAGTGGATTGCCATTATACAGCAATTTAGAAAACTCCTCCCTAACACAAACGCCTGGATATTGCAGAAATACACTGTCTGTATTACTGATTAACGCTACAAAATCTTCCCTCGCCAACTCTTTACCTGCCGCTTTTGCACGGACAACCTGAACCTCTTCCTCAATCTCTGTAAGCTTCTTCGCCTCCCCAATATGAAACTCTGCCACCCTGGTACGCAACAGCGACTCCATGCAGCCGCCACAGCCTGCTTTACTGCCGATATCATGGCATAAGGCACGGATATAAGTACCCTTGGAACAATGCACACGCATCTTTACACGGGGCAGCGAGACCTCCAAAATATCAATGGAAAAAATTTGCACATCACGCGCCGCGCGCTCCACACTGACGCCTGCGCGTGCCAAATCACAGAGCTTCTTTCCATTCACTTTAAGCGCAGAATACATGGGGGGAATCTGGGCATATGTGCCCACAAAGCCGGCGATAATTTTCCTAATTTCCTCTTCTTGGCAAGTAACTGGACTTTCGCTTGTCACTTTACCGGTAATATCCTGTGTGTCAGTGGTCTTTCCTAACAGCAAAACTGTCTCATACTCTTTATCCTTATCCGTAAGTAAATCGCAGACTTTCGTGGCCTTACCCAGACACACGGGAAGCACGCCTTCTGCATCGGGATCCAAGGTTCCGGTATGCCCTATCTTTTTCTGCTGAAAGATTCCACGAAGTTTTGCCACTACATCATGCGAGGTAAACCCTTTTTCCTTATAAACATTGATGATTCCACTAATCATGAAGCTGCCTCTCAATTTCTACGCAAAGCCTGTCAAAAATTTCTTCCGGTGCGCCCTCCATGGTGGCTCCCGCCGCCATCACATGGCCGCCGCCTTGATATTTCATGGCAATCTCAGCCACATTTACCTTCCCATTGGAGCGCATACTAACCTTCCAAGTGCCATCTTCATTTTCATAAAGGAAAATTGCCGCTTGCACGCCCTTTGTCACTCTGAGCTGATTGACAATACCGTCAAGATGCTTGGGCAACACAGCAAAATGCTCCATTTCCTCCCTGCTGATGGATGTACCTATCGCCGCCCCATCCAGCAAAAGCCTACTATTCAATAACGCCTGCCCTAAAATCTTATTCTGTCCAAAGGTTTTCGTATAAAATGTGTCGTCCACAATCCTGGAAAAATCAATGCCTTTTTCCATGAGAACACCGGCTGCATTCATCGTCTTTGCAGAAGTGCTTGAATATTGAAAAACCCCGGTATCATGAACCATGCCCACATAAATGCACTCGGCAATCTCTTTCGTAACATGCTCCTCTCCAATCAGCTCAAAAACCAATTCTGAGGTGGAACTCGCCTGTGGGAAAATATAATTCTCATCTGCAAAATTGTCATTACTCACATGATGGTCAATACAGATGGTCTTCTTTGCCGTCTCAAAATATTTTACGGCTTCTCCCAACCGCCCTGTATCCCCGCAGTCCTGCACAATACACAAGTCATACGTCTGGTCATTGTCACAGGAATGCTTTATTTTATCTGCGTTTTTCAAAAATTTAAATATATTGGGGATGGGCTCCAGATAAACATCTACCTGTATTTGCGGAAACCAGGTCTTGATATAATTATACGTTGCCAGGCAGGAACCCACACAGTCGCCGTCAGGTCTGACATGGCCTGCAATGGCAACTGTTTTTACCTGTGCCAGTTGAGACGCTAACTCTCTCATATTGAACACTCCTTACTGATGATTCACGTCATCTATCAGTTTTGACATATTCACGCCATATTCAATAGACTGGTCTAAGATAAAGCGGATTTCCGGTGTGTTCCTCAAATTGATATTCTGCGCCAACTGCCTGCGGATGTAACCTTCCGCACTCTTTAATCCTTCCACCGTATCTTGCTGCACTTTCTCATCTCCCAGCACACTGATATATGCTTTACAACTTTTTAAATCCGGCGCGACCTCAACGGAAACTACCGAGGTGAACGGCGCAATCCTGGGGTCTTTGATCTCCCCTCTAATAATATTGCTCAGTTCACGCTGTACTTCACCGTTGATTCTTGTATTCTTAATGCTGTTCTTTCTCATATACTGCCTTACTCCTTCTTCACCAAACGCTTAGCGTGGCACCTCTACCATCGTATAGGCTTCTACCACGTCAAGCTCCTGAATTTCGTTAAAGCCGTCAAATACCAGCCCACATTCATAGCCTGCCCGAACTTCCTTCACATCATCCTTAAAACGTTTCAAAGATGCAAGATCTCCCTCAAAAATCTGCTCGCCCTCTCTGGAAATACGCACCTTGCATCCTCTCTGGAACGTACCGTCCAGCACATAGGAACCTGCAATATTGCCCACACCGGAAGCTTTGAAAATCTGGCGGATTTCTGCATGGCCAAGTACTTTCTCCTCAAATACGGGGTCAAGCATTCCTTTCATAGCCGCCTGCACATCTTCAATGGCATTATAGATAACCTTATACAGCCTCATGTCTACGCCTTCGCGGTCTGCCGTGGCCTTGGCCGTAGCATCAGGGCGAACATTAAAGCCAATAATAATCGCATTGGAGGCGGATGCCAGGCTTACGTCCGACTCATTGATTGCGCCCACGCCACCATGGATAACCTTGACCATGACTTCCTCATTTGACAGTTTCACCAAACTTTGCTTTACTGCCTCCACGGAACCCTGAACATCTGCTTTTACGATAATTGGAAGCTCTTTGATATTTCCTGATTGAATCTGTGAGAACAAATCATCCAGGGACATTCTGGATTTCGTGTCTTCGAGCATCCGCTCACGCCCCTCAGAAATAAAGGTATCTGCAAAGCTTTTTGCCTCACGCTCAGAATCGGTACATACAAAGACTTCCCCAGCATTTGGCACATTATTCAAGCCTAAAATTTCCACTGGTGTGGAAGGAGATGCCTCTTTTACACGCCTTCCTTTATCATCAATCATCGCTCTCACTTTACCGTAACAACTTCCACAAGCAATAGGCTGACCTACTTTTAACGTTCCTTTCTGTACCAGAACTGTTGCCACAGAACCACGTCCCTTATCAAGCTGCGCTTCGATGACAAGCCCACGTGCATTACGCTTGGGATTGGCTTTCAATTCACTTACTTCCGCTGTCAGCAATACCATCTCTAACAGCGATTCAATTCCTTCATGTGTGTGCGCCGATACCGGTACAAAAATGGTGCTGCCGCCCCAATCTTCCGGAATCAGTTCATGTTCTGCAAGTTCTTGTTTCACACGCTCAATATTGGCGCTTGGCTTATCTATCTTATTGATTGCGACTATAATCTCAACACCTGCTGCCTTAGCATGGCTGATTGCCTCCACAGTCTGCGGCATCACACCGTCGTCAGCAGCAACCACCAAGATTGCAATATCTGTAGCATTTGCCCCACGCATACGCATAGCTGTAAATGCTTCATGGCCCGGAGTATCTAAAAACGTGATTTTCTCTCCGTTACACTCAACCATGTACGCACCGATGTGCTGCGTAATTCCGCCTGCCTCTTTATCAATCACATGTGTGTCGCGGATTGCATCCAACAGCGAGGTCTTACCGTGATCTACATGACCCATAACGCAGACAACCGGCGGCCGTTTTACCATAACTGCCTCATCTTCCTCCTCTTCTTTGAGAAGTTCGGCAATGACATCTATTTTCTCTTCCATCTCACAAATGCAGTTGAACTCCAAGGCAATCTCTTCCGCAGTTGCAAAATCAATCTCATTGTTTACCGTTACAATATTACCTTGCAAAAACAGCTTCTTAATAATCACGGAAGCCTGCACTTTCATACGGTCTGCAAATTCTTTGATCGTCATCTTCTCCGGCAATGTAATCGTCTTAATCGTATCTTCTTCTTTCTTCTGCGGCTGCGGTGCAGGCTGCTGGTTCTTCTTCCCCCTGGTCTTCTTCTCCAGGTTATCAAATCTCTCCTTCTTCCTGCCCATCAACTCTTTTTCATGTCTCTGGCTATTTCCCTTACGATTATCGCGCTCCCTGCTCTCTTTTCCTCTGCTTTCTTCTAAGGATGATGGACTGTTCTGATTCAGTTTATTGATTTCTTGCTCAAAACGACTCTTTTGCGGAGAGCGGTTATTCTGGAAATTCCTGTTATTGCGATCCCCTTGCGGCCTTCTATTGCGGTCTCCCTGCGGTCTTGCATTGCGGTCTCCCTGGAACCTGTTATTGCGATCCCCCTGCGGTCTTGCATTGCGGTCCCCTTGCGGCCTTCCGTTACGATCTCCCTGCGGCCTGCCATTGCGATCTCCCTGGAACCTGTTATTGCGATCTCCCTGTGGTCTTGCATTGCGGTCTCCCTGCGGCCTGCCATTGCGGTCCCCTTGCGGCCTGCCATTGCGGTCTCCCTGCGGCCTTGCGTTTCGATCTCCTTGTGGCCGTACGTCCCTATCTCCTTGTGGCTTCGCTGTGTGATCCTGCGGTCTTGCCGGCTGTTCACTCTGTGCTTTGATTACATTTTCCGCCTGCTCACGTACCGGACGTTCTGACAGATTCTTCAAACTCTCCTGCGGCTTCACAGATGCTTCTCCCTGCGGCCTGCTGTTTCGCTCTCCCTGCGGTCTTGCATTGCGGTCCCCCTGAGGGCTTGCGTTTCGACCTCCCTGCGTTCTGCCATTTCGATCTCCCTGCGGCCTCGCCGGACGCTTCTGTGCCGTCTTGCTATTCTGCGGATTGAACACAGCCGTAATGCTGGCTTTTTTCTTCGGGCGTTCCTGAGGTTTTTTGGACTCTTGAGATGATGAATTTGCCGTTTCCTCCTGAATTGGCTCCTTTGTCGGCGCTGTCTGCGTCGATGATTTCGCCGCCTCCGCCTGTGCTGATTCTTTTGCTGCCGCCTCTACCTTAGGAGAAGCCTGCTGCGCCGCTTCCCGGGAAACTTCCTTTCTGTCCGCTTTACGTGCCGGCTCTGAATTCCTTCCTGAAAATTTATTTCTCACCATTTCGATAGTCTCATCCTCCACGGAACTGCTTGCTACTTTACCGGTAATATCCTTTTCCGCCAGAAACTTAATAATTTCCTTTGATTCTATGTTCAATTCATTCGCAAGTGCATATATTCTCATTTTTGCCATACTTTTACTACCTCCGCTATTCTGTTATTCCGTTTTCTCTGTTAATCAATTTTTCCTCCAGGCTCTTGGCAAAGCCTTCATCAAGCACTGCAAGGGATGCCCGAAACTGCTTCCCTATTGCATTTCCCAATGCTTCTTTTGAAGCATACGCATAGATGGGGACCTGATAAAAGGAACATTTATCGTGAAACATCTTTTTCGTATTTTCCGAGGCTTCCTCAGACACAATCACAAGAAATGCACTGCCGGATTTTACCGCTTTCTCTGTTGAAAATTCTCCGCTTGCAATCTTTCCCGCTTTGGCTGCCAGACCAAGCATGGATAATATTCTATCCCTTTGCAATAATTTTCATCTCCTTTGTCAGATCCTCAATTACTTCCTGAGGAATTGCCATTTTCAATGACCGCTCCAAACCTCTGCTTTTGATTGCCTGCGCAAGACATTCCTCATTCGGGCATATATAAGCCCCTCTGCCGTTTTTCTTACCGGTGGCATCCAAAAGTATCTCATTCTCAGCCGTCTTAATCACCCGCAGCAACTCCTTCTTGCCTTTCATCTCCCTGCACCCGACGCATTGGCGCATAGGAACCTTCTTATTCATTGGACCGTTCCTCGTAATCATCCGCAGCGGCCTCCTCATACTCATTTAAAGGCGCTTCTTCAAAATCGTCCGCAGCAGATTGCTCGTAATCTTCTTCGTAGTTCCCCTCTTCATACGATTCCTCTTCGTATTCATCATACTCCTCATAATCGTTCTCATAATCCATGAAATCCCCGGCTTCTCTCGCCTGCGTCTCACTCTTAATGTCAATCTTAAATCCGGTCAGCCTTGCTGCCAGCCTTGCATTCTGTCCTTCTTTTCCAATTGCAAGAGATAACTGGTAATCCGGCACGACAACCTTTGCCGTTTTCTCTTCCGCATCGGCAATAACAGAAATAACTTTCGCCGGGCTCAATGCATTCTCAATCAACATAGCTGCATTATCGCTCCAATTAATAATATCTATCTTTTCTCCCCTAAGCTCATTGACAATCGCATTTACTCTTGCCCCGTTCATTCCCACGCACGCCCCCACCGGGTCAACGTCGGGATCGTTACTCCAGACCGCAATTTTCGTCCTGCTTCCTGCTTCTCTGGAAATACTTTTAATTTCTACAATTCCGTCTTTCACCTCTGTAACCTCTGATTCAAAAAGACGTTTTACCAGCTCTGGGTGTGTTCTGGACACCAAAATTTTGGGGCCTTTCGAGGTAGACTTGACTTCCAAAATATAAAGCTTGATTCGCTCTGTGGGCTGAAAAACCTCACCCTTTATCTGCTCATTCTCGCTCAAAATGGCATCTACTTTCCCAAGGTTAATGCTAATGTTTTTTCCTACATACCGCTGAACGATACCAGTCACCACATCTTTTTCTTTCTCGTAGTACTGGTCAAACAACACCTTACGCTCTTCCTCACGAATTTTTTGCAGAATGACATTTTTCGCATTCTGGGTAGCAATCCTGCCAAACTCCTTAGACTTGACCTCAATATTGACGATATCGCCCACCTCATATTTGGAATCTATCATTCTGGCATTCCCCAAACTAATCTGCGTTACATCATCCTCTACTTCCTCCACGACGGTTTTTTCCGCATATACGTGGTATTCACAAGTCTCAGGATTCATATCTACTTTGATATTATCCGACTTGCCAAAATGATTCTTACATGCCGTAATCAGTGAATTCTCAATGGCTTCGAGCAACGTCTCTTTACTGATGTCTTTCTCCTTCTCCAATATATTTAACGCTTCTAATAACTCATTGTTCATTTTTTTATCCTCCTGAATAGTTTACTGTTATTTGACGCATATCAAAAGTCAAAGGCAAGACGAATCAATGCAATTTCAGATTTTTCAAAAGTCTTTTTTGCCCCATCATCCATTTCTATAGTTACAGTCTTATCATCATACGAATCCAAAACACCATAAAATTCCTTCTCTTTCTCAATCGCACGGTAAGTCCGAATTTCGATATCTTTGCCGACACTCCTTGCATAATCTTTTTCTTTCTTCAACGGCCTGCCCAACCCCGGGGAACTCACTTCAAATATATAGGAACCTTCGACATAATCTTTTTCGTCCAACAAGACGCTCATTCTTCGGCTCACGAGCTCGCAGTCATCTACCGTAATTCCCCCTGCTTTATCTATATAGGCCCGTAAATACCAGTTACTGCCTTCCTTTACATACTCAACGTCTACCAGTTCAAACCCGTACTCTTCCATCATAGGCTCCAGAAGTTTTTCTGTTTCCTGCTCATAAAATTCTCTCCTTGACATATCACACCTGCCTTTCTTTCCAACATTCCTGTAAGCCCTTTACACAAAATTAAGAGTGGACGTATGCCCACTCTCAAGCCTCAGGTTATCTAGTTATCATATATATAATAGCACTTGTCAAATAAAAAAGCAAGAAAAAAATACCGGAAGTACCTCTTACATCCTGTATTGAAATGCTTACGCCTGTTTTTGACAGCTTTGCAAGGAAGGGATGTTCTAGCTTATCGTATATTTTCCACTCAGCTTTATTTCTAAATAACGGAATATGATCAGGGCGATAAAACAGGTGATGAAATGAGCTAGGATGCGGTCTTGCCTCTTTACGTATACAGGGCGGGCTTCGAAATCCGTTTTCATGATGCGGAAGCATTCTCCAATCTCCCCGCGCCGTTTGTTTCCCCTTACTATGGTTTCTGGTTTATCATAAAGGTTTGTGCAGACGGCATAGAAACCGTCATACTGCTCCTCGTATTCAATTACGCTCCGGTCTATATAGCTTGCAGACCGTTCTGTCGTCTCACCGTTTGCCGTTGCATGGTCTGTTCAGATGAACCGTTTCGTGTCGTTCTGTCTTTTCTTCGTACAGGCAGATTCCCCATTTTGTACCATTTTTTCTGTGATATGCTTTAGCTGTTCACAAGGGTTACTAACAATTTGCGGGAAATCTTTTAAATTACCATTTTTTATTTCTGACAACTTCTTCTTCAATGTTATATACTTGTTATCACATATTCTGTTGATTTCAATATCCATATGCTCTAATACAAATAATTTTCTTTTATCTTTATCTGTATTAAGCTTAGAATATTCATAATATCTTTGTGCTGTTACAAGCAAAAAAGAAAAGCCAACTATTATTGTAGTAAAAATAACACCTATAATAGTAAATTGCCTTTTCCCATTTATGTCCACTCCAATCAGATGTAATTTTTCACCCCAAAAACTTAATATCAGTGAAAACCAAATACTAGAAGTAGACAACAAAACAGATACAATAAGCCACTGTCTTTGTACCCATTCATGTAATCTTATAAGTGATTTTTTTATCCATCGTTTCATGTTTTTATAATTTACTGATACCTAAAACACAAATATTATCTTTAGGTATCCTTGTTTCCTTTTTATACTTCTGTTTGCCTAAAATATTGTCAAATGCCACTTTTAATGTTAATATTCTCTTCAACATAATTAAGCCTTGTCCTACTTTCTTCCATTTTTTTCTAAGCATTATACCCTCTTTTTATAATTTTGTAAATCATTTTTTGTATTTATATGTTTATATTCATTTTTTTATTCATTTTTTTATTCTTTGAAATCTGATAATCAACTAAAATACGTCTTACTCCGTTCCTTCTTTACCGATTTAATCTCCTAATCCATCAATCTCCTATTCTGCTCCATAGAAACATCCAATGATTTACTATCTGCATTTCTATCTGCATTCCTGATACCTCTGTTTATAGCACTCTTCATTTCTTTTGTCCTGTACGCATCTTCTGATTTTCTCTGTATACTCTGATTATGGATATTGATAGATTCAGGCACTAAAAAAGCCCACAACTGATAAATTTATTAAATCAGTTATGGACTTTTGATAATGTCCGAGTGTTTAGTTTTACGATATACAAAATTATTCCTTTCTTAGATGCTTACTAAGTGGAGGTCCGTTTAGCACGAACCGAAGCGAAGCGTAGACCTTGCACACTTTGACGCGCCCAGCACAGTCGCTTTAGCGATATATTTCCTCTTGTGCGAGTGCGCATAATTGTTTTTGTATTATAGGAAAGGCACTTTCACACGTTAGTGTGACAAGGTCTTTCTAAGATAAAAAAATACTGCAAACCGCCTAATTTCAAGGTTTCCAGTACTTTCCGGGTTGGGCTATTCAATTAAAATAGCAAGTAGCCCGTAGGGGAATCGAACCCCTGTTTCCGCCGTGAGAGGGCGGCGTCTTAACCGCTTGACCAACGAGCCTTATACTTGTTTGCTTTCTCAAACTCAACAATAGTGATTATACATGCTGGGTTCGAGAAAGTCAAGTACTTTTTTAAAAAAAATGAAAATTTTTGTAATTTATGCTGCTTCCACTTTACTCTGCGCCAGTTTTGCAAGTGTAGCAAAACCCTCTGCATCATTAACTGCCATCTCTGCAAGCATCTTGCGGTTCACTTCTACGCCTGCCAGCTTCAATCCATACATAAACTTACTATAAGAAAGACCATTCATTCTTGCCGCTGCGTTAATACGAGCAATCCAAAGTCTTCTGAACTGTCTCTTTCTCTCTTTCCTACCTCTATAGGACGTTGCTAAAGCTCTCATGACAGACTGTTTTGCCACTCTGTACTGTTTAGAACGCGCTCCTCTATAACCCTTTGCCAGTTTTAATACTCTGTTATGTTTCTTTCTAGCATTTAATCCGCCTTTAATTCTTGCCATGTCTTCTATTCCTCCTTAACTCTATCAATGGAAAATAACCTGTCCGACTGGGCGGCATATAAAATATGCCCTCCATGCAACAGTTATAATCATTCTTACAGATACGGTAAAATTTTCTTCATATTCTTAACGTTTGTAGCATCTGTAATCGCCGGCTTTCTCAGATTCCTCTTTCTCTTCGCAGACTTCTTTGTCAAGATATGGCTTTTGTAAGCTTTATTTCTTTTTAATTTCCCAGTTCCTGTTTTTTTGAAGCGCTTTGCTGCCGCTCTGCATGTTTTCATTTTTGGCATCTTAAATTCCTCCTTAATATCCAGCTATTTTTTCTCCGCCAGCACAATACTCATGCTGCGCCCTTCCAGCTTAGGTGCCTTCTCCACCATCGCAATATCTGACAGTTCCTCCGCAAAATCATCCAAAATATGCTTGCTGTTATGGATGTGCGCCATCTCCCTGCCACGAAAACGTAAAGTAATCTTTACTTTATTGCCTTTTGTAATAAATTTTTTTGCTGCATTAATTTTGGTATTGAGATCGTTGCTCTCAATGTTGGGGGACAGACGAATTTCTTTCACTTCTACAGTCTTCTGTTTCTTCTTGGCCTCTTTCTCTTTGCGGACAAGTTCATACTTATACTTGCCATAATCAATAATCTTACATACTGGCGGTTTTGCCATTGGGGCAATTTTCACCAGGTCAAGCTCTGCTTCCACGGCAATCTTCATCGCCTCCCTCGCAGACATAATGCCAAGCTGCTCTCCGTCCTGTCCAATCAGACGAACTTCCTTATCTTTGATTTGTTCATTAATCATTAACTCGCTAATGGTCGTACACCTCCAAGATCAATTTAACATTTCATTCACTTTCCCAATTCCATCCATAAATGACTGCATTCAAAAAGTGGATAGGCAGGCTATCCACTTCATATTCCCAAAAACACCACAGCAAAAAACTGTCGTTCTGAATATAAACCATTAGTCACGCGCTTGTGCTAAGGTGAGAGTGGATGCTCTACTTTGTTTTCATACAACGTTGTAACTTTACCATGTTTTCTTCTGTTCGTCAAGGACTTTTTTTCTTTACTATTATATGGTATAATTTTACTCGACACCGGGGTTTGCAAATCGCAGTATTTATACATATTTTCTGTATTATCTGTCACATGACAGATTCTATGAGCGGTATATAACAATACTTCTGCAATCCCCCAGATAACCATACCAGAAATGGAGGCGTATAAAATGAGGAACAAACAACTATTACAAAAAGCCGGCGCCTGGATATTAAGCGCAGCGCTGGCAGTAACCTGCTTTTCCGGCGTACCGGCAGCAGACGCAGCAGCGGCAGGCAACGCACCTGCAAATTGGAAAACGGAACTGTACATTGACTTTGGCACGGGGCTGAATGCCAGCGAAGGCGTCGACAGCGACTTAGCGGGCAACTTCCTGCTTCCCGACCAGATAAGCAAAACACCTTCAGAAGACCTGATCGCAGGCTATGGAAACTGGCTGTATGACAGCACAAATGTTGGAACTGTTTACGGCGGGGAAGCAACCACACAGAAAATCGGCTTTGACCGCAAGATGCCGGCAGGCGTAACCTCTGCGGGTGGAGAATACTTCCGTGACTGGATCTTCAGTCCTGACGGAGAAGCATACACCTTTTCCGTAGACCTGCCAGTTGGACAGTATTATGTTTATGCCTATACCGGCAACAAAACCGGAGGATACAATAATACGTCCTTCATTTCTTTCTCCGACAATAATTATAAAATTGTTTATGATCAAAGCAGCGCAGGCGGTGGACAATGCCAGCCGCCAACATGTATTTATGTGGTAAATGTCACCGAGAAATCTGCGGGCAGCGGTTATGGTACGCTGGGTATGCAGGTATCTGACAATACCATTAGCTACAAAGAAGACGGCAGCTATGACGATAACTACACATCATCCAATACTGTATTTTATGGTACGGATGCAAACACAACTTTTATTGCCAATGACAATCCAAATGCCGTAGAAGGTAAAATTGTCACTGCCCGCCTGAATGGTATTGAGATTATGCCGGTGGATAGTCCCGTATACGCTGAGAGCGTTGCCGCTGGGGAAACAGGCACCAATATTTCCTTAGAAAAAGGACAGACCATTGCCTTGGCTGCAAAAGCTGCTCCTGAAACAACAACGGAACGTATCGAGTATTTCTCTTCCAATGAAAGCATCGTAAAAGTAAATGCTAAAACTGGAGAAGTTACCGGTATCGCCCCAGGAACAGCAACAATTACTGCGACGACCCCATCTCTTATCAATAATGCGCAGAAATCTGTCGTTTATAACGCAACGGTACATGAGGAAACGACGCTGACGCTTGATTCTTCCTCTGTCTCTCTCCAGGTAGGCGGCGCAGAAGGAACTGATACGAAGACCATCAAAGCAACATTCAACGCGGCAAATCTGACGGACGCACAGAGCGCACTTGTTACATCTGTTACCTCTTCCGTTGCTACCATCACTTTTGGCAACGTTACCGAGGTAACCGCTCCGGCTGAGGGCAGCAACGGCGTCTATACACAGGATATCACCATCAAGGCAACAGCCAAGGGCAGCGATACGATTTCCATTGCAAGAACAACGGGACGGACTGCTGAATTACGCATCAATGTCACCAAACCGGTAACTTCCATCGCTTTCTATGATGAAGCTCAACAAGTGACAGACAAATACACCACAAGCGTAGGAAATACGCTTACTGTAAGTGCAAAAGCTTTGCCTGAAGATGCTTCCAACACAGCTGTAACTTACAAATTTAAAGAGAGCACAGACATTGCCACCATCACGGCAAACGGCAAAATTACGGCAAAGAAATCCGGTACAGCCATCATCTTAGCGACTTCCCGCTCAAACAGCGAAGTCATCGCTGAGGCAACTTTAACCATTACCCCTGGATTTACTATCTCTTACCGAGCAGCCGGAATAACCGTAGATGCAGGCAAAACTGCAACAAACCCGCTTACTATCCTCTATGATGAGAATGCAGATCAATCCGTGCTGAACACAAATATGAGCTATACCTCTTCCAATCCAACCGTTGTAAGAGCTAACGCAAACGGCTCTGTCACTGGATTAAAACCTGGAACAGCAACCATCACTGCAACCGCAGAGGACGGCGGACAGACAGCTTCTTACAAAGTTACTGTAAAACAGCCGGCTACCTCCGTAAAAGTTAATAAGAAAAGCATCACCTTAAACATCAACAACAAGAAGACGAAAACTGCTAAGATTTCGGCGTCCCTGCTTCCTTCTAACAGCACGGATTCCATTACTTATACGTCGAAGAACCCCAAGATTGCCAAGGTTGACAAAAACGGCAAAGTTACCGCGCTCAAGACCGGTAAAACGACCATCACGGTAAAAGCGACAAGCGGCAAGAGCCAGACGGTTACCGTTAATGTAACTTCCCCGGCAACCAAAGTAAAAATCAAAGGTAAAGCCAAACTCACTATGACTACAGGTGCAAAGAAAACCTTAAAGGCAACCGTCACCCCCAAAAAGAGCACCGATAAAGTAAAATGGAGCTCAAGCAAAAAGAAAATTGCCACGGTTTCGCAAAAGGGTGTGGTAACGGCGAAAAAGAAAGGCACTGTTACAATTACCGCCAAAGCTGGTAAGAAAAAAGCAACCGTTAAGATTACGATAAAATAATTTTACATCTCAGGAGCAATTTTGAGAGCCATGTGTTAGATCATTCTAACCATACAAAAACCACTGAACATAAATTTCTGTTCAGTGGTTTTTGTATGCCGGTTATTCTGAAATAATATTTTCTATTGCCCTTTCAGTACCTTTGCACATAGCGTATGAGTGTTACGAGATTCCCTGGCTATTTTCTGGTAATCTTGAATTGTTTTTTCACGGTGCCGCTGTATTTGCCCTTTCCGGTGATTATCATCGTCGCTTTGCCCTTTTTCTTATTATTCTTATAGGAAATCGTGTAATCTCTGTTCTTTTTCAGTGTTTTCCCTTTCAGCGTTACCTTAGGCTTTTGTGTCTGCGCCTTTCCATTATATTTTTTATTTTTAACATTCGTTATTTTTGCCTTACTGATATCAATCCCCTTGAGGTTAATCTGAAATGAGGTGCTCTTTCCCCGGTAACGCACCGTAATCTTTTTTGTTCCAGAAGTACTGCGGTTAAATTTGCTGCACATCTTGCTTGTTAATGGCAAATAGCTTGTTCCATGCTGGCATCTCACGCTTAATACCCTGTTCATCGCCTCAATAGTGGTACCACACTTATAGGATAAAGTCTTGTTTCCCTTCTCCACAGATATAGACGTTGGACTACAGCTTCCAATAAACATCTGTGTCCAGTGGTGCCTATAACCCGATCCATTATAATAATAACCGATACCCATATGCGAAAAATTGCCATTTAGAATATTCGCCTTGTGACCCGGACTATTCATCCATCCCGTCATTACTTCTTCCGGTGAGATATAGCCCACGGCAATATTCTCACCTGCCAAATTATAATTGATACCCTGCAAGGCGGTAAAACAACTGCTCCCATCCGGCCTCGTATGGGAATAATAGGTAAAGAGCTCTTTCGCCCTTGTCTTACCTGCCGACTGCATACTCTTGGTAACGCTCAAAGGCTCCAAGCCTTTGTCTGTTCGCTCTTTATTGACAAGTTTCAGTACTTCCCATTCCTGCTCACTGCAAATGTTTACCGGGGACTTCGCCTCTGCCTGCATGACGGTAGGTGCGGATAATGCAAGGCTTATTGCTAACAGTGAAACCCCTAATCTTTTGAAAATTTTTAATTTCATCCTATCAACCCTTTTCATATTTTGTATTTTTTGTTACACTATATCATATTATAACAACTTACATCAAATTTGCAATAGAAAGGATTTTTATGACAGAATTATCAGGTAAACGAATTGATTTGCACACACATTCCACAGAATCGGATGGAACGTTGACTCCGCAGGAATTAATGGAACATGCCAAAGAAATCGGATTATCCGCCATCGCACTCACTGACCACGACTGCATTCACGGCATCGCTAAGGCACGCCCTGTTGCGGAATCGCTGGGCCTGGAATTGGTGCCGGGCGTGGAACTCTCCACCGACTATGAGGGAAGAGAAGTCCATATCTTGGGATATTATATTGATGAAAACAACCGTACCTTCCTCGCCAAGCTCCACGATTTCGTGGACGGCAGAGACATACGCAATGAGAAAATGGTTGCTCTTTTAAGAAAAGAAGGTTTTGACATTACCATGAAAGGACTTTACGAGAAATACCCTGACAGTGTAATCACGCGGGCACATTTTGCGGGCTATCTGGTAGATAACGGTTTTGTCAAAGACCGCAAAACCGTCTTCGACAAATACCTGGGAGACGACTGCCGCTGCTATGTCCCCCGTGAAAAAATTACACCGTTTGAAGCCGTCAGGCTCATCCACCTGGGCGGTGGACTTGCCTTTTTTGCTCATCCGGTACTATGCCATATGAATAATGACAAGCTGCGCGCCTTTATCCGGGATTTGAAAGCGGAAGGCTTGACGGGAATGGAGGCTATTTATTCCATGAACACACCGGGCGATGAAGCAAACATGCTCGCACTGGCGCGCGAATTTGACTTATTAGTCAGTGGCGGTTCCGACTTCCACGGTTCCAACAAACCTCATATCCGCCTGGGAAGCGGAAAAGGAAACCTAAATATTCCCTATGACATCCTTGCCAAAATCAAGGAATATCACCAAACTCTCACGCAAGAATAAATTTATCAATTACTTCCGCCACAGCGCCATGCGAACTGTCATGGCTGGTAATATAATCTGCCGCTTCTTTTATTTCCGGGTGGCTGTTCTTCACTGCCACCCCCACATGCGCTGCCTGTATCATAGGAATATCGTTGCGCTCGTCTCCAACCGCTACCGTATGTTCCGGCAGAACCCCTAAAAACCGGGTAATATAAGCGACCGCACTTCCCTTATCTGTATCTTTGGGGCAGATTTCCAGATACTCATTGCGCGAAAAGAAACTATTGGTATGCTCCTGGAATCTTTCGTGACTTTTTTGGAATTCCTGCAATTTTCCCTGCCCCTGCAAATCAATCATCAAAATCTTATTCGGCTCCGTCTGCAATCTACTGTAGATATCGGGAACCAACTGATATTCCATCTTGACCTTGCTGAGATAAAAATCAAGCTCCGGGCTGTGCTTCTCTGTCAAGATAATATCCGACTGGTAGCTATGTACATAAATTCCTGCTTTATGCGCCTCATCAATAATCTCTTTTGCCATAAATAATGGAATTGTGCGCTGGGCAAGCACTCTTTGCGCCGCACAGTCATAGATAACCGCCCCATTAAACGCCGCCATGTAACAGCCTGGCATCGTAAGCCCCAGTTCTCTGACAACAATTTTGCCCGTCGCCGTCGGCCGCCCGGTCGTAATTACAAAATAATGCCCCTGTTCCAGCATCTTTTTGATCTTCTCCCGGTTTTCCTGACAAATAGCCTTATCTTCATCCAATAGTGTATCATCTAAATCCGTAAACAGGATTTTGCTTGTCATAATGTCCTCCTTACTCAATCCACAGGCTCTGCCGGAATGAATACCCTCTCCTGGTACACATTTGCCTTCTTGGGCACGGCAAGTTTTGCTTCCTCGCAAAACTGCTGCTGTGAATTTATCAGCCTCTTCCCTCGTTTATCAATCTTTTCATATTTTCCACCCGGCTGTAAAATATTAGCCTTCGTATTATCCGCGAGCTGTGTCTCCAGGACATGGCGTACGGCATCCATCAACTTCTCATCCTCCACCGGGAACATAATTTCCACCCGTCGATCAAGATTTCTGGGCATCCAGTCCGCGCTTCCCATATAGATTTCTTCCTGCCCGTCATTGTGGAACCAGAAAATACGGCTATGCTCTAAGAAATTGCCGACGATAGAACATACCGTAATATTTTCGCTAATTCCCGGAATCCCTGTCTTGAGACAGCAGATGCCACGCACAACTAGTTCAATCTTCACCCCCGCTGCGGATGCTTCATACAATGCCGCAATAATATCTCGGTCACAGAGAGAATTCATCTTGGCCTTGATGAATGCCTGTTTTCCAGATTGGGCATGTTTGATCTCCCGCCGAATCAGCTTGAGAAAACGCTTGCGTAACCAAATAGGCGCTACTACCAGCTTATTCCAGGTAAGGGGTTCGGAATAGCCAGAGAGCATGTTAAATACTGCCGTAGCATCTTCACCAATCGCTTCGGAACAAGTAAACATCCCGAGGTCCGTATACAGTTTTGCCGTAGAATCATTATAATTACCTGTCCCAAGATGCACATATCTGCGGATTCCATCTTCCTCCCTGCGCACCACCAGCGCAATCTTGCTATGCGTCTTGAGCCCTACCAGTCCATAGATAACATGGCAGCCTGCCTTTTCCAGTTTCTTTGCCCATACAATATTATTCTCTTCATCAAAACGCGCTTTCAATTCCACGAGCACAGATACTTGTTTGCCGTTCTCGGCTGCCTGCGCCAACGAAGCGATAATCGGAGAATTGCCGCTGACACGGTACAAGGTCTGCTTAATCGCCAGCACATCCGGATCTTTGGACGCCTGACGGATAAAGTCAACCACCGGATCAAAAGTCTGGTAAGGGTGGTGCAGCAATATATCGCCTTTGCGAATCTGAGCAAAGATATCGCTCCCCGGAGCAATCTGCGGAACCTGCTGCGGTTTATATGGCGGATAGCGCAGTTCATCCCCATCCTCAATCCCATACATTTTCATCAAAAATGTCAAATCCAAGGGGCCGCTGATTTTATAAATATCTTCCTGTGCAATATGTAAATCCTCTTTTAAAATCGCCAACAGCCGCTTATCCACCTTCTCTTCTACCTCTAAGCGAATGACCTCGCCCCACTGACGTCTTTTTAACTGTTTTTGAATTTCCTGAAGCAAGTCTTCTGCCTCATCTTCATCAATGCTTAAATCTGCATTACGCATAATTCGGTAGGGATAAGCACAGAGCACATCATAATTCAAGAATAACTGCTGGATATTGCGCTCAATAATCTGCTCCAACAGTAGAAACGTCTTAACGCCTTCCTCACTTGACGGTATTCTTACTATCCTTGGAAGCACCGAAGGCACCTGGACAGTGGCAAACTCTGTCTCACCCTTCTTGTCTTCTTTTTTTGTCAAAAGCGCGGCAATATTCAGCGATTTATTACGAATTAGCGGAAATGGGCGGGAAGCATCCACTGCCATCGGCGTAAGCACCGGATAGACATTATCGTGAAAATAATGATCTACAAACTCCGCCTGTTTGGACGTCAGATCCTCATGAGCGGCAATAATCTCAATCCCATGCTGGTGAAGGAGCGGCAAAAGGGAGCGGTTATACGTAGAATATTGCAGTTCTACCAAGGCATGCGTATCCTTGTTTATCGCATCTAATTGTTCCTGTGCCGTCATGCCCGCAATATCTTTCTTCTTATAGCCTGCATGCACCATATCTTTCAAAGACGCCACACGCACCATAAAGAATTCGTCCAAATTGGAGGATGTGATACTGACGAATTTTAATCGCTCCAACAGAGGAATTGTCTTATCTCTGGCTTCATTCAAAACACGCTGGTTAAATTTCAGCCAGCTCAGCTCCCGATTTTCATAATACTCCGAATTGAGGAAATCTTTTTCTTTTTCCATATGCTGCCTCCTTGCAATATTTTCTTCTCTATCCTCTCAGGTTACCCTCTGCTGACACGCAGACGTAACTTAAAACACTCTCTTCTCTTTAATCTTAGGCATGATACTGAATACCTCCTCAAACGACTCCGCATAGGAGGAAAACAATCCCTTCTCCAGCACCGTATTTTCCTTCGTTTCAATCGTGATAATCAATTCTTTCCCTTTTAATGATGCCCGGATATTTTCAAATTTTTGCTTATGGCTGCGGTCCATTGCATTAGCTATCTTTAAGATTGCCGTGAGCTTAGATACAATGACATAGCTGTCTTTGTCCATCTTATCACGCAAACTCTCATATGGCGGCCTGGGCAGCGAATTGTATTTTACAGTACTTGCCACAATCTCTCGCTCAATATCTTTAAGCCCGATAATCTCTGAAGCCATGATAATCTGATAAGAACACACAAACTGGTTCGTCAGGCTGACATACCGCCCGCAATCATGAAGAATGGACGCTACCTGTAACAGCAGGCGTTCTCTTTTGCTCATGCCATGCACCTTCTTCATGGCGTCAAAAATCACCGTACTTGTAGACAACACCGACTCCGTATGGCCGGAATAACTCTGATAACGTTCGGCAAGGTTTTTAGAAGCCGCCAGTACATCCTTATCGAGATCATGCAGAAAACGAATCATATGGTTCTTCTGCGCATAATCGCAGACAATTCCATCACCGATGCTGACTCCGGGCACCCACACAAAGTCCGCGTTCATTTCCTCTGTCAGACGCTTATACAAGACAACAGAAGGCAAGATTAAAGGGTCGTTCTCATTGACAAGATTCAATTCAATGGCAATCTCTTTCGGCGATTTCTTGTGCCATTTATTCAGCAACTTTAAGAAACGTTCCGTCTCGATTGTGCCGTCCTCCTTCTTCTTGGAGAACCCTTTCACCATTTCGCCGATATAATCCCCCATGAGTATCACATACTGTATGTCTTTTCCCTCCAAATACAAGCGTTTAAAGATTTCCAGCTCCTTATCAATCAGCTCCTGAATCTGTGTCTCATAATGGGAAACCATATTGCGTATTTTGGATAATTTCTCCCAGATACGCATAATTCCCAGGTCGATGCGCTGGGTCGTCACAGCCGTCCCTTTCTGGAACAGTGTAATCTGCATACTTCCGCCGCCCACATCTACCACAACGGCTCCCTGCCCAATCATCTTCTCAAATTCCGGGGACGCTGCCAGAGATTCATAGCTCAAAAAACGTAATTGAGAATTACTAACCACAGTGACTTCTATTTCGGTGCGTATACGGATCTGGTCTAAAATAAACAGCCCATTACTCACCGTACGCAGCATATTCCCCGCATATGCCTTATATGTATCCACCTTATAGCCATCCATAATGGAATGGAATTCTTTGAGCACCTGGCAGAGATCTTCCACCAGCTCATAGCCAATCACACCCTTACTATAGGCATCCAGCCCCAACTCCAGACGGCTGCGCACATAGTCTATAAGCCGAATTTTTCTGCCCGGGCGAATCTCAAACACCTTCATGCTCACTTCATAGGAGCCGATATAAATTGCTGCAAATGTCGTAATTTTCATTCTTCCACCTTCCCGCTTGTTTGTACCCCACAACTTACTGTGAAGTATGTAAATCCTTTCCCAGCAAATAATTGATAAATTGCTGCGCCGTCCTCCCAGAACGCCCGCCATGATGCAATTCCCATCTGTCCGCCTCTAAATACAGCTCTTCTTCCCCTATCTGTATGTTATTTGCCTCCGCAAGATTTTTGACAATGTGATGGTATTCTTTCTTATCGGGAGCTCCAAAATATATGGTTACTCCGAATCTTGCCACCAGAGACAATTTCTCCTGTACGGTATCGTTCGTATGCAGCTCGTCATCGCGCTCCTGCTTGTCGCTGAACTTCTCGCGCACCAGATGCCTGCGGTTGGACGTCGCATAAATCAGCACATTATCCGGCTTTTTTTCCAATCCTCCCTCAATGACAGCTTTCAGATACTTATACTCAATCTCAAATTCCTCAAAAGAAAGGTCATCCATATATATGATAAATTTATAATTGCGATTCTTAATTTGGGAAATTACAGAATTTAGATCTTGGAACTGGTGCTTATACACCTCTATCATACGTAGTCCCTCATCGTAATACTGGTTGATGATGGCTTTGATACTGGAAGATTTACCAGTTCCGGCATCGCCGAACAATAGACAATTGTTCGCCTGCTTGCCTCGCACAAATGCCTGCGTGTTATCAATCAATTTCTGTTTGGCAAGTTCATACCCTACCAAATCCGTAAGATGCACATGGGCAATGTTGGTAATCGGCACAATCCTAGCCCCTTGTCCCTCATGCTCAATGCGAAACGCTTTATGCAATCCCAGCTTGCCCACGCCAAATTCCCGATAAAATTCCGTGACTTCTTCCTGAAACTGTGCAACTGTTTGGGCCTGTTCTAACTGGACGCTCAAACGACAGATACGATCGCGGATTCTACGGTTGAATACCTTCCCACTCTGTTCCGAGCGGCGATAATTCCCAAGCAGCCGCAGTTTTGGTATCTTCAAACTCTCAATTAGTTTCTCAAACTCATAGCCAAAAAGCTCCTTAAAAATTGCAAAATCATGTTCCGCCAGTTCGTTGATGCTGCCGGTAATCCTGCCTTTGATTTCACATGCCGTACTGTAAGCATTCTCGTTGTTCACCATCAGATACGTCAGATAATTATGCCATAAGTTCCCCTCAAACCCATGGCTTGCCGAGAGCTCAATAAGGTCGTGAAAGCTCTCATAACATAAAGCCCTGACATCTTCACGGTTATAATACTCACTCTCATAGTGTTCCATAATCCAGGTCATATTCTCAAAAATATGCCCCTGTTCCAAATCACGGTACAATATCATATTTGCTGCATTACTCATCTGCCAAAACCTCACTTTAATAATTTCCCAGGACCTTCATGGAAAGGGATTCTTCCAGCAGTCCTTGCAGAGCGTTCTGCATGGCCTCATCCCTGAGATTTCCTTCCAAATCCACAAAAAAGCGGTATTCAAAGCTCTTGTCCTTGATGGGCCGCGATTCAATCTTAACCATGTTCAGTCCGTTAAACATGAAGTGCGAAAGCATACGATACAAGGAACCGCTCTCATGAGCCGCCTCAAAACAAATACTGACCTTATTGGCAGCTTTTGTTTTGATTCTCTCCCCGCCCACAATGATAAAACGCGTGCTGTTCTCCTCGCTGTAATTGATATTGTTCTTTAAAATCTTCAGTCCATAAAGACCGGCTGTCACTTCGCTGGCAATCGCCGCCTGATCTTTCTTTTGTTCCTTCACTACTTGTTTGGCGGCAATCGCCGTGTTTTTTACAGAAATCCGCTCCCACTCGCTATGCTCGTCTAAAAAATCGACGCTTTGCATCAATGCCTGCGGGTGTGAATAAACTGTCTTAATATCGGAAATCTCTGCTTCCGGGAGTCCCAATAGCGCATGTTCAATCTTAATGGTCTGTTCTGCCACAATATAATTGTCATATTCCAGCATTAAATCAAAATTCTCTCCCACAATTCCCGCAGAGGAATTTTCAATAGGAAGTACGGCGTAATCCGCCTCTCCTCTCTTGATTGCCTCCATCGCCTCCCGCCAGGTATCGACGTGATATCCTTCCGTCTCCTCCCCAAAGTATGCCTTCATAGCAAGCTGGCTATAGGCTCCTTGTGTGCCCTGATAGACAATGTTCCTTGTGTAAAAGGGAAGTTCCTCTACCTGCGTAAAACCGAAATCCTGCGCCTGTCCAAATTGGCGCAAAAGCTGATACTGGCGTTTCCTACTCATTGCCATAATCTGCTCAAACAGTTCTCCTACACCGTAACGATTTTCCTCTTTCGCCTGTTCCCTGACACACTTTAGCTTCTCACGCTCACGTTGTTTATCAAGCACCTGTTTGCCCACGGAAATTTTGTATTCCGCCACCTCCGTAGTACGCTGCATACGCTCCTCATACAAACGGACAATCTTGCCGTCTATTTCATCTATCTCCTCACGAACTATCTGTAAATCTTTCATCACATACTTCCCTTTCCTGCCCTATCGTCAATTGTCGGCTACTCTTCCGAATCCGCCTCATCCGCAAACAAGGTACTAAATCGGCGGAATATAGATGTAATTGCAGCGAAAGACATCCGAACTCATACCATACTTATCAATTACAATCACTGACAAGATATTATTTCCTTCCGGCGTCATAATGGGCTCCATATATTGTGAAGAATGCTCTGTGGGCGTTGTGCCATCCCAAGTGTAAAATGCCCGACATCCTTCGGGTACCGATATCTTAATCTCTTGCGCTTCACTGAAACTGCCGCCGCTGGGCGACACCCAAGGCTTCCCGGGCTTTTGCATTTCCGCCTCAAATGTTCCTCTGATTTCATTACTATATAATTCATAGCTGTTTTTGGCAATCGCACGAATTTCTACGGCATTCCCGGGCTCAATTAAGATCGGTGTCTGATACTCCATTCCCTGTCTGGGATCTGAACCGTCCACCGTATAGTAAATACGATTTCCCTCCACCGTAAAAATCCCTACTGAAAATTCATTGATATATACGCCTTGTTCCGTGTCAAATTCCGGTTCAACTGGAAGATATTCTGAGAATAGTTCTAAAATATCCTCATTTTCAACCTCTTTGCTGAGCTTTTCAATCGCCTGATAATCTTTCAGGCCATCATAAATATCGATCAGTTTTTGGTATGCCTCCCGGTTCTCTGAATGCTTACTGCACACCTGCTCTAATAACTCTGCCGCCTTGCGTTCCTCCCCGCGCAGCACATAGATATCTGCCAGAAGAAGCTTCGCTTCTAAGCTGTCTTCCTCTAATTCCAATGCATGCGCGGCGTAGTTCTCTGCCGCTCTGTAATCTTTCTCTTCCAGGCATATCCTTGCCTGATCCATCTGATAATCAAAAGAATTTGCTCTGCCATGATTCACCATCACTACCGTTACAACAATCAGTACAATCAGCAACACAATTGCCGCGACAGCGAAAATCAGACGTTTCTTAACCCTGCGTTTCTGTTTTGCGGACTTCCCTGCCTTCTCTGCCTGACTGCTCTTACTACTTCTTCCTCCCTGTTGCTCTTTCTTTTGAGAATGCTTTTCCTCTTTCTCCTCTCCCTGATGAATGTTTCTGACACTCTCCTGCCGAATTTTATCTTCGCGTTCTTTTAACATAGCCCGGAGGAAATCATCTTCCAGCAAATTGTAATCGGATACAATCTGTGCTTCTTTCCCACAGACAGAGCAGTAAATACATCCCACTTTCAGCTCCGCTCCACAATTAGCACACTTCATCCTTATCCCTCTTCTATACTTTGTACACAGTTATTCATCAGCATTGCAATCGTCATCGGCCCCACACCCCCGGGAACTGGGGTGATAGCTGAAGCAATTGGCTCCACTTCCGTATATATCACATCCCCGCAAAGCTTGTTGTTCTCATCGCGGTGAATGCCCACATCAATGACAACTGCACCCTCTTTGATGTACTCAGCGCCGATAAACTGCGGCTTTCCCATTGCCACAATCAGGATATCTGCCTGTCTGCACAATTCAGGCAAATTCCTAGTCTTCGAGTGTGTAACGGTTACTGTAGCATTTTCTCTGAGCATCAAAAGCGCCATTGGCTTACCCACAATATTGCTTCTGCCGATAATCACGCAATGTTTTCCAGCAATCTCCACATCCGAGCGCTTTAGTAACTGAATAATGCCCGCCGGCGTACAAGATAAGAATCCCGGTTCCCCAATTGTCATAGCCCCTACGCTCTGTGGATGAAAACCGTCTACATCTTTCTCCGGGCTGATTGCGCGAATCACCTTATCTTCGCTGATATGCTCCGGCAACGGAAGCTGCACCAGAATTCCCCTGACCTGCTCTTTGTCATTCAATTCCTCAATCAACAACAGTAACTCCTCCTCCGTTGTCTCCGTCGGCAATTCATATGCCAAAGATTCAATGCCAATATAAGCGCAAGCGTTCTTCTTATTCCTTACATACACGCTAGACGCCGGATCTTCGCCCACTTGAATTACTGCAAGCGCTCCCGTCTTGCCCTGCTCTTTTAATTTCGCCACCTTCTCTTTCAGTTCATCCTTGATTTGCTGTGAAATCATTTTCCCATCTATTATCTTTGCCATGGCCTTCCTTCCTTTCCTTTATCCACGCTGCACCTTTGTTTGCCTTACAGCAAACCGCTGTATTGCCAATCATGCTTTATACCCTTCAACCGCTTTGCTGCCTCTGCCTGCCCTAAAAAAGTCCCTGAATAACGCCCGTGTCATCGACATCAATTCCATAAGCAGCCGGCGTCTTGCCAAGTCCTGGCATTGTCATAATAGCGCCGGTAACGGCTACCACAAAACCTGCGCCCGCCGATACATAGACTTCACGAACATTGACGGTAAACCCGCTGGGGCGTCCAAGTTTGCTCTGATCATCTGACAAAGAATACTGCGTCTTTGCCATGCAGACAGGGAAATGCCCCATACCAAGCGCTTCTATGCGTTTTAGTTCTTTGGCCGCAGCCGGAGAATAGCTGACCCCATCCGCTCCATAGATTTCCTTTGCCACAGTTTCTATTTTATCCGTCAAAGGCAGTTCATCCGCATAGAGCGGCTGGAAATTGCTCTGTTTGTTTTCCAACGTCTCAAGTACTTTTTCCGCCAGGGCAATTCCGCCTTCGCCACCCTTTTCCCATACTTGAGAAAGCGCAAACTCACAACCTCGCTCATTACAAAACTGTTCCACAAACGCTGTCTCCGCCTGCGTATCTGTGATAAAGGAATTGAGCGTAACAACTACTGGTACACCATATTTGTGCAAATTCTCAATATGCTTCTCCAGATTGACGATACCCTTTTTCAACGCATCTAAATTCTCCGTGGAAAGTTCCGCTTTTGGCACGCCGCCATTGTATTTCAATGCACGCACCGTCGCCACCAGTACGACTGCATCTGGCTTTAAGCCTGCCATCCGACACTTAATATCCAAAAACTTCTCCGCTCCTAAATCTGCACCGAAGCCCGCCTCCGTTACCACGTAATCCGCCAGCTTTAAGGCTGTTTTTGTCGCACGGACACTATTGCATCCATGGGCGATATTGGCAAACGGCCCGCCGTGTACGATTGCCGGCGTATGCTCCAACGTTTGAATCAGATTCGGCTTTAACGCATCCCGCAAAAGCGCGGCCATCGCACCTGTCGCCTGTAAATCGTCCGCCGTTACCGGCTCTCCTGCAAAGTTATATGCCACAATCATTCTGCCCAGGCGTTTCTTTAAGTCTGCCATATCATCCGCCAGACAGAGCACTGCCATAACCTCCGACGCCACAGTAATCACAAAATGGTCCTCTCTCACCATACCATCCAGCTTACTGCCAAGACCCACAACAATGTTGCGCAGCACACGGTCATTCATGTCCAGACAGCGCTTCCAAACTACTTGTCTGGGGTCAATCTGCAATTCATTCCCCTGCTGAATATGATTGTCCAGCAATGCGGCGAGCAGATTGTTTGCCGACGTAATCGCATGAAAATCACCAGTAAAATGCAGATTCAAGTCTTCCATGGGAACTACCTGCGCATAGCCGCCTCCTGCCGCCCCACCCTTGATACCAAAACAGGGACCTAAGGACGGCTCTCGCAACGCAAGCACTGCTTTCTTGCCCATCTTGCCAAATGCTTCTCCCAAGCCCACGCTGGTCGTAGTTTTTCCCTCTCCCGCCGGGGTGGGATTGATGGCCGTTACCAGAATCAATTTACCATCCTTATGATCCGCCACCTTTGCCATGAGTTCATCGGAAAGCTTTGCTTTATACTTTCCATACAATTCCAAATCGTCTTCCGCAATTTCAAGCTGCGCCGCCACTTCACGAATTGGAAGCATCTGCGCTTCCTGTGCAATCTGAATGTCTGTTTTCATATGTTTTCCTCCTTAGGTCAAACTACATCACATATTCATCTACATATTCTTCAAACTCCGTCAGAGACATGAGGATTTTACGCGGCTTCGTTCCCTCCTCGGGACCTACAACACCGGCTTCCTCCAACTGATCCATTATTCTTGCTGCACGATTAAAACCAATCTTGAACATCCGCTGCAACATACCGATGGAACCTTTTTCTTTCTCAATAACAAACTTGCCTGCTTCCACAAAATAAGCGTCCCGCTCATTGCCGCCTCCGCCGGAACCACCGGAAGATACGGAAACGGTATTCATCTTTTCTTCAATCTCTGTGTTATACACTACCGTGCTCTGCTTCTTTAAGAAATCCACAACTGCTTCCACCTCCGCATCAGAGACAAACGGTCCCTGAACTCTGAGCGGTTTCTGATAACCTTGCGGATAGAAAAGCATGTCTCCATTTCCCAACAATTTCTCCGCACCGACCATGTCTAAAATTGTTCTGGAATCAATACCAGAAGACACAGAAAAAGCAATTCTTGAGGGCATATTTGCCTTAATCAGTCCGGTAATAACATCCACAGAGGGACGCTGCGTAGCGATAATCAAGTGAATACCCGCTGCCCGCGCTAACTGTGCAAGACGGCAAATTGCATCCTCCACATCCCCCGGCGCCACCATCATCAGGTCGGCAAGCTCATCCACAATAATCACTATCTGCGGCAATTTCTTAGGCTTCGTCTCATCCTGCACGTCGGCAATCGCCGCAACCTTCTGGTTATACCCTTTGAGATCACGCACCTGGTAATCAGCAAATTTCTGATAACGGTCTGTCATTTCCGCAACCGCCCAATGGAGCGCGCCCGCCGCTTTCTTAGGATCTGTGACTACCGGGATGAACAAATGCGGAATCCCATTATACACACTCAATTCCACAACCTTGGGGTCTATCAAAATCAGCTTGACGTCCTCGGGATTTGCTTTATATAAAATGCTCATAATAATCGTATTAATGCAGACTGATTTTCCGGAGCCTGTCGCCCCCGCAATCAATAGATGCGGCATCTTCGCAATATCTGCTACAATTACCTGCCCGCCAATGTCCTTGCCCGCGGTAAAACAAATGCTTGACTTGTGCTTCTGAAACTCTGCATCCTCCACCATCTCGCGGAAACGCACCATAACGTTCTTCTTGTTGGGCACCTCAATTCCTACCGCTGCCTTTCCCGGAATCGGCGCTTCAATTCGGATGTCAGCCGCTGCCAGGTTCAATTTAATATCATCCGCAAGATTCACAATCTTACTCACCTTCACACCTAATTCCGGCTGTAATTCGTAACGCGTTACGCTGGGGCCGCAGCTCACATTGGTAATCGTAACATTGACGCCAAAATTCTTCAGTATTTGCTGCAACTGTATGGCCGTTTCCTGCAATTGCTGTTTGTTGTCACCCTGCTTGGAATCGCCTGGCTTTAACAGGGAAATTGGTGGAAACACGTAATCTGCGCCTTCCAAAAAACGTTCCTGTGCCGGCGCCGCCAAAATCTCTTGCGCCCCGTCCGAAGCCGTCGGTTGCTTTTGTGCAAAAGACTTTTGTGAATCTTCAGCTGTCAACTCTATCTCGTGCTGAGAATCTCCTTCCATCCACAAAGCCTTCGCCTCATTTGCCAATTCATCTTCTGCCTGCTGCAATTCTTCTTCCAGCCCCGAAATCTGTATGTCCATCACAGATTCCTCTTGTAGAATCTGACTCTCCTGTGGAATCTGACTCTCCTTCGGCTTCCTATGTACCTTCTCCACTACCAGAGGCTCCGAAAATTGCTCCTGCGCTTCTTTCTCGGACTGCGGAAGTTCCCTGATTCCCGCTGATTTCTGCATTTGTACCACTTTCTTTGCGGGAGGTTTTAACTCGCTAATATTGTCAGAATGTTTCCCGGATATGGGATATATTTTCGTGTCCAACGCCACGCCCTCGACTTTTTTGTCCATGCGCCGCTGATTGCTTTCCCATTCTCTTTGTTCCTGCTCCCTTTTTTGCAGCTTCTGCTCTCTTTTTTGCAGCTTCTGTTCTTTCTTACGATTCTCCCGCGCTCCCTTGCGGTTTTCCCGTTCCCCTTTGCGGCGAACCGCGTCTACTTTTGCCGTATCATATACCTTACGCCCTCCCTTCCGGAGTCCGCCCAGGAAAGAGCGTTCGGTTAGAAGCACCAAAGAAATAATCAGAACAATAACATCCAAAACATACGTTCCTGCCTTGCCAATAGCCGGACACAGCAGGAACGCGAAGATTCCTCCCAATGCGCCGCCGCCATTTTTGTGCTCTACCGCATACTGAAAAGAATCCTTGACAGAATAGCTGTTCCCACTTCCTACTACCAATTCCACAAATAAACAGAGAAAAGATATAAATAATCCCCCGGCAATTAGCTTAATCAGTGCAATCCCATTGTCACGGTTCGAGATAAAAAATGCCGCTCCCACAAAAAAACAAATGGGGACGAGATAAGACATCATCCCAAAAAGTCCAAAACTCAGCGAACTTATTTTCTCTCCCACAAAACCGCCGATTCCAAAATGGCTGATAAACCATATGATGCATACTGCAAGAATCAGTAACAAAATTACTTCGCTGCGAAAGGGCACTGAGGTCTCATTTTTCTTCTTTGTATCTTTAGGCTTTGCTGCCATAACATTTCCTCCTAAACTCCTGGTCATTCATCGGATGCGGCTTTCTAACCTGCCAAGCATACTGTTTATATTTTAGCACAATTAGCAGAAAATGTCATTACAACTTTTGCCTGGTTCTGTGTTTTCGTTACTTTTGCTTATCATCTTCAATCATCTGATGAAGTTTTTTCATCGCTTCGTCAATGCCGCCTACCTCATTGATAATCCCTTCTTCTACTGCCTGTCGCCCCACAAGGATCGTGCCCAAATCCTTTGTCAGCATACTAGTATTCATCATCATTTGTTCTAAGCGTTCCTGCGAGATAAAGCAATGCTGCGCCACAAATCCCGTAATGCGATCCTGCATCTGCTGAAAATAGTCATAAGTCTGCGGCGCGCCTATCACCAGCCCATTCAGCCGCACGGGATGAATCACCATCGTCCCAGTAGGCACAATATAAGAATAGTCTGTAGATACCGCCAGGGGAACGCCAATGGAATGACTGCCTCCAAGCACTAAGGATACCGTAGGTTTACTCAAAGACGAAATCATTTCTGCAATCGCTAGGCCAGATTCCACATCTCCACCCACTGTATTTAAAAGCAGCATTACGCCGTCCACTTTCTTGTCATCCTCAATTGCGGCAAGTTTGGGAAGCACATGTTCATATTTGGTTGTCTTAGCGCTGGGGGACAACGTCTCATGCCCCTCAATCTCTCCGATAATTGACATGAGATGAATTTTATGTCCCTCGTCCTGTTCCAACGTCAATTGCCCCATATCTTTAATCTGCTCATTCTCATTCTTATCCTTTTCCTGCTGTTCAAGTTTTGCTCCCATAAAAAGAATCCTCCGTTTCTGCACATAATTCCTACATTTTCTGCCTTTGCAGACATACTCAGGTTCTTTTTAGTATGAAAGAGTTTCTCTATTTTTATTCAGGAACAAAAAGAATCTCTGCAATCTCAGACAACAAAAACAGCCTCCAAAATTTGGAGGCGGCTTTATAAAATTATTTGTCTTTTACCAACATGTACGACTCTCTTGCCGACCTTATTTTTTCATTTTTTCTCTAATAAACTGTGGAATCTTTCCAATTTCCGGCGTTATATCGCATTCAAAAATATTCAACAACAATTCTTTAAATCTTTCTTCTTCTATATCGTCTTCTGGAATTGACAACGCATAACTTGTACGCATATAGGATGGAAGCGACAATTCTGGATTTTCCTCACGCATGATACAAATGTATTTATTACTGTCCTGATTCATCAACATGTCGCCCTGAATAATCATTGTTTCCCATCCCACACCGCCACGTTGGGAATCTATCTTAGATAAATAATATTTATCACAAATCATCAATACTTTATTTGCGAGATCTATCTCATTTGTCATCCATTGCGGTAAGCTCTGTCCTAATTTGAGATGAAAAATATCACATCTTGCATCTACTCCGTTTTCCCGCAATTTTACGCACAATTCCCTTACCCATTTTTTATTCCTTTCATCATATCCCGTATAGCTTATGAACACTCTAGGGTGGGTCTCCAGCTCCGTTTGTGATTGTAATTCTGATTGAGAATCTGACTTTTTCAATAACTCATATACGTTTTGCGAGAGGGCAAATATATTCGCCATAATATACGGTTCCTTATCAAAACACGCTCTAATAATATCAAAAGATTCCGAATAAGATAATCTACCCGCGCCAGCCCCCAATAAGGGAATATTTACAAAACGCAGCGCATTGTCCTTACAGTACGCAATAATCTGGCTGCAAATATTATGTAATATTTCGTTGCTAGATGACATCTGCATAAGTGACAGTTTCACTGATGCAGAATATCCAATCACGGAAGAGATTGTAAAGTGTTTGGGACATATTTTAAAATCAACTTGCCCGGGAGTAGTTATCTTAATGGATGTGGGCAGGCCATACGCCACTAAGTCATTTTTTATCGCAGAAGTCATTCCACCGTAATCATCACATGGGATGATTACCAGATCACATTTTTGATCAAAAATACTACCTTTCTTTAGTTGATACATTTATATTCTCCTCTTATTTGTCTTATAAAAATCATTTCTTTTATTCACACAAAAAATTTTTCTGTCTCCAAATAATTTGCATATACTTGAATATCAGGATATATTTCCGGCCACCGTTCTCCTGCATAAATCAATTCTTTGGCTATCCTCACCGGATCACATAAACGAATATTACAAAAACAATCGTTGATGCCCTTTTGTGTTTCAAGTGCAATAACGTCCATTTTCGTTCCCGCAAATTGTTTGGCTTTGTCGCTCCTATAATAATTGGGAAAAATCGTAAACGTTCCCCTCTGCGCCCGGATCCGTTCACTGTGGTATGGCTGTATGGATGCAAGCGGCGGAAGCAGTCCTTTATTCAATTCAGCTTCCACCGGCAGCGCGTCTGCATAGTACCTGACAAGTAAGTAAAAAAAGGGATTAAATTCCCGGCTTACAATCATATTTTCCAAATGCTCCGCATTATAATGGCAATATTCATCTAACACGCAAACGCTGACTATGCCATTTATCGCAACATCATGTATTTTGCTGTTATCAAAATTAAAATAAATGCTTTTTTGAGCTGTTAATTCTCGCTGTAATTCCTCTTTTATTTTCTTCCTTTTATTTCCATCCGGAAACAATTTCACAAGCGCTTTGCCAATAAAAGCATCATTATTAGCATCTGCAAAAAAATCGTATACATGCTCATTCATCCTGTATGGATCTACAACCCAGATTCCCGGCGTATTTATGGAACGTTTGTTTTGATTGTCCCAGGTATTCTTCGTATCAATATATGGTTCGAGTGCAAAATTAATCGCCGTTTCCAGTGATTCGCTCCAATCCATAAACCGCGTTTTTCCAAAATGATGCTGCAACACTTCCTGCCATTCTACCCTGCTTTTAGGACCGGACTGCGTGAGATGGCTGACTCTGGCTGCAAAGTTTTGATGCCGGTATTCTTCCGCCAAAGAAAAAGTACTATAATACTTCGTCTTATTCTCCTCATTTTCCCGTTCTCGGTAGAGTGATGGAAGAAGCATATAATCCTCTCTTTCCTGTCCCCGAAACCAGAACGGCCTGCCAAAAGCCGCTCCGCTCCTCTGGAACACGTTCTGCCCAATGTCCTCCAAAATCTTATACACATCAGACATAGAATAAGCGCTGTAAGAATAAATATTCGTGCCGGAAACGTTCGATCTATAGTAGTTTATTAACGAATTGACCATATTTAAAGCCATTTACATCCCCTCCCTCTGGTAATATTCATCTATTACCTCAAACCATTGATTTATTTTCAAATTAACTTCCCCATCCTCACTAACATGAACATTTCTTTTTATATTATTGTAAGCATTCCTATATTCACAATAATTGTCAAAAATAAAATTGCACTGTGTAATAAAACCTTTGGTATATACCGTGTAATACCACTCAAACTTATCTTCCACATCCTCAGGGCAATCCATATTATAAAACTGGCTGATCTCCGAGACACAGGGATCATTCTTAACAGCTTTTATTCCCTCGCCTTCCATCATAATCCCTTCGATATGTTGAAAAAAGCCTCCAAACATATCCTTGGGAATATGGGAAAGTATATCTTCAGCTGCGAATAACTTCATAATATTGTGCACATGGAACAAATATGCTTTTGCGACTACCAGTTTGTCTCTTTGGGCTGCGTCTTCGGTTATGTCTCTCTCATATTCATTTTCAATTAAATTAATTAAACTGCCAATGATATCATCACGCCATTTAAGAAACGTTTCTTTGAAATCTTTCTGAAAAATCTCTGTCTCATCATTCTCCCGCTCTACACTTATCCTGTAGTCATCTTCCTGGACACGGTGGTATATTTCGGCCACTTCCCCTTTATCATAAATTAACTGAAGCATTTTACAAATCGACATAATCATGTCTATATCACATAGTTTTTGAAGAAATTCATTTAGTTTTTCAGTCCATTCTTTCTTCGTTGCTTTATGAAAAGACATTCCTATCACCGCGCGAATTCTGTCTGCCCGAAAATTCGCTTTTTCAATTGCAGCATTCTCATCATGCACTAAATCATATACCGACAATCCAAACATACAATAACCGAACGGTTTAAATCCCATAGCGCAGCACATCCCGCAATCGGCATAAACTTCTTTAAACAATTCCGTCCTGTCATTTATAGTTTCTTCCACAAATTCATTATCACAGCTTGCAAATATCTTCGCAAAAACTTTTTTAAGGATCACAGCGCTCTCTTCCAGAAATCCCAGCCGCATCAGCTGCTCTCTGTTCGACTTAGTAAACACCGCCTTAAATCCCTCTTTTTCCTCTTCTTTACGAATATATTGTTTACATTCCCGATGGACGCTTTCTACAAATAGCTCCACCAGTTTCCCCGTGCCGTTACGATTGAGAAACTCATCCTTTAACAAATATTCCCTTACCAAATACCTCACGACATTATTGATGCTGAGATAGACTTCATAATATTCACAGAACATTGCCTCCAGCAGGCTGCAATCATGCATAGAAGGCTTACTTCCGTCCTCCTGTTTCGTCACATAGCTCTTATATGCATCCGTAAGCATGTTGGAAAATTCTGACAAATTACTGTTATCAAAATAAACTATTAATTCATCACAATATTTCTTCTCTGAAATCTCCTGCAAAAATTTATGGCGGTACTTCTCAAAAATTGCCCGCATAGCTGCTATCTGTACCACCGAAAATGCTATCACTAAAGAATCTTCCTGATCACGCGCAATACTTTTTACATGTTCATCCATATTTGTATCAGCACATTTCACAAACTTCTTAAAACGATACCATGCCAACTGCAAGATTTCTTGTTCAACCACTTCTTTATCATCACTATTTATTTCTGTCTCTAAATTTTCCAGAAATCTTCCATCATATTGAGCCTTATATTTCTTATAAAATTCAGGATTAAATTCCAGATATAGCGTATTTATAAAATAGAATACTGCCGGTATGCTGCTTGCTTGCTCTGTAAAAACATAACATATTTCCTGAAATCCAAGTACCTGCATAATATAATCAACATCTCTTTGGGTTCTATCTTTTATCTGTACAAACTGATTATACGATAATTTCTTTTCATGCACACACCTATCAAAAATACCAATATAAAAATCTTTACATTTTTCTCTAAGAATCTGGAATCCCCAACTTTCAAAACCCCCAATTTCTTCAAAAAATTTTTCTTGATGTGCACAAATAACATGAAACACTCTCTCTTTTAGTATCTCAAGTAACACAGACGAGGTTGAAATCATAATCCCATCATTTACAACTTTAAGCATTTCGCGCGCGATTATCTCTGCAAAAAACCTATTTATATGGAAAACAACCGCCTGATTGCGTTCAATCATCTCGCCATAATTATGGGTATGGGAAGCTTCATGCATCAGCAAGGGAATGCTATTCCATAAATCAGAAAAGTATTCTGAACTCGGGAAATGAACAGCAAAGATGCCGCGCACTTGCCGGTTCTCCAGTTTGGTTTTCTTCCTATATTGAGAGGAAAAAAAGACTCTTGCAATAATTTTTCTTTGGTTTAAATCGACAAGCGCCAAAGGCAAATTCTGTACGACTAGCTGTACATCCTTTTTTTCCTGATAATATAAGACAAAAAATTTATGTAGAAAGGAACAGTATGCCGCCATATACTTTTCCGAATTTACTTTCGATTGGATTTCGTAAATAGGAAAATTCACAGAATCCTGATTTAAAAACTGGAACTGTTTATTATATCCATTTAAATCACAGGCAATCCAATGCATGACCTCCAAAAAGTCCTCCACCGAAGATTCCAACAACACATTATTGGGATGAACGCAATCTATTTCTTGTAATAATGTTTTGACTCCCTGAAGCGCCGCCATTAACTGGGTAAAGAAAACAAAACCATTTTCTGATGAATTCTGATACCACAAATCCGAATATGCATAAACCAAATCTTTTATCAAACGAATTTCCCGCGTAAATATTTCTTTGTATTTATAAAGTTCTCTGTCATACTGAAAAAGATTATCCGCAAACGATTCAATTTCACTCACCATTCCATGAATCTCACGAATCCAGGAACAGATTGCCATCTGTAATTTCTCTGTACCATCATCACACTTAAGACAGTGCTCTTGAGAATCCTTCTCTTTAAACCATTCCCGTTCATGGCAAATGCTATGCGCGAATGCAACATGAGAACTACTCTCGTTCCCCTTCGCAATATCAAGTTTGTATGAAACTAAGTCTGGCAATATCTCCATATATTCCTCATATTTTAACTCGGTAACATACCTTCCGACGCCATTCACGCCCCGGCTTCTATCTTCGTTCTTTTCCTTAGTTTTTTCTATATACTTCTCATTAGAGCGCACAACAAAAGAAACTCTGTCATTTTTGGCAGTAAGCTTCCTATAATTGTCATTATCCGTACGATATTGTATTGCAAACAGAACCGTAGAATTGACATTGTACCCGCTGCCAGACGCTGCACGATTCAGCTTATAATTGACATCATGGATAAATGACAAATCATCTGTACGGATTCCCAGACATAAATCCACACAGTTAAGCGAATAATATAATTCCGCAATATATTTATCCGAAGAGTACGGTTCTCCCAGAAACACACCCGTACATTTTTCAGTAAAATCCAACAGAAGTTCCTTAAAATTACTCATCTCTCCTTTTGCACCGCTACCCAAAGAAAGCAAAACAACCCCTACAAACGGCAGTTCCTTTTGCAAGTCATCATCACAGAAAAAAGGGTCTTGTAGAAAATCTGAATCTGCCCCTATGCCATAACGTTTTGGTTCGGACAAGGGCAAAATTCCAAACCACTGCTCAACATTTAAGGTATTCGCTGTTTTTTGAAAAGGATAAGAAATAAGACAATGCTCTTTATGAGAGACTGATGATAATTGCTTTGGTTTCATACATGTGAGAGAATCGTAAAATCCAAAAGCATAGAATTGTATTGCATCGTTTTCTTGTTCTATTTTATTATATGTAATATTATGAAGTCCTTTTTCCGAATAACTAGCTTTTTTATTTAATTTAATATACCTCATTCTCTTTACAGATTCTTCCGTAAATCTGAAAAGTTTATCCCCTAGTATGTTCATTTCATTTCTCCTTATCAATCATATTGTGCGAGTGCGCATAATTGTTTTTGTCTTAATAGGAAAGACACTTTCACGCTTTAGCCATGACAAGGTCTTTCCTATAAGACAAAAAAACACCCAAGTCGGCAAAATGCTATCCTTGGGTGTCTATTGTCTATTGGTGCTGTTTTACTGCCTTGCGAATATCCCCCATAATCTTAGCTCCCCGTCCAGAAAGGTTTAATCCATTTATCGTATTAACGTCCATCTGCGACTGACCTTTATACTCCTTCACAAAAGTTTCAACTGTCATACCCTTAATCGGGATTCTCAATTGTTCATTTTTTTGTTTGTTCACCCTGCTCCCTCCCAACTATATATACTTTATATTAAACCATTCTAAAAGTTTTAAACTTCACTTTCCATACCAAACTATTCATCACAGCTAAATCTTTGTTCATTTTTCTTTAAAAATAATGAACTTTCTCAGAAACTTTCTTGATTTTTTCCACAAAATTTGTTATCCTTAAAACAAGATATTGTATTTTAAAATGAACTAAACACATCATCAAGGCAAAGAGGTGATACAGATTGATTTATTTAGAAGACAACACCATCCGAAAAGATACATCGTTTTGTGAACTTACGCCTGATATAATAAAACGTTTAAATAATTCACTTTCGAAGTTTAGCATCGCTATATTAAAGGAATTATATACATCGCCTCAGATACAGCAGAAAACACTGGCGGCAAATATTCACACTACTCCCTCCAGCCTGAGCAATATACTCAGTAAATTGGAAACTATTCAACCCCAACTTATACAAACGGAACGAGTGGGGCGCTCCAAATACTATGCGCTTACAGAAATTGCTGAATTATATGTGGCGCAGGAGCTCTTGCCTAAGGCGGCAAAGATACGTCCATTCACTCCATATCCACAGGAGGATCTGACAAACAGCACCTTACGCATTCTTTACCAATTTCAGAAAACAGCCGGAGCAGACTGGGAGATTTTTTTCGACGACTTGTTATCTGGAAAAAAACAAACATCTGCAACGAACCATGAGCTAAACGATCTCTACGTAGATTTTTTAAACAACATGACACAGTTGCAAATACTTCATCAGCTCTCTTCTATCCGCGAAGTACTAACCGCTTTAGGTAATAGCATATTGATTAAGAGACTGGAACATTACCTCAACGATACGTTGAAAAATTTTTACATTTTGGAGCCGCTTTTTAAATTGGCCAAGCAGGATTATGAACTGGCAACCCTATCTGTTGATTACATTTTTGCTGAGATTTATCCCTCCCATTTTCCTTTGACTGTCTCTTTGAGTTCTCCGAAAGATACACTCTTTTCGGAAGAGCAGTACTTAAAACTCTTTCACGAATTTGTAAAAATGTTTAATGATTTTAATCAGAAGCAGGGAGATAAACGCAAAGCTCTCGAACATTGGAAGACCAAATATTGCTCGACAGACCTTTTGTTGACATATATTGCCGAAAAATGTAGCAACATATTCATCCAGAATCTCAAATAATCTCACTGTGTGTCGCTGACACACAGTGAAAAATCTTATGTATCATCTTCTAACACGAATCAGAGCCACTCACTGACTCTCAGCAAGCAGCTCTGTAAAATCTTCTCTTAAACCTCTCCCATCAAATACTTATACAATCCCTCATAGCGGAACTTAGAAGCATTCCAGGAATAGTCGTTCGCCATAGCACGGTCAATCATCTGATTCCACTGGCGTTTCTTATCAAAGAAAATATGTTTGGAATAGTTAATGATATTAAGCATTTCCTCTCCATTGTAGTTGGTAAAGGAGAAACCGTCGCCTACATTATCATACTCATTGTACGCCTGTACGGTATCTTTGAGCCCGCCTGTCTCACGGACAATGGGTATCGTACCATAACGGAAGGAAATCATCTGCGTCAGACCGCACGGTTCAAAGCGCGACGGCATCAGGAACGCATCTGCCGCACCATAAAGCTTATGCGCCAAATCATCAGAATAACAAATATTTGCAGAAATTTTATCTGGATATTTCCATGCAAAATGCCGGAACATATTCTCGTACTGTGGGTCGCCGGTGCCGATTACAACAAGCTGTGTATAATCATCCACAATCCGCTCAATCACATAATTGATAAGATCCAAACCCTTCTGGTCGGTCAGACGGGAAATCAAACCAATCATATAACGCTTCTTGTCCACTGCAAGGCCCAGCTCTTCCTGCAATTTCTCTTTGTTCATAAACTTCTTCTTGCGATGGTTTGAGGCGTCATAATTGACATATAATTTCTCATCAGTCGCCGGGTCATATGCCTGATAGTCAATACCGTTGACAATTCCCTGCATATCCATATGTCTTGCTGCAAGCAGACCGTTAAGGCCCTCGCCGTAATAATCTGTCTGTATCTCCTGCGCATACGTGTCGCTGACTGTGGTGATATAATCTGCGTACACAAGCCCGCCTTTTAACATATTGGCGTCTTTTTTGAATTCAAGCTTATCCGGCACAAACATACTATTGGGGAAACCAGTTAGTCCCTTGACAGTCTTCACATCCCAAATACCCTGAAACTTGAGGTTATGGATTGTCATAATCGACTTCATACCCCAGAAGAACATATCTCCCTGGAACTCTGTATTCAGATATACTGGAATAAAACCGGTCTCCCAGTCATGGCAATGAATAATCTGCGGCTGGAAATTGATCAAGGGCAGCATAGACAGCACTGCCTTATCAAAGAAGATAAATTTCTCCATATCAAAACGGATATCTCCATAAGGCAGAAAACAGTCAAAATACTCTTGATTATCAATAAAATAATACGTAATACCATCCATCTTATACTGCAAGATGCCAACATATTTGTTCTGGATGTAATTTCCGCAGCTCATATAAAAATGAGTCACATACTCAAACTGATTCCTCCAATGCTCCGGGATACAGGTGTAATTCGGGATGACCACCCGGATATCCCAATCATTCTTGTCAAACTCCTTAGGCAATGCGCCACACACATCGGCAAGTCCGCCGGTCTTGATAAAAGGTACGCATTCCGATGCTGCAAACAGAATTTTTCTCATAACCTATCCTCCATATATTTTTTCTATATCGTATCCAATGCCTGAGCCAAATCAGCAATGATATCCTCGGCATTTTCAATTCCAACTGATAAGCGGATTAAGTCCGGCGCCACGCCTGCTTCCATTAGCTGTTCATCCGTCATCTGGCGGTGTGTATGGCTCGCCGGGTGAAGCACGCAAGTTCTCGCGTCCGCCACATGGGTGACAATCGCAATCATCTTTAGCTTATCCATAAATCCTACCGATACTTCTCTGCCCCCTTTCAATCCAAAGGAGATAACCCCGCAGGTGCCGTTCGGCATATATTTTTCCGCTAACGCATGGTATTTATTCTCTTTGAGTCCCGCATAATTGACCCAAGCCACCTTCTCATGGCTATTTAAAAATTCTGCCACTTTTGCGGCATTCTCACAATGGCGCGCAACCCGAAGATGTAAGGTCTCAAGCCCTACATTCAACAGAAACGCATTCTGGGGAGACTGAATAGAACCCAGATCTCGCATAATCTGCGCCGTCGCCTTAGTAATATAGGCTCCCTTGCCAAACTTCTGCGTATAGACAATTCCATGATATGTGGGGTCCGGTTGTGTAAGGCCCGGATATTTGTCGGCATATTTCTCCCAATCAAAGTTGCCGCTGTCAACGATACAGCCTCCCACACAAGTCGCATGCCCGTCCATGTATTTTGTGGTAGAGTGTGTCACAATATCTGCCCCCCATTCAAACGGGCGGCAATTGATGGGCGTAGGAAATGTATTGTCAACAATCAGCGGCACACCATGTTCATGCGCCACCTTTGCGAACTTCTCAATGTCAAGTACCACCAGCGCCGGGTTAGCGACTGTTTCGGCAAAAAGAACCTTCGTATTAGGACGGAATGCCGCTGCAATCTCCTCGGCAGAAGCATCCGGGTCAACAAATGTACACGTAATCCCCTGCTTCTTTACTGTCGCGCTGAATAGATTGAATGTCCCTCCATAAACTGCTGAGGAACAGATCATGTGATCCCCTGCCTCACAGATATTAAAGACTGCATAATAATTCGCTGCCTGGCCGGAAGATGTCAGCATTGCAGCCACGCCGCCTTCCAGCTCGCAGATTTTCTGTGCCACTGCATCATTGGTCGGATTTTGCAGCCTGGTATAAAAATACCCACTGTCCTCCAAATCAAAGAGTCTGCCCATCTGATCACTCGTCTCATATTTAAAAGTTGTGCTCTGGTAGATAGGCAGTACACGCGGTTCTCCCTTCTTCGGCTGCCAGCCGGACTGGACACATTTCGTCTCTATCTGATATTCACTCATCTTGTCTCCTCCTGATGTATTATATTGCAGGGGTGTCACGGACATTCCTGCTCTCTTTTACCTAATTCTAGCACATCTGCGTCCATAAGGCTAGGATTTTCTTATTTCTTAAACTCCTTCATCAGCCACTTCGCCCAAGGCGTATAATTCTTACTGCTCCAACCGGAAGTTTTCTGACAGGAAGATTTTAAAAGCGCAGAACTCTCCGCTTTGTTTGACAGGTTCCATCCGATATAACTGATTTTATTCTTCTTGAGAAATTTCATCCATTTTGCGCCCTCTGTCTTATTGAGGTTCCCGTTGCCCGATGCATCGCAAATTGCGAATTCCGATACAAACAACGGCAAGCCTTTATCCAGCGCTTTCTGCGCTTTCTCACGCAAATACTCTCCATGTGTCCCCGCATAGAAATGCAGTGTATACATCAGATTTTTGTAACTTTTGATTGGACTGTCCGCCACAATATCTACATCCTGCGACCAGTTGGGCGTTCCTATCAATATCACTGCTTTTTTATCTCTGGAGCGAATTGCCTTGACAACCTTTTTAGCGTACGTCTTAATTGTCTTCCAGGAAGTTCCCCCATTGGGTTCATTGCAAATTTCATAAATTACATTCGTATGATTCTTATATTTTTTTGCCATTTTCTTGAAGAAAGCTAAAGACTCCTTCTCATAAGTCCTGGGGTTGCCGTCGCTTAGAATATGCCAGTCTATGATAACATAAAGCCCTGCTTTGGTGGCATACTGCACACCCTGGTCTATTTTTTTCTCTAACGCTTTTCGGTTGGCAGCGTCCCCAGTACAGTAACCGTTATATTCTGACGTATACATTGCAAGCCTTATTGCATTGATTTTCCATTTCTTCTTCATCTGAGTAAATGCTTTCTGGTTCACATATTCCGGATACCAGGAGAGCCCATGTGTGCTGACGCCTTTCAACCGTACCGGTTTACCCTTTTCATTTACTAACTGAGTCCCCTTAACTTTAAGCGCCGGCAGCTTCGCCGCATGTACCGGCGCGCAATTCAATGCCACCACAAAGACGATTACCAACAAGCCCATGAAATATCGCCATTTTTTTCTGTTACTTTCCATATCATTTCATCCTTTCCAACTGAATGATTACTTTTTGATTTTGATTTTTTTCACGCTACTCCAGCAAGAAACATGTTTGGTCTTACCAGTCATCTTATAACAGCGAACACGTACATAAATTGTCTTGCCTTTCTTTAAGCCAGAAATCGTCCTTGTTACTTTCTTGCTTCCGGCAACTTTCACCGTCCTTGCGCCTTTAAATTTCTTGCTGGTGGAATACTGGATATCATATCCGGCAGCCTTCTTATTCCTCGTCCATTTCACAGAAAGTTTCTTGCCCTTAACATTCTTGACACCAGTAAGCTTATTTGCTGTGAGACGTACAATCGTCTTAGTTGCAGAAACTTTACTCTTAACAGTTCCATTGTACGCATATACCTGGTACTGGTAAGTCGTACCATTTTTACTCTTTATGCTAGTGTCCGTCCAACTTGCCGTCGTACCTTTCTTAATCGTTGCAACCTTCTGGAACTTGCCTTTTCCTGTCTTACGATACACATAATAACCGGATGCATTGGCTGTCTTCTTCCAGCTTACTTTTATACCTTTACTTTCATTGATGAGACTTGAAAGTACCGGTTTAGAAGGAATAATTGCCTTCACAGATTTACACTGTGTGCAAACGTTATTCTTATATATATGAGCTTCCGTTTTACTGTATCCGCAGACATTACAGGTTCCAGTATGCTTTCCACTGCCGCTGTCTTTGTATTTCAAGATGTGCGCTTCTGTCTTAATATCGTCTCCATCTTTACATATCATAAGATGTGTGCCGTCGCCGTTATCCGCCGCATATGTATAAGCATGCTCATGAGCTGCCGTGTCAGCCTTGATAACTGCCAGCCAGCTAATCACCGGCGCCTGCGCGTTCTGTGCCGTCAACGTATATGTCACAAGCTGTTCACTGTCCAACTTGAACGATGCCGCATGTACATAGTCACTTTTACCTCCCAGGTTAATAGTGCCTGCGTTTTGTGACTTACCTGCAAAACTGATGCTTGCCACCATATTACGAGAATTGCCCCACCATTCCCGATGTCCAGAAATCAATTTATAATTTCCGGCAGGCAACGTAAAGGCATAAGATAATGATTCTCCGATCTCATTATTCTTGCCATATATTCCGGTAGCCGCCATATCCGTTGTGTCTGTATAGCCCTTCGTCTGGGCATCGCCATCCACCAAGCCCCAGCTATTGCTGTCTGTCTTCTTCTGGTCATACGTCTTATTAATAAGCTGCTCGCCAATTTTGGACTTAACCTCCTCATAAGGCTCCGTTGTGGCAACCTTAGAGGGGTCCCCCTCTACGCTGTCAATAAAATATAACAATCCAGAGGGAATTACCTTATTCACGGGCACAGCCACAGTCAGCGGCGCTCCCCATGGCGTTTTGCATCCCCATACTGTTCCGTTGATGCTTGCTGCACGCAATTCTGTACCGTCAAACTGTGACGCACTTGTATTCCAAATAACATCCTTCTTAACAACAGCTCCGCTCATGGTCTCTACCTCTACCTGTGACGGCAGATTCTTGACAACCTCACCAACTTCATCCGTGAGTAAAACAGAGATTGCCGGAATCTCCGTCTTAACCGCAACCACAACGCTGTCGTTAGCCTTCCGGCGTTCTCCCAGTGCATACAACGCATCCACCTGCAATTTACCGGACTTCACAACTACCTTTATCTCATGGCTCCCTTTAGAAAGTTCGGAAAGAACATATGTCTCACCGCGAACAGGCGATGCCAGTGTACTTACATTTTCAGCTACCAGTACATTATCCACATAAACATCCAGCTTCGCCGTCCCGTCATTCGTGCCAAGTATAGAAAAACCACTGCCTTTCACTGGAAAACAAAACGATGCGCCTGAGGTGTTCGTCACCGACATCGTGCGATACCAGTTGTCCGCGCTTCCACTGCCCGGATTTTTGATTTCCCAGGTTCCCTCATATGATACGCAGTCATCCTGCCCATCCACCATGGAAGTTGCATAGGGAATCCCGCCGTCAATTGTCTCTACCAAAAGATTATCAAAATACACCTGGTTCCAGGTGGAACTTAACTTCACACGGCCAGAAAGCATCGGCGTTGCATCTTTGTAAGCAGTAACGATCTTATTGTCAATTATCACGCGGATAGTGTCGCCAAAAGCGGCAATCTTGACATTATATTTTCCCTGTGCATGCGACTTAACAACGCCTTCTGCGACCACTTTGTCTATTCGATACAATTTCCAGGTCCCGCTCCCATTCAATTCCAGACTGTAACCACTATTATTCCAGTTCATGCCGGATTGAGAACGAACGGTCAGACGCGTCCAAACACTGCTGGCTCCGTTCGGAATCTCTACATCAACGGACAACATATAATCCATCCAGCGGAAATCTCCTACAATCGTAGACGGATCACCACCATTCCATTGCCCCACGCTGTTTTCTAATTCCTGTTTCAGCCTGCCATTCTCCACTACCCATGCGCCATGGGTATCTAACATGTAACGTGGTTCATTTCCGCGCTCCTTCAAGTAACCAGCAGATTCCTCTTTATATTCAAAATCATCTGCATACAGTACATTATCTGTGGTCACACCATTGTTACGCCCGGTCTTATCCGTGTCCAAAACGGCTCTGTCTTCATTATGAATATCATCTGCCGGTGCACGCTCCGGCTCTGCATCCAGCGTAGTCGCCGTGGAAACACTGTACGCAGGCACCGTCAAATACCAGCCGTCTGTGCCTTTTTCAATCGTTCCCATATCCTGCAAATATTTATCTGTCTCCGTAACCCACAGATTCAGCTCATTTGCAGAAACATCCATATCCTGTTCCTCGATTAAGAAAGTTTTGGCATTGCGGGTGTTATTTACAATTACCACCGAAAAATCCTTCTTATCGGGAGATGCAAGCGTCATATAACCTGCGTCTCCATCAATTCCTGCCGTAGCATGTTCATTATCGGAGCCGGCAAATGCTGCTCCTGTAGCGCTGGTAATCACGCGCCAGATATCATTCGTCGCAGGTTCACTGTCCTCCCAGCCAGTCTTGGCAAACTTCGCAAAATGCTCCAACATATAGAGCGCCGGATCGTAATGGATATAACCGCTCCAGGGATCTCTTGCACTCAGAAGTTCCTTATGACCATACTGGATTCCTTCATAAAAGGAGCCGATTGCCGGCTGAAACATATAATGCGTCCGACGAGAAGCAGAAAATGCCGTAATAAAACTGTCCATCAAAGCAAGCGGACTCTGATAGCCGCCGATGGAATTGGCGCCATATTCAATCGTTTTATTCTCCTGTAATTCCGAATAACCAAATGTTGCACAACCTTCACTGTACCATACTTCCTTATCGTCAACATCTGCCATTCTCACATAATCATCCGTAGCATTGGTGCGATAATGGAAGCCAATAATATCTACCGCATGATACAATTCATCATCCGCCCGCATCGCTGGCACAATTTTAAGCCCCTTATTCTCATCAGAGGCGATAATGCGTATATTCTTATATGCCGCCTGAGCTTTGGCGTCTATGTATGATGGAAAATCCGTTTCACCTTTGACCCTTTGGGAGAACCACTTGATAAAGGCGGTATCTGGATTGCCCGTTTCATTCTTATCAGGGTTGATAAAATCCACCATGTAACCGTACTTCTCATAGGCGTCAAACACCGTTTCTTTGTACCATTTGTACGCCGCCTCATAACCTCCGCCAGTGCTCGACCATTCTTTGTTCGCCACCCATTTCGGCATCTCCCAGCGCAAAATGCTGACTTTCACCTGGGGATTAATCTTCTTGGCGTCCGCAGCCATCACAAAACCTGGTGAACGAGAAGCGTCTGCCTCCTCATTTTCATAGCGCATCGTACATGCCTCCGCACCAGTAGAATTGTTGCCGTCATTACCCATCTCCATCTTGATATGCGTAAACAACGGGTATTTCCCACCGAACAGATATTGCATCATCTCCTGATACTTATCGGGGTTTTCATACTTGTAATCCAAAAGCAAATTGCTGGTACTGTTGCCGTTGAGCATACCAAATCCTTTGTAAGTCAGCCCATTCACATTAGCTGCCGCCGCCTGTACATCTTCCCCTTTCACCGTAACCGTATAATCCACCGCAGGCTCTGCTGCGTAAACCGATTCACTCATCGTTGGAAAAGAAGCTGCCATGACTGCCGCCAATGCAACGCTCAAAATTCTCTTGCCTTTCATTCTCATAAACATCCCTCCCATGTTTGATATTTTTATAACACTGCATATAACGCATTCTTTTTGTGGAACTTCCACATATTGATATAATTATAAACTGTATAACATGGTAAAATCAACAGAAATTTTCTCAATAGGCTGTTTTTTCTATAGTAATGGTTACTGTTTACTCATAATCTGAATCTTCATGCAATTATCAAAGCTGCTGCACTAACGTAGATTACAAGGCATAGATTCGTTCAAAAGGTTTGCATTGCTTCGCTATGTAAACAACATGCACAAAAAATATCTTGGGAAGCTAGCTTCCCAGAATGATTTTTGCGCATTCTGTCTTTGCCGCGCAAGCGGCAAGACCTTTTGAACGAGTAAAAACTCTCAAGCAAAAAGCGACATCCACTATCGGAATGCCGCTTCATCAGCTCAATTCTGTGATTCTACCTGATTATGGAATGCTCTACTCATCCCAATTGTGATACACCGCCTGCACGTCGTCATCTTCTTCGAGAAGGTCGAGGGTTTTTTGCAAATTCTTGATAGCAGTCTCGTCGGTAAGTTCCACCCAAGTCTGCGGAATCATCGTCACTTCTGCGGAAGCCATAGCAATGCCTGCCTCCTCTAACGCCTCGCGAACTTTACCGAAATCATCGGGATCTGTGATAACTTCGTAGCTGTCTTCCTCCTCCGAGAAATCCTCCGCTCCCGCGTCCAAAGCGGTCATCATCAAATCATCCGCGTCCATCTCACACTCTTCTTTGTCAATAATAATCTGCCCTTTTTTGTCAAACATATAGGACACACAACCCGGCGTACCCACATTTCCATATCCTTTGGTAAATGCGCTGCGCACATTGGCAGCCGTACGATTCTTATTATCGGTCAGCGCATCTACAATGATTGCCGTTCCATTCGGACCATAACCTTCATAAGATACAAATTCATAATTAACTGCATTCGCATCCCCAGCCGCTTTCTTAATACCGCGATCAATTGTATCATTGGGCATGTTGTTGGCCTTTGCCTTGGCTATCACGTCGCGCAGCCTGCTGTTATTCGCCGGGTCCGGTCCGCCCTCCTTGACTGCAACCGCAATCTCCCTACCGATAATCGTAAATATTTTGCCTTTTGCCGCATCATTTTTCTCTTTTTTATGTTTAATATTCGCAAATTTAGAATGTCCTGACATGTTTTCTCCTCTTTTCTCCTTCTGTTTCTGTAAATCTCATCTGGCATATTGCCTGTTAATGCTCACTGTTGCTTTCTTCTTCCCCTTCTGGAAGCCTCATAACTTTGACGGTGTGAATCATCTTATCCCTTACAGATAATACCTGGAACTCCCAGCCTTGGTGCTCTAAACGGAAACGCTCGTGATCCGCTGGAATTTTGCCGATTAAGGAAATCAGAAATCCATTCAGCGTCTCAAATTCCTGTTCCCCCATAGAAATCTGTAATACTTCACACACTTCGTCAAAAGACGCCATCCCATTCATAATATAACTTCCGTCTTCCTGATGAACAATGGCAGTCTCTTCTTCATCGTATTCGTCAAAAATATTTCCCACAATTTCTTCCAAAATATCTTCCATCGCCACGATTCCTGCCGTCTGCCCATATTCGTCCACAACGACCACCATATGATTCTTCTGGGACTGCATCATCTTAAACAAATCATTGATGTTGCGCGTCTCAGGAATGAACACAGCCTCCCGCACCAAGCCCGGAATGTCCTGTACCCGCCAGTCCAGATATTGCCCCTTCCTGCTCTCAATCATCACGTCCTTCATATGTATAATGCCAATGATGTTATCAATATCATCCCGGTAGACCGGAAATCTTGAATTATTGCCATTTAATACAAATTCCAGCACCTGGCAAAGCTGCATCTGCCCATCCACCGCGGCAACATTTTTGCGATGCGTCATAATATCCTTGGCTTCTTTGTCATCAAACTCAAATATATTATGAATCATCTCCGCTTCGCTTTCCTGCAAAACGCCCTTTTCATGGCCCTCGTTGACCATGGAAATAATCTCTTCCTCCGTCACGTCATCGAAACTGGCATTTGGATCTACTCCCACAACGCGCACAGCAAGATTGGATGCAGCTTCCGCCAAAACCGCATACGGTTTCACAACACAGACAATTACCCGTACAATACCCGCCACTGCAAACAGCCATTTTTCTGACTTTCTTGCTGCAATTTTCTGCGGTGCGATAATTCCCAGCACTGCAAACAGAAAAATTCCCAATACTGCGGCGACTGCATAACACAAGATCTGAAAAGGTACCGCCGCTCCCTCCTTTAGAAAATACAAAATCAAGGCTTTTCCTACCAAACGAATTAAGTAAATCCCAAAGATACTGCTGACAAATGCCGTCGTAATCTGGATTGCATGCCGCACTTTATAGGGCGCATTCTTGACCGCAAGCAGCCAGGACGCATGCCTGTTCCCACCTTCCGCCTTCTTCTGTATCTGGCTCTCGCCGGTTTCCTCCAATGCCGTTAGAAACCCATACAACAGCCCGTTCACAACCGTCAACACTAAAAATACCACTAACCCTATGGCAGGGCTCGCGCCATCATCCATTCTCCTTACTCCTTTTCCCTTTGTACTCCGCTGCTGTTTCCAGCAAACACTTGAAATATACCATTTTGCCGTATATTAGTCAAGATTTATGTATACAATTCCAGACTGATTTCAAGTGCCCTGTCAACTTTTTTCAAAATATCACTGTCTAAACGGCAGATTTTATCCTTCAACCTTTGCTTGTCGATTGTCCGAAGCTGTTCTAAAAGAACAACGGAATCTTTGACCAATTCATATTTCCCTGCCTCCAACTCCACATGAGTGGGAAGCTTCGCCTTATTCATCTTCGATGTGATGGCAGCGCAAATTACTGTAGGGCTGTGCCGGTTGCCTACGTCGTTTTGTATAATTAATACCGGACGCACACCGCCCTGTTCTGAACCTACCACCGGACGAAGATCTGCATAATAAATATCTCCTCTATGAATAACCACTTTTCTCACACTCCAAAACTTTATAGGTTGTTTCCTATTATTCCCAATTTTTTCGTGTGTATTCAGATTTACTCTCCAAAGTAGTCCTTCGTCTCTGTAACCCTGCCTCCTTTTACATAGACGCGCGGAATACGTTTGCCTAAATCACAGGCAAATTCATAATTAAATCTGCCGGAAAGTTCCCCAATTTCTTCCATGGAGATACATTCTTGCCCATCCCTGCCGACTAAAACCACGGTATCGCCTTCCTCCGCCTCCGGGATATGGCTTACATCCACCAGAAATTGATCCATACAAATTCTTCCACAAATCGGAGCTTGTTTTCCATGAATCAAAACATAGCCTTTGTTCGAGAGGCTCCGCGGATAGCCGTCTCCATAGCCCACGGGAATCGTGGCAATCCGCTCCTTCCCTTTCGTCTTATAAGTCGCCCCATAACTGATCGTCCTCCCCGCTTCCAACTCCTTTACAAAAATAATCCGACTCTTTAAGGATAATACCGGATGCAAATCAAGTTTGCTTTTTTCAACCTCATCCGAAGGCCACATGCCATACAGACTGATTCCGGCACGCACCACGCTCTTATTCGCGGCAGGCATGTCGATAATCGCTGCACTGTTAGAACAATGCACAATCACAGGCTCAACCCCCCGCTTCCTGAGCATTTCCTGCATTTGCGTAAATTTATGTAACTGATCGTTTGCCATGGTTTTATCTCTGGCGTCTGCCTTGGCAAAATGCGTAAACAGTCCCTCTACTACGATATGCGGCATAGCATAAATTTGTGCAATTTCATCCGCCGCTGCCTCCGTCACCTGGAATCCCAGGCGGCTGAGCCCTGTATCAATCTTCACATGGACGATGATTTTACTGCCCGTTTTCCCAGCAAATTGTTCCAGCTCCTGTGCTTGATGCAGGGAAAAGACGGTAACTCTAATTTCACGTTCTGCCAGTATGCCATAGCTCTCCGGGAAACTTGCACCCAGTACTAAAATAGGCTTTTGCAAACCGTTTTTGCGCAATATTTGCGCCTCCTCCACCGTTGCCGTCGCATATCCCCAAGTGACCTCCAATTTCTCCAGTTCATGTCCGATCGGCACCGCACCGTGTCCATAACCATCCGTCTTGATAACGCCCATAATCTTTGTATCGCTGTCGATTTGCTTTTTCATTTGCTCCATATTGTGAAGGATTGCATCCAAATCTATCTGGGCATAAACCCTGCTGTATGCTTTCATGACTGAAATCCCTTTCCTATCCCCAAAACTCTAAATTATTCCATGCCCCGTTCAGCATATAGGCACTATATCCTGCGCTTTTTCCCTCAAAACACATACAATTCCCTCCAGGATATCCCTTGCCATCAGCCCATACGTTCCTCTGTATTCTGTCTGCGCTTCCCCTGCAAGTCCATGTAAATATACACCCATAGAAGCCGCATATTGCGGTTCCATACCTTGTGCAATCAACCCGGCGATAATTCCGGTAAGCACGTCCCCGGACCCCGCCGTCGCCATGCCATTATTGCCGCTGGCGTTTACCCAGGCAATACCACTCGGCAAAGCTGTAACTGTCCGCGCATCCTTCAATACACAGATAACTTGATAATCTTGCGCAAACTCTTTTGCCGTTTGCAGCAGTCTGCTTTGGATATCAGTTACATCCTTGCCAATAAGCCTTGACATCTCCCCTAAATGCGGGGTCACAATTACCGTTCCTTTTGTCTCCTTTAGCCATTCTGGATGTTCCGCCACAATATTGAGCCCATCTGCATCCAAAATAAGCGGAACTTCTACACAGTCAATAATTTTTCGGACGATCGCTTGTGCCTGCTCCCCTGTGCCAAGTCCGGGACCCGCCACAACAACAGAAGCCCACGCTAAAGATTCTTGCAAATTTGTCGGCGCTTCTGCATCCGAAGACTGCGCAGACTCTGGCGTCTCTTGATAAGTCGCCAAAATTGCCTCCGGCAAAAGATGCTGCAAAATCACGCGATTTTCCTCCGGCGCCAACACTTTTACCAACCCTGCCCCGGTCAGATAAGACGCTTTTGCACTCAAAAATGCTGCTCCCGCCATATTTTTTTGTCCCGCAATCGTCAGCACTCTGCCATAACTTCCCTTATTGGAACGCGTCTTGCGTGAAGGAATTTCGCACAAATCCCCTTCATCCAAACAAAACGTATTCGGCTTTTCCTCAAGAAAGCTGCACCGATCTATGCCAATCTCCTTAACGATAATCTCTCCGACATATTGCGCTCCGGGAAATAGCAACAGCCCTAACTTGGCAAATGCAAACGTCACCGTTATATCGGCATAGAAACCTGCCCCCATCACTGCTCCGCTGTCTCCATGAATACCCGAAGGAATATCAACCGCAACCTTCTTTCCACGCATTTCATTCATCTCTAGCACATATTCCAGGTAAAGCCCCGTAAGCTCCCTTGTCAGGCCAATGCCAAACAGCGCATCCACAACCATATCGAACTCTCTGTTCGGTATTCTGCTCTCTATGGGAATCCGATACTTCTGCAAAATGCCCATTTGCACTCTTGTCTCCTCGGAAATTTTGTTCTCTCCTAGCGGCATGACAACCGTAACGGCATACCCTTTCTGCCAGAGCAGTCTGGCAATTGCCAGTCCATCTCCGCCATTATTTCCATAACCGCAAACCAACAATATTCCATTTGCCGCAGACGACGCTGGCAGGCATTTTTCAATCTCCTCCACAACACCCATAGCTGCACGCTCCATCAATACCAAAGACGACATACCAAAATGCTCTATGGTATTGCCATCACATTGTTTCATCTGTCTGCTATCAACTAATATTCTCATTTTCTCGCCTCCTCAAAATATAATACAATAAGGAATTTCTTATGATACAACAAAGTTTATGGGAAAGGCGCTTTCACACGTTAGTGTGACAATGTTTTTCCTCTAAGACAAAAAACAGTCCAGCCACGCCATTTTTCAAAATGGCGATCTTTTCTCCTGCATTATATGCTCATTCATACACATCCGCAAAGCGTTTTGCATGGTTGTCCATAATACAAGTGATGGCTGAACTGCTACTTATAGTCGTCTTCATTTTTTAAATCAAACACTTCTAGCACCTGAGCTCCGAAAATATCATGCAAATACGCATAGATGCCACGATTCTGCTCCTCAATTGCTTCACGGCGGTAAATTTTCGTCTTTAACTCCGTGCGCATCTGGGCAATCTTTACGATTAATTGCTCGCGCTCCGCCTCATTGCTGTTCATAATCCGATAACAATATTCCATGGTTTGCATCATCAGTAACAAGTTATCTTCCTGCATTTCCTCCTGCAATTTCCGAAGCTGTGCTTCTGAATCTTCCATCTTATCATTAATTTCCGTGATAAGGCGGCGGTCCTCCTGCAATTTCTTTGTCTCCTGTCCATGCTCGCCGATCTCATCCATATTGACAACAATATTTTTCATCAGCTTCGTCTTGAGAACCTTGAGCTCCTTTTGCTCCTGATTATATCTTCCCTGCGCCGCAAGCTGCTTATTGAGCTTCTGCTCTAGCTTTTCGATTTCCTTAGGCTTAACGCCATCCAAAAACAATTGGTGCCATTTCTGGTCTAAAATGAGCAACGGTATTCTCTTCCCATGTAGCATCTGCCCAAAACCAGGCATTACATTTTTCTTCTTTCCCATTATGATCACTTCTTATCCGTTAGTTTTTTCTGATTCGCAATATTATATGACAACTGCATCAAACTCTCTGAAAGATGCACATTCTCCACAACAACATGTTCCGGCAGTTCCAAATCCAAGTGCGCAAAATTCCAAATTGCATGAATGCCTAAATCAACCAAAATATTCGCAATTCTCTTGGCATGCTCTTTGGGCATGGTAAGCGCTGCAATATCTACCCGCTGCTCTTTTACGAACGATTCCAGCTCATTCATCATGCGCACTTTGATTCCTCTTACAGAACTCTTCTTCAAATTAGGATTCACATCAAAAAGCCCAATAATTACAAATCCGCGTTTCTCAAAATTCACATAATTGGCAAGCGCCTGCCCTAAATTGCCTGCGCCAACTACAATCATATTATGACGCTGATTAATTCCTAAAATATTCCCAATCTCATCATAGAGATATTTCACATTATAGCCATAGCCCTGCTGTCCGAAGCCTCCAAAATTATTCAAATCCTGCCGGATCTGTGAGGCAGTGACACGCATCCTCGCACTCAGATCGTTCGAGGAAATCCGCTCCACACCATCATCTAAAAGCTCCCCCAGATATCTGTAATATCTTGGCATTCTGCGAATGACTGCCTGAGATATTTCCTTTTCCATTGCTTCTCCTCCTACTATGGACTTCATGTACACACAGTTTTTATTATAATGAATCCGGCAATGGATGTCAATTATTGCTGCCATTTACTCCAGCAACGCTTCCCATTTTTCATAGAGTAATTCTAGTTCCCGCTGCTTCTTCTCATACTCTTGATGAAGCTCCTGCAATTTTGCAGAATTCGTTGCAATTTCGCTGTCTGCAAAGGCTTCTTCCAGTTCAACAATTCGCTGCTCGACCTGCTCAATCTCATTCTCTGTTCTTTTACGATCATTTTCCAGCTTTCGCAGCCGTGCTTTTTCTTCCTTACTCTTTTTCCAATCTGTCTTGCCCGTTGAATCCGCCTGCACCTGCGTGTCTGCCTGCTGTCCCGGTACAAATACCTTTGTGAGCTCTTTGCATTTTTCAAGGTAATAATCATAATTACCTATGTAATTTACAAGCGTCTGTCCGGTAAGACTCAGAATCCGGGTCGCCGTCTTGTTGATAAAATAGCGGTCATGAGAGACAAAGAATACCGTCCCTGTGTAACGATTCAACGCCTGTTCTAAAATTTCTTTAGAAGTAATATCCAAATGATTGGTCGGCTCGTCGAGAATCAGAAAATTTGCCTCCGAAAGCATCAATTTGGCAAGTGAAACGCGCCCGCGCTCACCACCGCTTAAATCCGAAATGCGCTTAAACACCTCGTCCCCGGTAAATAAAAACGCCGCTAAGACATTGCGAATTTCCGTATTCGTAAGGTTCGGGTACGCGTCTGAAATTTCCTCCACCAATGTCTTTTCCATGTGAAGCACCTGGTGTTCCTGGTCGTAATAACCAATATGCACATTCGCTCCCACCGTCATTGTCCCGCCGTCCGCTTCTACCATCTCATTGATAATTTTTAAGATGGTTGTCTTGCCAGTTCCATTGTCCCCAATCAGAGCTACACGCTCGCCGCGTTTGATTTCAAAAGAAAGATCTGTAAATAACGTCTGTCCGGGATATGATTTGCACAAGCCTTCCACACGCAACACGTCATTTCCACTGACAATGCGCGGTTCCAAATTCAGATGAATATCTGTATTCTCCTCCACAGGCTTCTCTAGGCGTTCCACCTTATCCAACATTTTCTCACGGCTCTCCGCTCGCTTGATGGACTTCTCACGGTTAAAAGATTTGAGCTTGGCAATGACTTCTTCCTGATGTTTAATCTCCCGCTGCTGGTTGTAATATTGCTTGAGCTGCGCCTCCCTGACCTGTGCCTTTTTCACTGCATAGTCACTGTAATTACCGGAAAAAACAGACACTTGATGGCGATCCAGTTCTACTACTTTCTGTACCACTCGGTCCAGGAAATAACGGTCATGGCAGACAATTACCACTGCTCCTTTGTAATTGAGCAGAAATGTTTCCAGCCAGGTAATAGAGCCAATATCCAGATGGTTGGTCGGCTCGTCAAGGAGAATCACATCCGGTTTCGTCACCAAAAGCTTGCCCAGGCAGACCCTGGTGCGCTGCCCACCGGACAGCTCTTTCATATGCTTGGTAAACTCCTCCTCTACAAATCCCAGCCCTTTGAGGACGCCCACAATCTCGCTTTTATAAGAATAACCGCCCTGCCGTTCAAATTCCAAATTCAGACGGTTATAGCTGTCCATAAAGTCCTCAAGCTCACCGCCGTCTAAACTGCTCATCTTCTTCTCCATGGAAATGAGCCTATCTTGCATGGAAATAAGTTCTTCCTTTGCCGAAAGAACTTCCTCATAAATGGTCCTGTTCCCTTCCACATCCGGATTCTGCGGCAGATAACCGATGGTCTTATTCTTCGCTAAAATGACCTCTCCGCTGTCCGCCTCCAGCTCTCCCATAATAATCCGAAGCAGGGTCGTCTTCCCTGCTCCGTTAATTCCTACAATTGCCGCCTTTTCATACTCCTCAATATGAAAAGACGCATGTTGTATGATTTCATCTGTGCCAAAGGCTTTACTGATATTTTGGCAGGCTAAAATCATGGTGTCCTCCTATCTATAACAGACCTTCCAGTTCCTCACGAATTGCCTTAATAAATCCTTCGCTATTCAATACGGTCGGATTCTCTAATGTCGTAATCAATGCAAGGTCTTTGGTCATTTTGCCAGATTCTATCGTAGACAAACATGCCTGCTCAAGCTTGTCGGCAAACGCTGACAATTCCGGCAACTTGTCCAACTCCCCGCGCTTTCTGAGCGCACCCGTCCAGGCAAAAATAGTCGCCACAGAGTTGGTGGAGGTCTCCTCGCCTTTCAGATGCTTGTAATAATGACGCTGTACCGTGCCATGCGCGGCCTCATACTCATAATATCCCTCAGGCGACACCAGAACAGAAGTCATCATGGCAAGAGAACCAAACGCAGAGCTTACCATATCGCTCATCACATCACCGTCATAATTCTTGCACGCCCAGATAAATCCGCCCTCCGCTTTCATAATTCTTGCTACTGCATCATCAATCAGAGTGTAGAAATATTCAATGCCTGCCGCCTGAAACTTCTCATCATACTCTTTGTCATAAATCTCTTGAAAAATATCTTTGAACGTATGGTCGTATTTCTTAGAAATTGTGTCTTTGGTGGCAAACCATAAATCCTGCTTCGTGTCAAGCGCATAATTGAAACAGCTCCTGGCAAAACTCTCAATGGAATCATTGAGGTTATGCTGCCCCTGGACGACGCCGGCTCCTGTAAAGTTATGAATCAGTTCCCTCGTCTCTGTGCCATCCTCTGCCGTATAGACAAGCTCGCATTTGCCGGCTCCTGGAATCTTCATCTCGCTCGCCTTATACACATCACCGTACGCATGACGCGCAATCGTAATCGGCTTCTTCCAGTTTTTCACACAAGGCTCAATGCCTTTGACCGTAATTGGCGTACGGAATACCGTACCGTCTAAAATGGCGCGGATTGTCCCATTAGGGCTCTTCCACATTTCTTTCAAATCATACTCCGTCATGCGCGCTGCATTCGGCGTAATTGTCGCACATTTTACAGCAACGCCATATTTCTTCGTAGCATTTGCAGAGTCGAACGTTACCTGGTCGTCCGTCTCATTCCTGTACTCAAGGCCCAAATCGTAATACTCTGTCTTTAAATCAATAAAAGGAATTAACAACTCATCCTTAATCATCTTCCAGAGAATACGGGTCATCTCATCTCCGTCCATCTCCACCAAAGGGGTTATCATTTTAATTTTCTCCATCTTTTTGTCCTCCTGTTATGTTTTCCCACCCATAGGAATCTATCAATGTAACTACATTGGCTATATGCCGGCTGACTGCCAGCTTTGCCTTTTCCCCATCGTGCTCCTTGATTGCTTCTAAAATCTGTCGGTGTTCTCCGATAACCTCCTCAATTTTACCTGGAATGGTAAAAAGAAACCTGCGCACCTGTTCCAAATAGAGATAGTAATTCTGCAAAATGCGCCCCAGCATTCTGTTGCTGCCCGCCTCATACAAAATCTCATGGAACTTGCCACCCAGTTCCATCACCTGCTTTTGATGATTTTTTTTCAAGTGGTATTCCGCCAGATATAAGATTTCCTCCAACGCCTCTATCTGCTCCGGGCTCACTTTCTCCGCCACCTGGCTGACATATAATCCTTCCAATACAGCGCGTATTTCATAGATATCTTTCATATCCTGCGCAGTGATACCAACTACATATGTGCCCTTATTAGGGATAATCGCAACCAGCCCTTCACGCTCCAATTGACGCAGCGCCTCACGGACAGGCGTTCTGCTGACTCCCATCTTTTCCGCAATCAACAGTTCTTTTAATTCCTCATCCCTGCCATACACTCCCGTAATAATATCCTGCCGGATTTTTTGAAATATCTTCTGTCCTAATAAAAAATTTACCTCACTCAAGGAAATTCTGCCCCCTGCCCTGAATATTAGTTAGCGGTTCATTATTGCCAACTGCGCCGAGCACGGCCGCTTCGCGGCATCTACATCACCAAATAATTGTATACAACTGTGCTTTTCCTTGTCAAGGGTAAATTTTCAGATACCATCCCCGAATACCGCCCTGACTGCGTAGCTGTTGTTGCAGACTTTCGTATGCCGCCAACGTTTCTTCGTATTCCTCCTCCGTAACGCCATGTTCTGAGAATGCCGCCTTCTGGAAAATTGCAAACAGTTGCCCCCAGTCTGAACGCGGCTGCTGCTGCTTTAGAAAAGCACAATAGCCCCTGTCGTCCATATGCAGCGGACGTTTTGCGCCCAGCAACTTTAAAATTTTACCCATCTCTCTGCCAATCTCCCGGACTGCCTGCGTGCGCTCTTTCTGGGAAATTCTTCTCTGTCTGTCTTTTAACACCCATCTTTTGCGCTGCCACAAGATCAGCCAGATAAGCGCCAACGCTACGAACACAGACAAAATCACCAACAACAAGCGTATAAACTCAACATCCAGCAATGATGTTTCCCGCAAACTCTGCCCGGACTGCGCCTGCTTCTTCTTTTGTTCCTCCTGCTCCTGCTTTTGCCGTTCCAGCTCCTGTCTCAGCCGTTCTTCTTCCTGCTTCTTCTTTTGTTCCTCCTGCTCTTTTTGTAATGTATCCTGTCTGCGTGTCTGTTCCTGTACATCTTGCTTCTGTACAGCGGCAGAAAGAGGTTCTTCCTTCTCCATCCCGTCCAACATCTCTATATAAGCCGGCGGCGTTGCCTCAAATGGTATAAATCCGACATTATAATGAAAAACTTCTGCCCATGCATGCGCCCGCTCGTCCGTAACGGAAGCCGTCCATGTGCCATCCTCATTTCGCTTAAAATCGGAGGGCAACACCAGATAACCATTGGCAAATCTTGCCGGAACATCATACAAGCGAAATAGCAGGGTTGCCGCCGTAGCAAAATGCGTGCAATACCCTTTGTGCTGGTCAAACAGGAAATACTCGACACTGTCCTCCCCTTGGGGAACTTCCTGTAAATCAAAGCTGTACCAATTATCCTGCCAAAGCATCTGCCGGATATTCTCTATATCATACTGCCACTCATCCATAGAAAGCACCTGCATGCCGTCTTCGCCTAGAATTTCCTCCATCTCACTGATATCCCACGCTGTTTTTCCTGTTGCATTCAGCTTTCGTTGAATTTCATCCCTTCGCTCCTCGTACGTTTTCTGCTTTGCCCGGCTCTCTTTGGCGTAAGCGCGCAGCTTCTCCAAACCTTCCTCCGGCAGTCTGGTATACGCATCCTTCACATAAGTATTGCTGTAATTTAAAAAAAATTCTTCTTTCTCTGACATGTCCGGGTCCGTGACATAATACATAAATTGCGTCTCATATTCCGAGAGTCCTAGAAAGCTCTCCCATTTAAACTGCTTTTCTTTTGTAGGCGGATAGATAACGTCCGCCCTGATCTGCTCCTGATCCGAAATTTTTGTAAAATACGGCATCAGCTTATACCCCTTCTGCGCTTGTGAAAGTTTTATGGACACATGCTTATCCTTAACTGTATTATAAGCAACCTCACGCCCAAATAATATATATTCATAGGGATAAGACTGGATCAGTTTGGCGCACGTCTGCTCATCACTGCCCTGCGCCTGCGCCCAATCGGAAAATTCTTGCCTGGATATCCGCTTCCAAGTCCCGTTTTCATACTCCCCCCCGACAAACCCACGAATATACAAGGGGCTGGATATCGGATAATCCACCGTTATTTGAAACACTTCTCTGCCATCAAATTGCGGTTCTTCGTTTTTCAACTTATAAGTCTTCAATTCCCGCTGCGAAAATAAGTCGATATGAGAAATCTTCTCCACCAAGGCCAGCATTTCGTCCTCAAAATTCAACTGCCATGCCTGCCAATCCTCATGCAGCAGGTCCACCTGCCCCCAAATCCTCCCATTGCCCGCCAAAAGCACGGAAATCCCAAAGCTTATCACCACAGCGCCGCCCAACATAAGGCTACCGCGCTCCTGTAAATCTAAGACCCCTAACAACAATCCCAAAAACGCCAACACAATTCCGGCAAAAGAGGCCGCTCTGCCCAGCATAAGCCCCGCGGTAACAAGCAGAACAGGGATTGCCGCCGCAGCCAGGAGACGGTACTTCCCATTCCTTGCGTACACAAACAGCATACATTGTAGAAAGCCCAGCAACACAAAAATTAATAAAACGGCAAGCCAGCCATATCGCTCCCCGTCCCTTAGATACCACTGCAAATATTCCGTCCGGTAATAGGCATTTACCAGCTCTAAAACTTTATTTGACAGCTCTTTCATGCCTAACAGCAAAATACGCTGATTTATGACACAGACAACCGTCAATACGCCTGCAAAAAGAAAGGTCTCGGCAAGCGCCCACTTCCAGCCAAGCTGCATAATCAGCGATGCAAGCGCAAGAATAGCCACTGCCAAAATACGTATCTGCCAAGGAACCGGTATCTCTAAAACGCTCTCTATAATGAGAGACAGGCCGCACAAAATAAGAGACAGGCAGAATACTCCCTGTATCTTTCCAGCCCATCCTCTTGTTTTTTTGAGGGTTAAATTTCCCTTAACTCTTGTTTTTCCCATGCTACCTCTACTATAATATTAACTCTAATTCCATCATTTGTTCTTTCACAGTTTCCGTTTTTATCGAGGCCACTGGCTTACCGTTACATGTCAACTCGAGATTGTGGTTCAACACCAGCCAGGAAGCATACGCCTCCCCTGGAAAAACTTTCTCATACGCTTCTACTGACACGCCCTTTTCCATACGCACAGGGCAAATCTCACACCAGAAATCCAGTAAATTTTCCACATCGCGCACCGCTTTCCGGCACACCAATTCCTTATATTGACTATCCCGCCAGACCAAATAATGAGCGCACTCCTGTGCCAGCAATTCCTGCGAAACACTGTGTACAATTTCCCAATAAGCACGCGACTCTTTCTTGCCCATCGCAGACGGTTGCCCATCCAAAAAAATAACTACATTACAGCCCACCGGCATGCTCATCTCCGCAACAATCAGATCGTCGTTCTTTGCCGAAAGTTTCCAGTGAATGCGGTTGAGACGATCGCCCTTTTGGTACTCACGCAGCTTTAAAACCTCCGAAGGGTCATCGCCGCTGACATGCGGGTCATATTGTTCCCCATCCGACAAGAAAAGACGCGTACGCATACCGACTTTGATATTAGTCTCATAAACTGCCGGAAAGACCATCACTTGTTTCTCTTCCTGTACCTTCGCACACAGATACAAAAAATTTGTCCATTCATAACAGCGGACCGCTTCGCAACGCGCCTTCCACATACCAAACTCCGGCTCCTTCAGCCTTCCTGACAATTCTGTACTGCTCTCCGCCGAGACCTTTTCCTCCGCTTTCACCCACTGTTTTCTGCCATTTGCCGCATTTTCCATCTGAATTTTCGCCTGTACCCGGGGCAGATAAATTTTACCCAGGTTCTCCACCCTGAGACCGATCAGATAATCTCCCGTATTGGCAATTGGATAAGAATAAAACAACAGCTCGCACTTCAACTTTTTCCTGAGATAAGAAAGCACAAACAGAAATAAGAACGGTAATAGAATAGCCGCAAAGCATACGACAAGCAACGCTTGGCTCTGATATAATACTGCCAAATAAAAAATTCCCGCTGTCCCCAGCGCATATAGAATATTTTTCCACATATCTTCTTACCCAAATCATCCTTATTCACGCAGGCTTTTCGGCGCCGGCACACTCCTAAGCACATCCTCTAACACCTGTTTGACGTCCATATGCGCCACCCGCGCTTTTGTGCCAAGGATAATGCGATGCGCACAGACCGCATGAAAAATATCTTCCACGTCCTCTGGAATCACATAAGAACGCTGACGCAGGAATGATACCGACTTTGCCATCTGTAAAATATTGATGGTTCCCCTGGGACTGAGCCCAAGGTCAATCATGGGGTGATTCCTGGTCTTGTCCGCCAATTTGCCTACATACTGATAAATCTCCTCATGCACAAAGGTACTGTCCGCTGCTTTCTGCATGGAAATCAACTCTTCCTGAGAGACAACCGCCTGCACCTCTTCTTTGCTTTGCATACCTTTTAGAATATGAATTTCTTCTTCCATCTCGGGATAGCCAAGTTTCAGACAGACCATAAAACGGTCCAACTGCGCCTCCGGTAACATCCATGTGCCGGCGCTTCCAAAAGGGTTCTGCGTCGCAATTACAATAAAAGGGGAGGGAACTTCATGGGTAACGCCGTCCACGGTAACTTTCTGTTCCTCCATAACTTCCAAAAGCGCAGACTGCGTCTTCGGCGAAGTCCTGTTAATCTCATCCGCCAAAAGCAAGTTGCACATCACGCTGCCCGGCTGATAGACAAATGTTCCACTATCCTTCTGGTACATGGAGAATCCGGTCAGATCAGAGGGCAAAACATCCGGCGTAAACTGCACTCTATTCTGCTTTAGGGACATAGAACTAGCCAATGCCATAGCAAGTGTCGTCTTGCCAACACCGGGAATGTCATTTAAAAGAATATGTCCCCCCGCCAAGATTGCTGCCACTGCCTTGGCAATGCAATCGTCTTTGCCAATCACTGCCTTTTTCACTTCATTGATGATTTCAAACGCCGGGATCTGCCGGGAATTATTTTCTGTATTCATTCTTCCGTCTTCCTCTGTTTTATTTTCTAATTTCTATTTTCGCTCTGTTTTTTCTGTTTCATACGCTTGATCACTTTCAGCCTCGTAAACTCCTCCCGCTCTTTCTCCTCCAAAGCCCCCTGAATACTCTTGACCAGTGATTGATACTTGGGGATCGTGATATTCTGCAAAGCATTGGCGCGTTTCTGCGTCTTCTTAATATTATAGGCAAGACGATAAGCGCTAGTCTCAATCTGCGCAAGGCGAATCGTCAGCTCTTTTACTTTCTGAAATTTCTCACATGCCTCATCCAAAGACATCTTTGTCCCGAAAAAAGGATAATAAGGCTTTAATGATTCCCCGCTGTACTCCACCTTAGGAATCTCTGTTCCCATGACGCTGCGCCGTTTGATTACGATAGATTCTTCCACCGGCACACTTTTACTGAGCGTTTCCACCTCATGGATGCCCATCTGGATATTCGCTTTCTGCAACGCCAAATAAGCGCTGGTAAAAGTCTCGTCAATTTCTTTTTGAATATCCGTGGCCTGCTCAATCAACTCCATAAGCTCACGAATTAAGATATTGCGTTTTTTATCCATCAAATCATACCCCTGCTCAGACAATGCAAGGGAGTTCTTTGCCAAGATTAAGTTTCCTTTTGTTGGAAATGTGTTTGGGTCCATTCATCCACCTCACTTTTCCCATTTCATCGCAGCTCCGGGATTGTTTCACAATCCGTCATTTTTCCCGTCAACGGTAATTACCCCATATCTCCCGGGGTACGCAGCCGAAAACACATGCTGCATACAATTTTCCGTCAATTTTCCCTCCCAGGTGAAATGTAGATGGCCGCACATGACCGCTTTCACCGGGCTTTTTGCATCATATACCAGTTCCAAAAACGCTTCTGTATTCTTATTGGGCTCATTGCTGCATCCTTTTCCCCATACAAGCGCCCGGTCCTGCCATACTTTCTTCGATTCCTCCAAAAGGCTCCCATCCACTTTAGATGCCAGCGGTACATGTGTCAGCAGGATTATCGGCTTCCCAAGATTTACAGCCTCCCGGAACCTTTTAAGCTGTCCCTTGGAAATCTGTTTCGTACTGTTATTGATTCCGACAATACACAAATCCTCAAACTCCATGACGGGGAGGTCTTCATATCCGTCTATGGATTCGTGCAGCTTTTTCATGTCTTTCTTATCAAGACTATCACAATTATAGGGATTATAATCGTGATCTGCCCGGACATACATCACCGGTGCATCAAGTTTCTTTATCCCCTCTTTGAGAGCTGTAATATTAGCGGCGGACGCATAATCTATCATATCGCCGCCAAACAGAATAGCATCTGAATGCTGGGTATTAAAATATTCAGGCAATTCCTCCCACAATCTTGCCGAATATATTCCATTTAACGATTGAAACATCTCATGGCGTGCCCGTACATTTTCAAGGTTTCCCGCAGAGACTTCATCACTCTCCACAATAATGTGTAAGTCTGACAGGAACATAAATCGGTATGTTTGTTTCAATCCCGGAATATGGACAGCTACACTCTCTTCTTCCAATACCAGAGCCGTTTCTTTCTCTGTCTCCTGCAAAACTGTTTTTTCTGCCGCTGCCATTTCTTCTCCTGCATCCTTATCTCTGGCGCCGGTATCCTTCGTTACCTCTTCCTTCACAGGATTCCATGCCGCCATCCCAAGCATACAGCACAAGAAACAGACCGGCAATATCTGCAATACTCTCTTTTTCATCACATATATTCTTTCTATTCTGAACTGCATATATTTACATATCTGCATACTTCTCCAGTATCTTCGTGTCTATCCTATCCAGCTCTTCCCTGGGCAGAATATGCAAAAGACGCCAGCCAATATCTAAAGTCTCCTCAATGGTACGGTTCTCATTCATGCCCTGCGCTACAAACTCTTTCTCAAATCCAACGCCGAATTCCAGATACTTCTTGTCCGTCTCCGACAGCTCGTCCTCTCCAATCACGCTCGCCAAGTCGCGCGCCTCGCCTACTCTGGCATAAGAAGAAAAAAGCTGGTTCGCCACATCCTGATGGTCCTCTCGCGTATACTCCGCGCCAATGCCGTCTTTCATCAGGCGGGATAACGAAGGAAGCACATTAATCGGCGGATAAACATTCTTCTGGTGCAAAGAACGCTCCAGCACAATCTGTCCCTCCGTGATATACCCGGTCAAATCGGGAATTGGGTGCGTAATATCGTCATTGGGCATTGTCAGAATCGGAATCTGCGTGACGCTTCCCTCCCTGCCCTTTACAATTCCGGCACGCTCATAGAGCGTCGCCAGCTCGCTGTAGAGATAACCGGGATAACCTTTCCTGCTGGGGATTTCCCCTTTGGACGAAGAAATCTCACGCATCGCCTCGGCATAGGAAGTCATATCTGTGAGGATGACCAGAATATGCATATTTTTCTCAAAAGCAAGATATTCCGCCGCCGTCAACGCCATCTTGGGCGTAATTAAACGCTCCGCCACCGGGTCGTTGGAAAGATTTAAGAACATCGTCACATGAGAACTGACACCGCTCTCCTCAAAACGCCTGCGGAAAAAGTCCGCCACGTCATATTTGAGGCCCATAGCCGCAAACACTATGCCAAATTCCTCCTCGGAGTCTTCCCCCAGAGAAGCCTGTTCCACAATCTGCGCTGCAAGCTGATCATGCGGAAGTCCATTGCCAGAAAAAATCGGTAATTTCTGTCCGCGGATTAACGTTGTCAGGCCGTCAATTGCCGAGATGCCGGTACGAATATAATTCCTAGGATATTCTCTGGTACAGGGATTTAGGGGAAGCCCATTCACATCCCGCACAACCTCTGGCTCTATCCTGCCAAGTCCGTCAATGGGTTCGCCCAATCCATTAAAGGTACGCCCAAGAATCTCCAGAGAAAGGCCAATCTCCATGGGATGGCCACTCAGTCTGGTATGTGTATTCTGTAGCGACATTTCATCCGTATTGTCAAATACCTGGATAACTGCCTTATCCTCATCGACTGCCACAATTCTGCCTTTCTTGCGGCGCTTCCCTTCCACGATAAACTCAACTACTTCCTCATAAGAGGCATTTTTGACTCCCTCCAGCACAATCAGAGGGCCGTTAATATCACTTAACCCTAAATACTCAATTGCCATAACTGCCCTCCTATGCGTTGCTATCCATTAAACCTTGATAGAAATCGTCCACCATCTGACGGTATTCTTCAAATTTGTACATATCTTTATTTGCCACATCATATTTAATCGCAATAATCTTCTCAAATATGCGATTTTCTTTGAGTAACGCCATCGGCATGCCCAAATCAATCAACGCCCGACATTTCTCATAAAGATAGAGAATAATCTTCATCATTTCCAACTGTTTCTCCATAGGGACAAAGGTGTCCTCAGCATGGAAAGCATTCTGCTGCAAAAATCCTAAACGAATGACCCTGGCAATCTCTAAAATCAACTTCTGGTCATCGGGAAGCACATCACTGCCAATCAATTTGACAATCTCATTCAATCGGCTCTCCGTGGTCAGGATATGGAGCAGTTCGTTGCGGCAGGGGACGAAATCAGCTCCCACATTGGCGCCATACCAGTGCTCCAAATCACCAAGATATTCCGTATAGCTGGTGAGCCAGTTGATTGCCGGATAATGCCTGGCATAAGCAAGCGCCTTATCCAATGCCAGAAAACAGCGCACAAAACGCTTCGTGTTCTGTGTAACCGGTTCAGAGAAATCTCCTCCTTGCGGCGATACCGCGCCAATAATTGTGACGCTTCCATCCGTCCCATTGAGGTTCTCCACATAACCGGCACGCTCGTAAAACGCTGACAGTCGTGAGGCGAGGTACGCCGGAAAGCCTTCTTCCGCCGGCATCTCTTCCAACCTGCCGGAAAGCTCTCTGAGCGCCTCCGCCCAGCGGGAGGTGGAATCTGCCATGATTGCCACATGATATCCCATATCGCGATAATACTCAGCAAGCGTCAGTCCTGTATAAATACTGGCCTCTCTTGCCGCCACCGGCATATTGGAGGTATTGGCAATTAATGTCGTCCGGTCCATCAAAAGATTTCCCGTCTTGGGGTCTGTCAGCTTGGAAAATTCTTCCAACACATTTGTCATCTCGTTCCCGCGCTCCCCACAGCCGATATAAATGATAATATCCGCATCTGACCACTTGGCAAGCTGATGCTGGGTCATGGTCTTACCTGTGCCAAACCCGCCGGGGATGGCCGCTGTGCCCCCCTTGGCAATCGGAAACAAGGTGTCCAAGATACGCTGTCCCGTTACCAGCGGCCGATCTGCTGGATAGCGTTTGTGAATTGGACGCGGAATGCGAATTGGCCAGCGCTGGGCCATCGTCAACGTCTCCTCACTCCCATCCGGTTTGCGAATCTTTACCAATGGTTCCTCGATGGTATAGCTGCCGTTCTCCGCCGCCCAGATCACCGTTCCATCCATATCTGGCGGCACCATAACCTTGTGAAGAATTGCCGGCGTCTCCGGAACCTCGGCAATTACCGTCCCCCCGCTCACACTATCCTGAGGCTTCACGCAAATTGTCGTCTCCCATTGACGCTCCCGCTCCAAAAGGTCAACATTGACGCCGCGGGGAATGAAAGCGCCGCTCTTCTCCCCAATCAACTGTAACGGTCGCTCAATCCCATCGAAAATATTGGTGATAATACCCGGCGCAAGGGTCACGCAGATAGCGCTTCCCGCGCCCTCCACAATTTCCCCCGGACGCAGCCCCGTCGTCTCCTCAAACACCTGGATCGTCGTCTCTTCCTTGTTGAGCGCAATAACTTCCCCCACCAGGCGCATCGGACCCACATAGACCATTTCCGACATCTTAAATCCAAGGTTCCCCTTGACGGTAATAATTGGCCCATTGATTCCATATATGTTCCCTGTCACGCTCATAGATTGGTCGCCTCCTGTTCCAGCTTCGTCACGAAGGATTCATCAATGAGAATATTCCTCGAGCGAATGACCGCGCGCACACCTCCGCCAAAATCAAAACTGCTGACCGTAAGCGCAGCGCCTGTCTTACTTTCTAACTCATGTAGCTTATCTGCGTCGGAAGGATTGATATATATTGTGACTTCCTCATCTTCCGCCACCGCAAGCGCCATCTTGATTTTGGCTATGAGGTATGCTTCGTACTCCTCTGTCATCTGATACTTGACAAGGAGTTCTTTTACCTCCTCAAGCAGTTTTTCTCTCCATTTACGCTTACACTCGTCAAGATTCCTCTTCTGCCTTAACATTTCTCGCGATACTGTACTGTTTGTCTGTCTGCGGATTTTGTGCTCTTCGTTACGAATCTTATGCTCAAGCTCCGCCAGTTTGCTTTCTCGAAACGCCTCTACCTCCCGGTTACAAGCGGCTTCATACTCCGCAATTTGCTGGTCGCTCTCCTGTTTCGCCACGTCCATAGTAAACTTGCGGAATACTTCCAGCTTTTCCTCAATCTGCATATCTTCTACCTCCCGCCTATAGCTTTAAACCGATTGCCTCACTGACGTAATCTGTAATAAAATTCTCATTCCTCCCGCTCCCATGACGGTCTGGAATCTCTACAAGCAAGGGCAGGCGACGATTCAGCTTTACTTCGTCAATCAGATCCGGAAATTCCCTGCCAAACTTCTCCGTCAAAAGAACAATACCAATTTCCCTATCCGCAAATACACGCTCTAACGCCTCTTTCAATTCCTGCCGCTCATGGACAATCACACCCTCGACGCCCGCTAAACGCATCCCTGTATACGTGTCTCTGTTGTCGCTAATCAGATACATCTTCATAGGCATACTCCCCGCTATCCGAGAATAGAAAATGAAATCAATAATCCATAGAGTGCAATCGACTCTGCCAACGCCACAAAAATCAGAGCCTTACCCATAATGGAAGAGTCTTCGCTCAAAGCTCCCAGCGCCGCGCTTGCCGCGCTTGCCACCGCAATGCCAGCGCCAATACAGGACATGCCTGTGGACAATGCCGCCGCTATATACCGCCAGCTCTCTGTATTGGAAACTGCCTCCGCTGCTTCCCCTGCCGCGTGTGCATCCCCAAACATCAAGATATCCGCCACCAGAAGCGTACCAAAGAAGAAAAAGACATTGCAGGCCAATGCCGCCTTAAATCCCCCTTCTTTGCGTTTGCTGCGTAAAAAACCTCCCACCGGAATAATCATACTGCATAGCAGAATCAATACTAATATAATTTTTGTTGCCATATCCTTATCCTCCTTAGTTAGTGTAACGGCACGCGACGCTATGCGTCACCTGCCAATTCGTCGGAAGGCATTTCACAAATGCTTCGCATTTGCCTTCCTCCTCCAATGTAACGGCACGCGACGCGTCCGCGTCACCTGCCAATTCGTCGGAAGGCATTCCAGAAATGCTTCGCATTTGCCTTCCTCCTCATTTCTTGTTAAATGAGACAAATGGTTTTCCGCTTCCGGAATAGAAACGGCTGAACATCTCATAGTATTCCAAACGCAATACCTGAATCCCCACAATCAATCCTTCAAGCCCTGCCACCAGGATGTTGCCCAACACAACTACCATCCAGTTGGGACTGCCCTTTTCTAATCCCGCAAGCGTCATCACAACTCCCATCATACCTGCATGGCTGAGTGCGAAAGCGCCTACCCGGACGAAGGAAATCGTGTTCGTAGCATAGCTAAGTACCACGTCAAATCCTTCCACCAATGCTTCCACAAAAAACATCACTTTGCTTCCCTCTGGAAAAATCTTCTCCTTGCACTCAACAAAATGGCTCAAAGGTTCTTTTAGCAAAATGACAAGCAAAGGCACGCCCACTGCAATCCCTATGATAATCGTCGCCGGCAACCCATTGCCAGTAATAAAAAGTACGGCGCACAACGCGACAAATCCATAGCAGATCAGGCCGGCTATTCCGCTCTGGTGAAACAGGAGTCTGCCGTAATCTTTCTCCCGAATGGCATTAATAATGTTGAGCACCATGGCAATCAATATCAATGCCCCGCCGAATGCAACTGCCAACATTAAGGTTGTCATAATATTATCCATCGGCTTCATCCATACTGCAGGCAACACTTCCTCAAATCCAAAGAAACTTCCATAAAGAAAACCAAACACCACTGACCAGATCCCGGCTACGCCCACAATTCCTGCCAGGCGCAATTTCTTAATGCGATAAAGCAAGATTCCCCCAATGAAAAGACAAGCCCCCTGCCCGACGTCTCCAAACATAATTCCAAACATCAGCGTATAGGTCAGCGCAATAAATAAAGTTGGGTCCATCTCGTTATAAGAAGGCAGTCCATACATTTCCACAAACATCTCAAACGGTTTCAAAATCTTGGGATTGCGCAATTTGGTCGGAGGATTGATGGCTGAATTCCCCTCCTCCTCCTCCCAGTGAATCTTTTCTTCACCCGCAATCTCAGCTTCCAGCTTGTCCGCATCCTGCCTCGCCATCCAGCCATAGAGAATATAATACTCTTCCCCTCCGTCATTTGCCTGCGTACAGGCCGCATATTTGCGAATATCAAAATTACGGCAATAACTCTCTAAGCTACGGCAAGCCGACAAGATTTCATCCTTCCTGCCCATGGCTATCTCTGACGCCCTCATCTGCAAGCCTTCCAATTCCTGCGTACACTTTTCCAACTCTTCTTTGGCATATGTAAATATCTGCCTGGGCGTCTTTTGAAACTTGTCCGATATCTCAATTTCTTCAAAATGGAAAGACGCATACACCGATTTCACATCCATCAGATAGGTATGCGGCACAAAGTAAACGCCCCAGACATACTTGCTGTCATTATTGCACTCATAAAACAAGGTGTATGGGTTCTTATAAATATACCGTTCGAGCTTATGGTAATCTTCCACTTTTATCCTGCCGAACTGATAGTCGATAAAGCGAAAATCCTTGAGCTTACTCAGCTCGAAATCAAGTCCGATAAACGGCGCAATTTCTTCCATCCACGCTTTAATCTCTAAGGTTTTCTCCCGCAATTCTTCCTGCTGGCTGCAAAGATCGTTTATCTGCCCATAGACCTCATCGACAATGACCTGCGCCTGCGCCGCCCGCATTTCAATGCTGCCCTCTCCAACGCCGTCAAGATATCCTTTTAACTCTTCCCCCCGCTGCATAGCCTCTTTATAAAGATTCGTCTCCATAAATGGACGGACATTCTTTAGATTTCCAAGGCTTTGCATGGCATTTTCAAAATGAATATCATACTTATTTAAGTAATACTTTACAACGCGATCAATATCACCTCTAGGACCGGTAATATGCAGCAGCTTCATTTTCTCAACCAAAACGACACCCCCGTTTCTTTCTGTAATTTCTGTTATAGAGCCTAAACCGTCGCATGTAAAAGAATCATCTCTCGGATATCCTTAGACGGAATCTGATAGCGTATGCCTTCGATTGCCGTTGTCAAATATTGCGCTTCCAACTCTTTCTCATAGAGATAATAGAACACTGGAGCAATGGAAAAAGGATACTTCCGACAAATTTGACGGTACATTTTCCCCATCACATAACGGTAAGAAACCTCGTCCTGAACCTTTACCAGCGCGTCCCTGCCCCGATAATAAGATGTCCCCTGTATAATCTGCTGAAACTCATCTGCCTGCTGTGATTCCATTAGCTCTTGACGTTCCCGGCTTCTCAGCTTATAGCTAATTGGAATTAACATCCCCTCTATGTCCCCTGGCTCCTGGTGAAAAAAATACTTGGCACGATAAATCCACATGATATTCAACCAATCAATCTGTGTGCCAAAAATCTCCCTTAATACCCGTCGCATCTTCTTACCTGAAAAATTGTTAATTTCCTCCCAGGCACGGACAAAGTATGGAATATCTGCTTCGGAAGGCGCTTCTTTGAGCGCTAGTTGTTCGAGATACAGCTTCATAGCTCTGCGCTGACTGTCATCTCCAAATCGGCAGAGCTTGCGGTAATCCTCCTTAACTGAATGATAAATCAGCTCTTCCACCTGTCCTCGATGCTGGATTTCCTCTCGTCCCCCATAAACTTTACCGTAGCTCTCCTGTTCCCGCAAAAAAGAAATCACTTCCTGCACAGTTTGAAACTCTGTAATCCGTTCAAAATCCTCTTTGGTCAAAAGTCTGCCCCGCATCGCTCTCGACTTTGCTACAAGGCCACTATATTCAAGCAATCCACCCATATACTGCACCTCTGCATTCTCTTGCTACTTGCCCACTTCATTTGTTCCTTGCATTGCCATTATATCTCTGTAATTTTCCTGACGATTTCTTGCGCATAAGTCGTAAGGTTATCCCGATATTCTGCATCAAGCAAATCCATCTGCTGTTGATTCTGCTCTACAAGCTGGCAAATATTCTCTTTCGCCTGTTCCTCTAACTGTGCACGCAAAATGCTGATTCTTCCTTCCAATTCTGCCGCAATTCCAAGATTAATTTCTTCCATCTGCTGTTTCTTCTGTTCTTGTAGTTTCTGTTTGGAGATACTGGCATGTTCCATCATCTCTCCTGCCTGGGCCTCCATGTCATATAACTGTTCGATGACCTGATTCACTGCCGTTCCCCCTCTCTTTTAAAGTACAGCCTAAGTGCATAAATCTTATTCTCGGACTTCTCTACCACGTGATCCGACAACGCACGCAAAAGTTCTCGGACCGTCCGCCCAAGCAGCCGCTGTACTTCAGGCGCCACTTTCGCGCCATACGTGTCTCTTTCCCAGCCAAACCAGATATGGACAACGTACACATCCCCGTCTGCCTCCAGCATATTCTCAACATGATATCTCTCTAAACACTGCTCGCACAAGTATCCTATCAAAAACGTTACATAGGCAATCCGATTCATCGTTGTTACTGGAACTTTCCCGCCGACCTTATTTCTTATGCCATACACCTGAGACCTCCCGGGATGATGAAACTTATTCTTCAGGTAGCTCAAATAGAAAATGAGATTCTTTTTCTCGTACATATAGTACTGAAAGTATTCCTGCATAATATTTGTACAAAAATCTTTGACAAGTTCTTTCCTCCTAGCGTCAAAATCTGCCACTGGATAACTGAGATTTGCCTCTAAAATACAAGACATTGCCTCTACGATTCTGTCATGCCCCTCTTTCTTCTCTGCCACCTTTGCTTGCAGCTTATCCATCTCCTGATTAAGTTCCTGCAATTTATGTTCTGCCTTTTGAATGGCTCCTTCATGCCACGAACTCTCCTTATAATGCCTTAACGCTTCGCGAATTGGGAATACCAAATCTTCCGCTACGAAAAACGGTTTTAAAATCAACTTAAAGATCTTAATCTGATTCAGCATCTCCAGCGAACTTGCCACATCCCGCACCTGTGTAATTCCTATCTTAACCGTTGCCGGAGACAGCAAATCCACCATTTCAAAAAGCTCCCTCCCTGACATTACAGGCATATCCAGCTCACATACTAACACTTCTGTCGGATGTGTAGACATATATTCCATGGCATCCTCGGGATGCGAAAAATAGACGCAATTCCACTCCTCCAAAAAAGGCGTCAGCATCCGTTTATAGTTTGCCGTCCATTTACTGTCATTGTCCACAAAAACAATTGTCTCCATAACTCGCCTCCCTTCCAGAATGTCCCAATACCCGGCAATTTCTTCGACTTCCCTATACTACGATGAGATAAAATCACGAAACTAATTCTCACTTGCTTTCCATTATAGCAGACTATATATCATTTTACAAAATTTTTTTCAAGTCTATGTGAAACACATACAAGCTGCTTACATATGATACAGTGTAATAAAAATTATGGAGGATTAGATTATGAGTGATTTAGCTGCTACAAACTGTGGATGCGGATGCGAAACCAATAACAATGGAGGATGCGGTTCTATTATCTGGATCATCATCCTGCTTTGCTGCTGCGGCGGCGGATGCAACGGCGGATTCTTCGGCGGCGACGGCTGCGGTAACAATAGCTGCCTGTGGATTATCTTATTGCTCTTCTGCTGCGGCGGATGGGGCGGCAATGGCTGCGGTAATGGCTGCGGTAACGGCTGTGGCAATTCCTTCTGCTAATTACAACTTTTCTCTATCAGAGGATACGCAAAACGCTTTCCTCTGATAAAAACCGGGGTCGGCTCTGCCGGCCCCAATTTTTATCTTATAGGAAATACCTTATCACGCCAAAGCGTGAAAGTATCTTTCCTATAAGATAAAAACAATTAGGCACACTCGCACAAAAGGAAATATGTCGCTAAAGCGACTGTGCTCGGCGCGTCAAAGTGTGCAATCCCCCTCATGAATGAGGGGTTAGGGGAGCTGAAGTGGGCTTGCCCTCTTTGTTCTATTATTCAGAACACCATATCACACGAATACGCGTACCTTTGCCGCCTTGTAATTATCAAAATCCCATCCAATTCCTCGAACGGCTTTCCTTTTCATAATATGTCTGTCGTCTACGCCTATCTTCCATATCTCTTAGATGTTTCTCCCGCTCCTCCTTCCTGCGTATGCATTCCTCATCTATTTCATATACACAATTACCGTCTATCACTAATTTTCCCACGATTTACCTCCTATATTTCACACATAACTGCGTGCTAATGATTTTAAAACCTGTAATTTTCAATGTTCATTCATTGCATATCTAACGTAAACGCGCAAACTTCAAGCCTGCGCTCATTATTATTACTACGGCAAGCAAAATCATTGATATTTAACCGCCTTAGTAATATATATATGCTTTGTCATAATCTTTGCTTCCAAGACATAAATTAAAACAAAAAGGGGAATGCAATGGAATCCATTGACGCACTAATTCAAGACCGTCACCTAGATATGATCAAAGCGGCTTTGCCCTATTTGGATAACTCAAGACAGAGCACCATGGCAATGATGGTTAAATTTATGGAACTACAGCGCACCATCGCACTCTTTCACACGCCCGGAAATAATCTGCGCATGTGCTCGGAAGAGGAACGCGAAGAAATCGGTCCCTTTCAGATGTTAAATGCTATACGGGAATACTGTACGGACGCAGAAAAGGAGATGGTGGACAATTTCATGACCTTCTTCCAGATGTTTTCTACTTACGAAGCCTTATTTACTTAGGCGCTCTGCGTTCTGGTCATCTACAGTACAACATGGGCAATCCCACTGGGACTCCGAGACCCGCTCAAATAAAAGCAAAGAAAGGAAACGTATGAACCCACAGGATTTATTGAACAACCCGCAACTTCAGAATATATCTCCAGAAAAACTTCAACTATTGATGAACCTAGCGCAAAGTACCTCTCCTTCTGCCTCCGCGCCGGGAGACATGGCGTCTTCCCTAAAAAACGCCTCCGAACGCGCCAGCAAAGAAGGTATCAATTTCTCTTCAGGAGAACGGGACCTTATTATCGAGGTCTTAAAGCAAAACCTTCCGCCCCAGGAACGGCAGAAAGTGGAACTTATGATGCAGATGATGAAGGGTATGAGGAAATAAAACATCCGCAACCGACGAAACGCCATGGACATTTCAAATTTTCGCCGCAAAAACAAAGGAAACTGTCGCTTTACGATTCAACATCGTCAAAGCGACAGCTTCCTATAATGCAAAATATGCATCCACTCCGTTTGCGATTCCCTGCACCATTCTTGCCTGATATGCAGAATCTGACATTTGCCTGTCCTCGGAGGGATTAGACATATAACCCATCTCTAAGATTGTCACCGGCACACTGCACCAGTTAATACCACTCATGGTATCGGTTTCCCAGATGCCACCATTTTTACAGCCGCAAGCTGCCACAAAATTCGCCAGAATTTGTTCCGAAAGTCTTCTACTCTGGCTATAATATGCTCCACAATAAACATTTGCAGGCGTCTGACAAATCGTAATTGCTCCATTTACACTTGCATTGGTAGAACTGTTTGCATGAATGCGGATAAATGCGTCCGCGCGGGCATTGTTGGCAATCGCCGCCCTTGCGCTATTACTGATATTGACGTCATGCATTGTCCGTACCATTAAGACATCATAACCTCGCCGCGTCAATTCTTCCTGTAATTTTAACGCTACCTCCAGCGTCAACTGATACTCCGGCCTTCCGGTTGCTGCACCGCTAGTACCGCTTGCCACTTTCGCTTTCTGTGAGGAGGCGCCCGGACCAATCGGCTCTAAAGAACTGTCGCCTCTTTGCTGATGCCCGGCGTCAATACAGATAAGTTTTACATCCTTAGTCTTCACTTTCTTTTTCTTCGACCATGCCGAATAATATGTTTTGACTTTCCCATGCTCCTTTACCTTGCGAAATGCCCGCATCCTTACATAATAAGTGGTGGAATTCTCCAGGTTCCCAATCGTCTTCTTAGAAACATTCCGTTTCAAGGTAACACGCACAGCGCCCGAAAATCCAGGATTCTTTGCATATTGTAATTGATAACCGCTGCACTGTTTGGACTGCTTCTTGTAAGCAACCGTAAAGCCTTTTTTCTCAGCGCTCACTTGTATATTGGCAACTTTTTTCGGTATGATCTTAAACTTTCTTGTCACGCTTCCTTTATATCTGCCGCGAAAAGAAATTTTAACCGTATGGGTTCCGACATTCTTCGCTTTGCCATTTTTCACAACATAATATTTTGCACTGATTTTCTTCCCCCTGGCATCCATAATATTCACTCGCGGGGAGCGCATTCTGCCATTATATGTATATGACGTTGTGGAAAGCGTTATTTTCTTAATCCGCGGAATAAGCGTTTGTTTGCTGACCTTCCCACAGACGGTACAGCAATTGACAATTTTCCCTCGCTTTTTCGTTGTTGCCCGGGTAATCTTATCCTGATAGCGGTGTCCGGTGGAGGGAATCTTCTCTAGCCTATCTGCCCCGCACACGTTACAGGTGTAAGTAAAAGTTCCCTCCTTCTCACAGGAAGCTTTCTTCGTAACAATACCCACATTCCATGTATGTTCCGACAACTTGGGCAAGACAATCTGCCTTATCCACAACTTCCTGTGTCCCGACTTCATCCAAGAAGATTTTTCCACAGATTTCGCAAGTCCAGTATTCGATATTTCCTTCCTCTGCACAGGTAGCTTCTCTGTGTTCACTCTTCACCAGAGAGTGTTCTTCCTCCGGTGTGTCTTCTCTATCCCCTTCGTTATCAGCAACCGCTTTCTCCATGCTGCTTTCAAGAAGCGTTCCCTCCGCTATCGTTCCTGCCCATACCGTCTCACCACTGCAAGAAAGACACAGAACTATGCTAAGTAAAAGGGCAGTAACCTTACGCCATGTCCCTTTTTTCATTTCATAGCCTCCTATAAATATTCTTTACTTTGCTACAAGATTGATAATTCTGCCAGGAACATAAATTTCTTTGACGATATTTGCGGGCAGTTTCGCTCCGAGTGCCTCTTTACCTGCCGCAATTGCGGAATCTTTCTCCGCGTCCACCGGAATCGCAACGGTCGCCCTAGTCTTGCCGTTGACCTGAACCGCTATCTCCACCGTATTCTCCACGGTCTTTGCCTCATCATACTCCGGCCAGGTATTCTCGTATACCCTGCCTTTGTAACCGCAAACGCTCCAGATCTCCTCCGTGATATGCGGGGCTACCGGATTGAGCAGTAACAAAAATGTCTCAAATTCTGCGCGGTTAATCTTGCCGTCCTTGGAAAAGTCATTCAAAATAGACATCATAGCCGCAATCGCTGTATTATATTTTAAATTCTCATAATCTGTGCTTACCTTCTTAATAAGCTGATGCATCTTCGTCTCAAATTCCGAGCGGTAACTGTCGCCATCCACCAGAATATCCTGCAATTTCCATACACGCTCTAAGAATCTGCGGCAGCCCTTGACGCCGTTTTCTGACCATGAAGCGCTCAAATCAAAGGCGCCAATAAACATCTCATACGTACGCAAGGTGTCTGCGCCGTAATCCATGACAATATCATCCGGATTTACGACATTTCCTCTGGACTTCGACATTTTCTCACCGTTCTCGCCGAGAATCATGCCGTGAGACGTACGCTTCTGGTACGGTTCGGGCGTCGGTACTACACCCTGATCGTAGAGGAATTTATGCCAGAACCGGGAGTACAATAAATGCAGCGTCGTATGCTCCATACCACCGTTATACCAATCTACCGGAAGCCAGTAATCCAACGCTTCTTTGCTCGCTAATGCATGCGGATTCTTAGGATCCGTATAACGCAGGAAATACCAGGAGGAGCCTGCCCACTGAGGCATAGTGTCCGTCTCCCGCTTTGCCGGTCCGCCGCAGCATGGACATGTCGTATTCACCCAATCCGTCATGGCCGCCAAGGGAGACTCCCCATTATCCGTCGGCATATAGCTGTCAACCTCGGGAAGCTGTAAAGGCAGTTCACTATCTGGCAGAGCTACATATCCGCACTTCTCGCAATTTACAATGGGAATTGGCTCTCCCCAATAACGCTGGCGGGAAAATACCCAATCTCTCAGTTTAAAATTCGTCTTGCCCTTGCCAATCTTCTTTTCCTCTAAAAATTCAATAATCTTTTTCTTGGCCTCTGCGACCTCAAGCCCATCGAGGAAGCCAGAATTCACTAGTTTACCAGTGGCAACATCTGTGTAAGCCTCTTCCTGCACGTTCTCTCCGCCTGCCACAACCTCAATAATCGGCAGATTAAACTTCTTGGCAAATTCCCAGTCACGGGTGTCGTGCGCCGGAACCGCCATAATCGCTCCTGTTCCATAGCTCATCAATACATAGTCCGATACCCAGATGGGGATTTCCTTATCATTTACCGGGTCAACAGCAGCAAGTCCGTCAATCTCTACGCCTGTCTTTTCCTTGGCGAGCTCGGACCTCTCGAAATCTGACTTGCGCGCCGCCTGCTCCCGATAAGCTGTAATCTCATCCCAGTTCTTAATCTCCTCTTTGTATTTATCAAGAATCGGATGCTCCGGAGAGACAACCATATACGTTGCACCAAACAGCGTGTCCGGCCTGGTCGTATAAACCGTAAGCTTCTCGTCCTTGCCCGCAAGCGGGAAATCCACTTCCGCACCCTGGCTCTTGCCAATCCAGTTACGCTGAGAAACTTTTACGCGCTCAATATAATCAACATCATTTAAACCCTCTAAGAGCTTATCTGCATATTCTGTAATCTTTAACATCCACTGGCTCTTAACCTTGCGGACTACCGGCGCACCACAGCGCTCACAGACGCCGTTTACTACTTCCTCATTGGCAAGTCCCACTTTACAGGACGTACACCAGTTAATCGGCATTTCGCTCTTATAGGCAAGTCCTTCTTTGAACAATTTGAGGAAAATCCACTGTGTCCAATGGTAATATCCCGGGTCTGTAGTGTTGACCTCTCTGTCCCAATCAAAGGAATAACCAAGCGCATGAAGCTGCCCCTTAAAACGCTTGACATTGTTCTCCGTCACTACCTTGGGGTGAATCTTATTCTGAATCGCATAGTTCTCCGTCGGAAGTCCAAATGCATCCCATCCCATGGGATAGAGTACATTATAGCCCTGCATCCTGCGTTTTCTTGCCACGATGTCAAGCGCCGTATAAGGACGCGGATGTCCAACGTGAAGCCCCTGCCCTGACGGATACGGGAACTCGACCAACGCGTAATATTTTGGTTTGGAATAATCGTCCGTAGCGGCAAATGCCTTCTCCTCATCCCAAATCTTCTGCCATTTTTCTTCCAATGCTCTGTGATTATATGGTGCTGCCATTTTTTATCCTCCTGGTCTTTATTTTTCAAAGGCTCATAAATATATGCTAAGTCATGCTGTTAAAATTCTATCACACAGCACGGTTTTGTCAAGTTTATTTGCTTTTTTCGCTAATGAGCATTTGCTTTTCTCCGGGAGTTTTTACCGCCCCAATGAATATCTCATTTCTTTACCGTAACCGTCTTCGTCTTGCTCCACGCACCGGAAATCAGCTTTTTCCCGGATTTCTTATAGCTGCAAACCCTGACATAATATTTTTTCCCGGCTTTTAACTTTGTAAATGTGCAGCTATCCTTGGTGTTTTTCGTTACTTTCTGTTTTTGGGCAATCTTTTTAAACTTCTTATCCATGCTCACCTGCACCTGATAACCGGTTGCCTTCTTGTCCTTTTTCCACTTCACGGTCAGTTTCCTGCCGCCCTTAGACGCCTTTACTGACTTCACCGTCTGCTGTTTAGGGCTGACTGTTACAGATACCTTCACGGATTCTTTTCCTGCCTTAACTGTAATGGTTGTTATTCCGCACCCTTTTACGGTTACTTTTCCGGTGTTCTTATCCACCACTGCTACTTTCTTATCCGAACTGGCATACGTCAGTCTATTTGCAGAAGCTGCTTTAATTTTAAAGGGCTTTGCCCCATAGACAACATTGTATGCTTTCTTTTTGCAGGTAATCCCCTGTTTGTCTTTTATGGTAAATGTCTTGCCGAACTGCTGGATACCACCCCGGAAGATTTACTACAGACAAAAAACAAATAATTGCCGCTTATAGCCGCCAAAAAACGGCACAATTTCTGATTTTTCGGAAATTGTGCCGTTTTCAGGCAAACATTATTTCATTCATACATATAATTTTTACTTAGTTTGAGTTGTTCCGTTATTATAGTCAACGAATATGAAAATTTTAGTATAACAAATTGCAACTGTTGATGGAAAGCCTTTCTTCGCTTTGAGATTCCCCTGTTTTTTAGATAGAAAATATCACCAAATCCCCTCTGGCACAATACTATAAAAGTAACAGAAAAATTACAGGAGATTTCCATGTCTCATTCAATTATAAATAAAGCTTATGAAAACCCCGGGCTTGCCTTTCTCGAAACAGCCCTCTATCATATGCCGGCTGCCTATGCCGAGATTACTGGCAATCCTGGAAACGGCGAAATCACAGGGATGGTCCGTTTTTTTCCCACGGATGGCGGCGTGTTAGTCAACGCAGAAATCTATGGGCTTCCCACATCCGATACGAACTGTGCGGAAAATATTTTCGGCTTCCACATCCACGAGGGAAATTCATGCACCGGGAACAGCGACGACCCCTACGCAGATGCAGGACAGCACTTTAATCCCACCTTATGCCCGCATCCCGCACATGAAGGCGACATGATGCCACTGTTCGGCAGCCAGGGGTTTGCTTGGATGATGTATTACACAGAACGTTTTTCCCTTCCCGATATCATTGGCAGAACCGTCATTATCCATGACAAACCAGATGATTTCACCTCGCAGCCTTCCGGCAACTCTGGTAGCAAGATTGCTTGCGGTACAATATTTGCTACTGCAAATAGATAACGCTCTGCCAATTAAGTAACATGAGAAAATATCTTTCTACACGGAAAAGGAGGCTTCTGACAAGCCTCCCTTTCTGCTACTTCCACGAATGCCTTGATTGGATTATTCTTTGATATCATCAATGTCTGTGAGGTCCACGCCTGCCACATTCAAAAAACTTATAAATAATCTTTCTTTAAACTTTCGTAAGTCTCAACCGCATTTTAAAAGTTTAGACGAAAACCTCTGCGTTATTCATTCTCCATTTCCGCTACTTCTTCCATCTCAGATATCTGCTCCACATTTGTCTCTTCCTTATCCGTCAGCTTAAACTTATCAATCATATCATTGAGTTCCGTTGCTTGCGCTGACAACTCTTGGCTGGTCGCAGAAGTCTGCTCTGCCGCCGCTGAATTTGTCTGTACCACTTCTGAAATAATCTCAATCGCATCATTGACCTGCTGCATGGAAACATTCTGTTCATTGGAATTCTCTGCCACAGCCTCTACCGCTTTTACAATCTCATCCATACCGTCGATTACGCCTTGAAGAACGCCTGCCATCTCATCGGCAATCCGATTGCCGCTTTCTACCTCACTCAATGCTGCCTGAATCAACTTGCGCGTATCCTCCACGGCATCCGTACACTGATTTGCCAGATGTCCAATCTCACCTGCCACCACAGCAAATCCACGGCCTGCTTCCCCGGCTCTTGCCGCCTCTATAGAAGCATTCAATGATAATAAATTTGTCTGGTCTGCAATTTCCTCAATTGTCTGGATGATATTAGAAATCTGCATGGAAGCGTCGCTGATCTTACCCATTGCTTTCGTCATCTCGGTAATATATGCACTGCTGGCATTGGCCTGTTCGCCGATTTCCATGGTTTTCTTATTCATGGTAATTGCATGTTCCGTATTCCTCTGTACCTGCTCGGCAACATCATTTACCGTTGCCAAAAGCTCCTGTACGGATGCCGCCTGATCCGTAGCGCCCTCTGCTAGAGACTGCGCGCCGTCTGCAAGCTGTGTCGATCCAAGACCCACCTGCTCAGAGGATTCCTTAATATGATTTATCGTATCTGTCAGAGAATACTTAATCTTACGCACTGCCTCCAAAATGCCATGGAAATCTCCGATATAAGATTCACGCGCTTTTGAATGAACGCCAAAATTGTTCTCGCTCATCTCGCCCAGTATGTAATCCACGTCTCCGATAATTTTCTTCATATCCGAAACAATATTCTCTGTGGCTTTGGCAAGGATTAATGTCTCGTCTCTGCTGGCGATTGCCGGGACATCTGTATGCAAATCGCCCTTTGCCAGCGCAGTCAATCGTTTCGCACATTGATGGATTGGCGTTCCAATATTGTCGGCAAGCTTCCTGACCATGTAAACTGCTATCACAATGGAAATGATAACAATCAAAATTGTGATAATCATTCCCACGATCGTCTCTTTATTGAAATCCGAGATGGGTGCAGTAATGGCAATGCTCCAATCATTGCTGTTCTCGATCGGCGTATAAGCCATAATCTTCCTTACACCGCCATAACGGTAAGTGCCAAACCCGCTCTCGCCGTTCAACATCTTCTTCTCCAGCTTCGCCACTGGCTTCAATTTGGAATTTGTCTCAGCATCCTTGATACTGTTATCCTTAATCTTTACCAGTTCTTCATTTTTATGCGCAATGACGTTGCCTTCACTATCCAGCATGTAAGCGGAACCATTGGCGCTGACATTGACCGCCACCATAATATCATTCAAAAAATTTTCTTCCGGCACAAGGCAAACCGCCCCTACCACCTCCGTACCATGGATTCCATCTTTCCACAAAGGGGCTGCAATCCTGATTTCTAAGGAGGACTGATCTTCACTGACAATCGGCTCTGTGACAAAACTACCGCCCAGCATAGCCGCCTGAAAATAATCGGCATCCGCATGGCTCTCACCTGTAAAAATACTGATACCTTTACTGTCAAGAATGTCACCATAAATCAATTCATTGACTTTCACCCGCTCATCAACAATGGCCTTTTTGTCTTCCACGCTTGCCTCATCGCTGGCTAAACGCGCCGTCATTCCTAAATCCTCGGCAAGATTCTTGTAAGAAGTAATCTCCCACTCCACTCGTTCCGCCGATACGCGTGCCGTCGCATTCATATTCCGCTTTAGGGTAGAATTTGTGCTGCTGTTATTCAAATAACTGGAAACGATTCCCAGAAGTGACAGGGAGATAATGACAAGCGCCAGTACTGACACTGTTATCTTGCCCTTAATGGTCTCGTGATATAACCGTTTAATCTCCTGTATACTCCACTTTCCTCTTTTCGCCGTCTGCTTCTTTCTGACCGCTTTCTCAGTTCCTTTTCCAGTTACATTTGCTGTTTCATTTTCACTCGCAGCTTCCTCATTTGTTACGTTTATTGTTTCATTACTATATTCACTTATGTTATTTCCATCTTTCATAATACAACTTCCACCCTTCTGGCTTCCAATAGCTAGACGCGCAGCATTCCCAGAACGGTTCACTCCTGCTTATCGGCATACAGCAAATCCGGCGCGCACTTCTATGTTTCCAACAAAATAATATTAATCTTCCTCGTTATCCAGCTTATTCTTTCTTGCTTCCACCTCTTTCTCTTGAATATCGGAAGGCGTCTGTTCGTAGCGTGCAAATTCATAGGAGAACAACCCGCTTCCACCCGTCATAGAACGAAGATCTGTCATATATCCATAAATCTCCATATAAGGCACATCCGCTGTAACCTCGGTCTTGCCTGCCTCTGCCGGATTCATGCCCAGCACACGGCCACGGCGTTTGTTCAGATCACCCATAACATCGCCCGTGTATTTGTCCGGCACAACAACCTTCATGGTAGCAATCGGCTCTAACAGTACAGGAGAAGCCTCCATAATACCTTTCTTGAACGCCTGAATCGTTGCCATCTTAAACGCCATCTCGGAAGAGTCTACCGGATGATAGGAGCCATCGTAGAGCACCGCCTTGACGCCTACTACCGGATATGCCGCCATCGGCCCCTTCAGTACGGACTCCTGCAAGCCTTTCTCAACTGCCGGGAAATAATTCTTAGGAACGGCTCCGCCTACTACCTGCTGCTCAAATTCATACGTTGACTCTAAATCGCCGCTGGGCTCAAATGTCATCTTTACATGGCCATACTGTCCATGTCCACCAGACTGTTTCTTATACTTGTACTCCACATCGGATTTCTTACGAATGGTCTCGCGGAAAGCAATCTTAGGCCGGCTTAACTCAATCGTCACCTTATAACGCTCAGCAAGTTTGCTCACAACAACTTCCAGATGCTGATCACCGATACCATAAATCAAAGTCTGGCTATTGGCGCTGTCATTTTCAACCTTGAGCGTTAAATCCTCCTGCATCAACTTCTGCAAAGCCTGAGAAACTTTATCCTCATCGCCTTTATTCTTCGTCTTATATCGCTTGTATGTATATGGTATGGAAATCTGTGTCTTTCCATATACGACAGGCGTTGCCTTTGTGGAAAGCGTGTCGCGCGTCGTCGACTTTGTCAATTTCGCTAAAGCCCCTAAATCACCCGCATGCAGCTCTGGCACTTCTTCCGCCTTATTGCCACGCATCACATAGAGCTTGCCGATTTTCATTTCCTGCGCTTTCTCCTCGTTATATAATACATCGTCTGTCTTCAATACACCGGAGTTCACTTTGATTAACGAATACTTTCCAATAAACGGATCGGCAATCGTTTTGAAAATGTATGCACTCTTTGCCTTTGCGATATCGTAATCACCATCAAAGACTTCGTTCGTCTTCATATTAACACCCTTGCACGGGCGCTTCTCAGGACTTGGCAAATACTTGATAATATCATCCAACAACGTGTATACGCCCTGTACGAGCGTGCTAGAACCCATAGAAATCGGCACAATACTTCCATCCACAACATTCGTGCGCAGTGCCGAACGAATCTCGAACTCCGAAAATTCTTCTCCTGAGAAATAACGGTCCATAAACTCTTCACTTGTCTCGGCAACCGCCTCCATCAACGCCTCTCGGCAAATTTCCAGGTTGCTTTGGGAGTAATCGGGAATCTCTGCCTCTACAACTTCTCCCTTATCATTCCAGCGGTTACCAGTCTGTGCAACTACATTCACGTAGCCGACAAACTTTTCATTCTCACGAATTGGTAAATGGAACGGCGCAATCTTCTTTCCATACATCTGCTGTAAGTCTTCCACAACCTGGCGGAAACTTGCATTATCGTCATCCATCTCTGTTACGAAAACCATACGCGGAATTTTATATTTCTCACAGATATCCCATGCTTTCTGTGTACCAACTTCTACGCCGCTCTTACCGGATACCACGATGATTGCCGCATCCGCAACGCTGACTGCTTCTTCCACTTCGCCTACAAAGCCAAAAGAACCTGGCGTGTCCAAAAGATTGATTTTCGTATCTTCCCAGATCACGGGTACAATTGAAGTATTAATCGAAAAAAGACGTTTGGTTTCTTCTTTGTCGTAATCACTGATGGTATTTCCATCTGTGACCTTTCCCATCCGCTTGGTAATACCGGACAGATACGCCATTGCTTCCACCAAAGTCGTCTTTCCACTACCACCGTGCCCCAGCAGGACAACGTTTCTTATCTTATCAGTTGTATAAACATTCATATGCCTTCCTCCAATACATTTTATTTCATGTCTATATTCTACTAAAATATTAGGAAATTTACAACCTTTTTATTCAAAATTTACAAAATACTCGTTTCCATCAGACGATTCCCTGTACATTTGAAAAAGCGTTCCCATAGGAATAACCGCCTATACCTGTTGACTTTTGCCCCCTTTTCCCTTACCATAGGTAAAGAATATTTATACAAGTTCAGGAGGAGATTATGATACCTGAGAAGATTGGTTTTGTCGGTCTTGGACTGATTGGCGGCTCCATAGCCAAGACCATTCACCGCATTTACCCACAGATTACCTTGATTGCCTGCGAGCCAAATGCAGACGCCTTGAAACTTGCCATGGAGGAAGGTGTTATCTCCCAGGGCTTTTCTTCTATATCCGAAGATTTTGGCAAATGCCGCTATATTTTTTTATGCGCACCTGTGCAGAAAAATGCAGAATTTCTTGCAAAATTGTCTGACTTTGCTGGGGAAAATTGCATAATTACAGATGTCGGCAGCGTAAAAAACGCAATTCATAAAGAAATTCCCGACAATCTAGCCCCTTTTTTTATCGGCGGACATCCCATGGCTGGCTCAGAAAAAAGCGGTTATGCACATGCGACCGCTTACCTGCTTGAGAATGCCTACTACATTCTAACGCCGACCCCGACCACAAATAAGAAGATTGTACAGGAATTCCAGGAATTTGTCCGTTCTTTAGGCGCAATCGCCATGATACTTGATTATGAATCACACGATTTCATTACGGCTGCCATCAGCCATCTGCCGCACATCCTCGCCTCAAGCCTCGTAAATCTGGTGCAGGATATTGACAATGACGATTATACCATGAAGACGGTTGCAGCAGGAGGATTTCGCGATATTACCAGAATTGCTTCCTCCTCCCCTATCATGTGGCAGCAGATTTGCCTGACAAACAAGGAACAGATTTTAAAGCTGATGGATATGTTCATAGACTCTTTAACGGCAACCAGAGGGCTGATATCTGCTTCTGAAAGCCAGCGGCTATTTGACTTTTTTCAAAGCGCCAAGGATTATCGTGATTCCCTGACAATCACAAGCTCAGGGCCGCTGCCTAAAGTATACGAAATCTATTGCGACATGGTGGACGAAGCCGGTGGGATTGCCGCCCTTGCCACAATCCTCTCAAGCCATGGCATCAGCATTAAAAATATCGGCATCATTCACAACCGGGAATTTTTAGACGGCGTCCTCCATATGGAATTTTATGAGGAGGAAGCGAGAAAAGAAGCCGTTTCTTTACTGAGACAATACCATTATACTGTATATGAATAAAGAGAGGTACAATATGACAATTACAGACAAGTATTCTTTCCATGGGGAACTTTCCGTTCCCGGCGATAAATCAATCTCCCATCGAAGCATCATGTTTGGCGCCATCTCCGATGGCATCACCACAGTCAGCAATTTTCTACAGGGTGCCGACTGCCTATCCACCATTGCCTGCTTTCAGAAAATGGGCATCGCTATTGAAAATTTGGGAGAACAAATTCATATCCAAGGAAAAGGCCTTCATGGGCTCACGGCGCCCACAGGAATCCTAGATGTGGGCAACAGTGGGACTACTACACGCCTAATTTCTGGCATTCTTGCCGGACAGCCCTTCGAGAGCAGCTTAGACGGTGACGCTTCCATCCGCAGACGCCCAATGAAGCGTATTTTCACCCCACTCTCCCAGATGGGCGCCGAATTTGAGAGCTGGAACCCGGATACTTTCCCTTATTCGTTACAGCCAACCGCTTCTGGCTGCGCTCCGTTCTCGGTACGCGGCAGACATCTGCACGGCATCCACTATCAATCTCCTGTGGCCTCCGCACAAGTGAAATCTGCAATCCTTCTCGCCGGTCTCTATGCAGAAGGGGAGACAAGCGTAACGGAACCTGTTCTTTCAAGGAACCACACAGAACTCATGTTGTCTGGCTTCGGTGCAGAGATTACTTCTGCCGGCAACACCGCCACCATAAAACCGCAACCAAAACTAGAGGGACAAGATGTTCATGTGCCGGGAGATATTTCTTCGGCTGCTTACTTCATTGCGCTCGGACTGCTTACGCCGCACTCAGAAATCTTAATCAAAAATGTCGGCGTCAATCCAACGAGAAACGGCATCATTCAGGCAGCTTTCGCCATGGGCGGTAATTTGACTCTACTCAATGAACACACCGTGTCTGGAGAACCCGTTGCCGATATCCTGGTAAAAAGCAGTTCCTTGCACGGCACCGTCATCGGCGGTGAAATGATCCCTACCCTCATTGATGAGATTCCCATCCTTGCTGTGATGGCAGCTTTCGCGGATGGCACGACCATTATCCGAGATGCCGGGGAATTAAAGGTAAAGGAATCCGACCGCATTGCCGTGATTACAGAAAATTTAAAGGCAATGGGGGCCTCGATTACTCCCACAGACGACGGCATGTCGATAGAAGGAGGCAAACCTTTGCATGGCACGCAAATCCAGACACACCTTGATCATAGGATTGCCATGGCATTTACCATCGCCGGACTCAATGCTTCTGGCGAAACTACACTGGACAATGAGAACTGTGCCGCCATTTCCTATCCATCCTTTTATGATGACATTCTCGCCCTTGCAGATTGAAGTCAAACATCCGCTTGATATGGATATTTTGCATTTCAAAAGGGATTGGAACACTCGCTTTCCAATCCCTTTTTTCTTCTAATAAAAATTTTGTCGCACTAACGCGTGTAAGAGTCTTCCTACTAGAAATCAAATCCCCCGCAGGAATAAAAATAACCAGACGTTTCGCAACGATCTTGCTAAACGGTAAATCCGCTGACACTCTTCTCTAAATCGCTGGAAACATCGGCAAGCTGATCTGAAACCTCCGAAATATTCTTCACCATTTCTTTCACCAATTCTGTAGAAGCCAGCGTCTCCTCTGTGCCTGCCGCATTGCCTTCCGCAATTGACGAAAGGTTACGCACCGCATCTACAACCGTGAGCCGCTCCTCATCCACATTTCTGACCATATCGTAGATTGCCGTTACCGCCTGCTTAATCACTTCTATATCATCATAAATCGCTGAAAACTGCTCTTCTGTATAAGAGAGTTGTTTACTCTGTTCAAGTATGACATCCTTTGTCTCATTCATGAAAGTCACCGTCTTGCTGGATTCACGCATCAGATTATTGACGATGTCATCAATATATTTCGTAGAATCATTTGACTGTTCGGACAACTTCTGGATCTGGTCAGCCACCACTGCAAAGCCTCTTCCCTGTTCTCCTGCACGCGCCGCCTCAATTGCTGCATTTAAGGACAAGAGATTCGTCTCCTCGGCAATCGAAGTTATCAACTGCGCCGCATCTTTGATTTTGATAACTGATTCATTGGTGGACAAAACTTGTGCGCTAATCTCATCCATTGCCTGCTCCGTGTTGTTGTTGACCTCAGATAATGTACGAATCGTATTGCGCATTGCCTCGCTGGTCTCTCTAATATTGTCCGCGTATTTGCTCAATGCCTCCGTCTCTTCCATCGTCCTTTCAATATTCTCTCCGATCTGTACAATGCTTTCTACCGTCTGCTGGGTATCTGCTGCCTGCTGGGTCGCGCTGCCGGCAATTTCACCCATTGCCCTTTCCACCTCATCCACGGAATTGTTAGTCGTAGATACGCCTGTGCGCAAAGTTCCAGAAGTGTTGAGAAGCTTTCCGTTCTTCTCTTTAATCAGGCTTACCGCCTCACTGACCGTATCAGCTAGATTCTGCGTCGCTTTTGCGATCATACCGACCTCATCCCGGCGCGCCGTAAACTTGGAAAGCTTATGCTTTAGCGTCAGATCCAGGGTCCCAATCTCATTGATGATAGACGATACTTTCGCAATATCCTTGGCAATCAAACGACCAGCAATCCATACCAGAAATGAAATCGCCACCAGTATTACAGCACACAAAATCACCATTGTCATCGACATCTGTGACACCGCAGCAAATGCCGTCCTACGTTCCGTCAGCATCACCAGCACCCAGTTCCTCGCCGGCATATATTGAAAGACATAGAACTCATCTTTACCTTTTTCTATGTACTCATAAAAAATACTGCCTGTCTCGCTATTCTTCACAAATTCAATATTTTCAAGCACGTTTTCTTCTTCTATGGCAGCGCCCATTTTCTCCTCATCCGGACAGAAGATATATGTATTTGTCGTAGCATCTAAGAGCATATAATCCTTATTCTTCTTGCCATCCTCCTGTAGATGATCCAATGTGTTCTTGAGCTCTTCCGCATAAATCGCAGCTCCCACGTATCCAAGCGGTTTGTCTCCGTCAAAGATGGGATAGTACATAGATACTACCTGTTTGCCCGTGGATGGCGACGCCATCACACTGGTGTTGCAAATAGCTTTGCTGCCAAATACCTGATCCTGCAACTGCTTCAAAGAGTCTCCCTCTCTGAGCGTCTTACCAATAGGTCCTTCCACAAAAGATGCCAGCACCGTAGACTCATAATTCGCAAGATATATATTTTCAAGATTTCCATTCACTGTTCCATAATTCTTGGTATACTCCTGTGCTTTGGCAACCACTTCTGCATCCTGCGGATTTAAAAGCGCTTCTTTCAGTACCACAGACTGCCCATAACCAAGCAGATAAGCTTCCGCCGCTTCTACATACTGCTGTGCAATCTCACTGCGCGCTTCCGCCGCCTCGTTCATGTTCTCTAAAATCTGTTTCTCCATCATGGAAGACACGCTTCCATCCATACTTTTCCATAATACTACCAGACCGATTGTTAAGATACAGATTACAATAACGCTTATCTTTGTTGCCAACTTCAAATTTTTCATGATCGGTTCCTCCTTAGCGTCACACCTTTTGGCCTCTTCTGATTAACAGAAATAATTGCCGAACTCAAAACGCCCCGCAATTACCTAATATTATTCCCATCCATTCAAAAAGAGAATATCATAGAATAACATATTGCGCAAGAAGTAAAATACTCCTGCCCCTGTTTTTCGTAACTATCCAGCCTTAATTTTTATATGACATCCTTATTCCATAGAACTTTTTATACCGTTGTGCAAAATACTTATGGGAAACATATATTTTTTTACAAATTTCCCCTCCCTCTGCCATAAGGGAAATCTGTTGGAAACACAGGATTCCCATAAGTATTTTTATATTCCATAATATAAAAGTTCTATGGGATAGAGCTGTACATAAAATTAAGGCTGAATAGTTACTATTTTGCTTCCCCCTCTTCCACCGGCCTCCACGCCTTTCCAAATTCTACATCACGAAACAGCTCGGTCAGTCCGGTAATCTGCTTCAAGCGCAGAATCTCATCACGACTCATGCCCAAATGTTTGGAAATCCAGGCATCGGAACGGCCAATACTATGAAGTTCCTGGACAATGTTGCTCATCAAATCTACATCATGTGAACCGCGTGCCCGATTGTGCCGTATCGTACTTGCCATACGATTGGAAAGCGGTTTGTCAATCACTGTTACCGGCATCTTACCATTTTCACGCTGATAAATATCTTTATGGTCCATCATAATCTGGTAACGATGAAAACCATCCACAATCACATAGTTATCCTTTTCCTCCAGATAATAGCAGACAATCGGCATCGTATAGCCGTCTTCCTTAATGCTGTCATACAATAGCCGCATTTCCGGCGGAGCAACGGCATTCGGGTTATAAGAATTAGGTATAATCTTTTCAATCGGCACTGCAATTACTTCATAAGCCGGGCTTTTGAAAGTGCTACCGCTCATTTACGAATCCTCCGTATTTTCTTCTGATAATGTCTATTTGTTCCTGTTCTTTCCTGGATATACCAAATCCCATAAACCGACAGATATGATCGTTTTTGAGAATACAGTAACACATCCGTTTCCAGCTTGGTATATCCTTTGTTGACTTTATATCGTCTGTATGATCTGGAATTTTACCGGTAAACACCACTCTGGAATTTTTATTCAATGTGTAATTGGACACTCCATTTCTGCGAATAGGATATCCTCTGTCCATCAATTCCTGAATCGCTTCCTCTGGCAAGCCGCCCCCGGTCTCATGCCAGAATTTAATAGATGTTTGGAATTTTCTCACATAGTTATTGCGTATCCTCACCGGAAGGGTATCTAAAAGAAATCTTGTATAAGATTCCCAAGTGTGTCCTTCGGGAAGCGTAATATTGCGGTAGCCGACTGCCTTCGTCCGCGCATAAACGGCGCTAAAATTAGCCCCCCGTACCCTGCCAACTAGTTTTGTCCAGATTTGCGGGTCGATTACGCGGTACAGATTCAGGCTGTCTTTGGCATAATCATTAAAGGGAGACGCCACTCGCATCTGGCTAGGTTTCAACCCTGCTTTGTAATACAAATCATAAAGACCATTGTAATCATAGCCAAATTTATAATTTGCCGTCCACACATCACCGTTCGTCCAGTCATAAAGCGGGGACGCTGACCAGACATCCTTGAACTGCTTGGTAATCCAGCACTCCCCTTTATACCCGTATTTCCGGTTTAGAAATCCACTGTAACGCTGCATCGACTCTTCTGCCCGCATACCGAGCAAGCAAACGGTCTTGCGGTTCCCATGCCTCTCCTTATAGAATCTTCCAAACTGCTTGGCAAGGTCTTCCTGAGGCATACGGTAGCGGTAATGATGGAAAGGATCTGGCAATTTGATGACATAAGGATGGTCTGGCATAGAACGAACCCAGATATCCCGCTTCATATCATCCCAGGGATACCAATACATCTCATAACTGCTAACCGCCGTTCTTACCGCCATAGGCAGGCAAACCCAGTATGGATCCACCTCCTGCTCCAAACGCTTGAATGTGCGTTCCACATATTCCGTTGTCACCGAGTATTGCGCCTCAAAATCCTGGTGAAATAAACCGATCTCTCTGTCGGGATAGTGTTCGCGCCTAAAATCCAGCAGGAGATTCAACAGCACGCCGCTGTCTTTTCCCCCACTAAAAGAAATATAGATGTTTTCAAACTCTTGAAAAAGAAAATGAAAACGCTTCAAAAGCGCCTCATATACATTTTCATCTTGATATTGACGAACCATTCTGCGGTCTCTCTTTCTTAAATCTTATCTCATAAGTTACAGTTCACATACAACCCCTTTCGCCACAGATATGGCAGTATATTAAATGATAAGCATGGCGTCCCCAAAACTGAAAAAACGGTATTTTTCCTGCACTGCCTCCTCATAGGCATAAAGCACCTTTTCTCTTCCTGCCAACGCTGATACCAACATCACCAGCGTGGACTCCGGCAAATGAAAATTTGTAATCAGCGCATCCAACACCTGAAATTGATAACCCGGATAAATAAAAATATCTGTCCAACCCCGGCAAGGTTTGACCCACGTCTCAGATAATTCCTGGCCAGGCGATTTCTCGTTCGCTAACGCTATACGCTCCTGCCTTATTTGGGCAGCGACAGATTCCACCGTACGGCAGCTTGTCGTTCCTACACAGATTACCCTGCCGCCCCTTTGTTTTGTATCATTGATAATTTCTGCCGCCTGCGCGTCCAGCTCGTAATACTCAGAATGCATATGATGTTCCTTGACATTCTCCACCTTCACAGGACGAAACGTACCAAGCCCCACATGCAACGTCACCTCCGCGATACGGATTCCTTTGGCGCGGATTTGTTCTAACAACTCTGGTGTAAAATGAAGCCCGGCTGTAGGCGCCGCCGCAGAACCGTCATATTTCGCATACACTGTCTGGTAACGGTTCTTATCCTTGAGCTGATGGGTGATATAAGGTGGCAGGGGCATCTGCCCCAGCCGGTCTAAAATTTCTTCAAAGATACCCTCATAGGTAAACTGAATCAGCCGGTTGCCATCTTCCACAACGTCGGTAACCTCCCCGATCAATAATCCATCGCCAAAAAGGATGCGCGTGCCGGGTTTGGCCTTCTTACCGGGTTTTACCAGGGTCTCCCAGACATCATTTTCCCTGCGCTTTAGCAGAAGGATTTCTATTTTTGCCTGCGTCCCCTCCTTCTCCCCAAACAACCGGGCTGGGATTACTTTCGTATTATTGATAACTAAGCAATCCGCAGGATTCAAATAATCTACAATATCTGCAAAATGACGATGCCGCATGTCCCCGGTAGCCCGGTCAAGCACCAGCAACCGGGAACTAGAGCGGTCCGCAAGCGGGTCCTGAGCAATCAATTCCTGGGGAAGATCATAATAAAAATCTTTTACATCCATAGCACTCCTTACTTCCTAAGCTCAATTCCCATTGCTTCCAATGATTTTAAGATCTTATCCATGGCGGGCGCATAATCGGCTTCCTCCAAGGTTTTGTCTTTGGCGCGGAATGTCAGGGAATAAGCCAAAGACTTAAATCCGGCTTTAATTTGCGCGCCCTCATAAATATCAAACAGCGCATAGCTCTCCAAATATTGTCCGCCTTTAGCGTCAAATACCTTTTCCACTTCTCCGGCAAGAATTTCCTTGGGCATTACCATACTGATATCCCTACTCACCGCTGGGAACCGTGCAATCCCCTGATATTTACGGTCAAAACTTGCCAGCTCGACAACTTCTGGCATATCAATAACCGCCACATAGACGCGCTCCTTAATCGAATAATTGTCCGCAACCTGGGGATGAATTTCTCCCAGATAGCCTACCACCCTGCCGTCATAGATGACATTTGCCTGTCTTCCCGGATGCAGGAAAGGTTTTCCAGCTTTGGGATCATACGTCTCTTTGCCGTGAAGCCCTGCCTTATCAAAGAATTCCTCCACCACGCCTTTCATGGTATAAAAATCGCCTTCTCCATACATACCAAGCGTAAACTGCATCCGTTCTTCAGGCAATTCCGTCACCGGTATCTGTTTGGGCAGATAAATATTTCCCAACTCATAAAGACGCACATCTTTATTTCTGCGATTGTAATTGGTAGAGAGAGAGGTCAACATGCCATTTAAGGAAATCGTGCGCATAATGCTGAAATCTTCTCCCAGCGGATTGGAAATCACGACCGTTTTGCGCAGATCGCTGTCCTGCGGAATTAACAGTTTATCGAATACTTTCGGGCTCTCAAAAGAATAGGACATGCCCTGGCTGAACCCGCAAAATTCTGCCGTGTCCCTTGCCACTGCTTCCACACGCAGTTTAAATGATAATTTACCGGTGGTTGCTTCGCCGCTCGGCAGAGAGGTCGGAATATTATCATAGCCATAGAATCTTGCCACTTCCTCCGCCATATCAGCAAGGCATTCTAAATCCTGCCGCCAGGAAGGTACAATTACCTCGTCCCTTTCATCATCATAGCCCAAATCTATTTTCTTGAAATAACCAATCATATCCTCCTTGGATATTTCCGTACCCAAAAGCGCATTGACTTTTTGAGCGTCAAAAGGAATCCTTCTGCCCTCTTTCACCTTACCATAAACGTCCACAACTCCGCCAACAACATCGCCTGCTCCCAACTCTTCAATCAACTGGCAGGCACGGTTAATGGCCTCTAGCGCATTATTGGGGTCTAATCCTTTTTCAAATTTACCGGACGCGTCGGTACGCAGTCCCACCTTTTTACTGGAAAGACGGATATTTGTGCCATCGAAACACGCCGCTTCAAAAAGCATTGTCTGCACATGTTCAGTAATCATGGAGTTTTCCCCACCCATAATACCTGCAATACCAACGGCCTTTTCCCCATCGCAAATCATCAGCACCGAATCATCCATCGTGCGTTCCTGGCCATCCAAAGTCACAAACTTCTCGCCTTTATCTGCACGACGCACGATAATCTCTTTGCCGACAATCGTGTCCAAATCATAGGCATGCATCGGCTGTCCATATTCCTCCATCACATAATTTGTGATATCTACAATATTATTGATGGGACGAATGCCTTGTGACGCCAGACGACGCTGCATCCATTTCGGCGAGGGCGCAATCTTAATGTTCTTGACTACTCTCGCACAGTACCTTGGACAAAGCTCTGTATCTTTAACGGTAACCTTAATGTAATCGTTGACGTCTTCGTTGTTGCCCGTCTCCGTTACCACTGGGGGCACAAACGCTTTGCCGAACGTTGCTGCCGCTTCCCGTGCCAGTCCCAGCACACCGAAACAATCAACGCGATTAGAAGTAATTTCGTACTCAAAAACTACATCGTCAAGACCTAACGCCTTGATTGCGCTCTCTCCCACCTTAACGTCATCCTCGAAAATGTAAATGCCATTCTCCGGGGATTCCGGGTACATTTCCCTGGTAGAGCCCAGCTCTTCGATGGAGCACATCATACCATTGGAAGGCACGCCTCTGAGCTTTCCTTTCTTGATTTTGACGCCGCCCGGCGTCTTCTTGCCATCGTGCCCACCTGCTACGCGTCCGCCATCCAGCACAACAGGCACTTTCTGCCCTTCTTTGACATTGGGCGCGCCGGTGACAATCTGAATATCCTCTCCGCTACCCACATTTACCTGGCATACCACGAGCTTATCCGCATCGGGATGTCTCTCTATCTTCGTAATCTGCCCAACTACAATTTTATCTAAATCTGCATCCAACTCCTCAAACCCCTCAACCTTAGAGCCTGAAAGTGTCATTGCATCCGTATATTCCTGTGCCGTCACATCTAAATCTGGAACGTACGCTTTTATCCACGACAATGATGTATTCATACTTTCTTTCATCCTTTCTATTTTTTACTAATCTACAGGCAATTGCGACGCCTGCCGATAAGAGAACTTCACGCGCAATCCCTGCAAATTTGCTTCCATATTTTCACAATACAGCAATCCGCTTAAAATTGCTTTAAGAAACGATCGTCATTTTCATATAACAGGCGCATATCGTCAATTTCATACTTGAGCAATGCAATACGCTCTAAGCCTACGCCAAACGCAAAACCGGTATATTCATCGGGGTCGATGCCGCTCATTTTAAGCACGCGTGGATGCACCATGCCGCAGCCTAAAATTTCAATCCAGCCGGAACCCTTGCAAAACCGACAGCCTTTGCCACCACATTTGAAGCAGGTAACATCCACCTCTGCACTCGGCTCTGTGAATGGGAAATGATGCGGACGGAATTTTACTTTAGTGTCCTCACCGAACAGTTCCTTGGCAAACTCAGCCAGCGTGCCTTTCAAATCTGCAAATGTAATATTTTTATCTACCACCAATCCTTCTATCTGATGGAAGGATGGAGAATGCGTAGCGTCAACTTCATCCGAACGGAACACGCGTCCCGGCGCAATCATGCGGATTGGCAGCTTGCCTTTTTCCATCTCGCGCACCTGTACCGGGGACGTCTGCGTACGCAATACGATTTCATCATTGATATAGAAGGTATCCTGCTCGTCCTTTGCCGGATGGTTCGCCGGAATATTCAATGCCTCAAAGTTATAATAATCGTATTCCACTTCCGGGCCTTCCACCACCTCATAGCCCATACCGATAAAAATATTTTCCACCTCTTCCAAGGCTATCGTATTGGGATGGCGGTGTCCCACCTTATTCTTTTTAGCGGGAAGCGTCACGTCAATGACCTCCTGCTTCAACCTTAAATCGCGCTCTGCCGCCTCTAATTTAGTCTTTGTCTCCTCGATAAGCTTCTCAATGCTCTCTCTCGTCTCATTCACGAGCTGCCCAACCATTGGACGCTCCTCTGGCAGTACGTCTTTCATGCTTTTGAGCACTGCTGTCAATTCACCCTTCTTTCCCAGGAATGCAACCCTCACATCATTTAATTTGGCAAGCCCATCGGAATTTTGGATCTCGCGCATTGCATTCGCTTTAATCTGTTCTAATTTCTCCTTCATGATTTCCTCCATTTCTTTTCATCCCATTTGGGGGCACGCAGTAATATCTTGTTTTCACGCTTTCGCGTGACAAGGTCTTTCCTATAAGATAAAAAATCCCTATGCTGCCATAGCATAGGGACGAAATCTTCCGCGGTACCACCCAGATTCCCGAAAATCATTAATTCTCAGGCACTCACTTTGCGTAACGTGCAAAAACGTCATATCCTACTTTCCTGTTCAGATATGCGGCTTAGGTGGGAAATTCGATCACTGCCTTTTCTAAGAGGACTTGCAGCCGACGATCCTCTCTCTCTGTGAGCAGTACAGCTCTCTACTAATGTAAGACCATTGATGCCGTACAGAAACACCCTCATTGCCTTTGCTTATTATTCGGGTATTATTCTATCACGTGTTTTTGTAAACTGCAAGTGTTTTTTACTCCGTATACTTGAAACGCGTCACATCTCATCTGTAAGCTCTCCCACTTTCCCCGCTCGGTATTCCTCGTAAATACTATTAAATTCCGCGCAGATCAACAGAATATATATCCCGAAATACAGCCACAACATCACCAGTATGATGGTCGTCAGACTGCCATACATGGAAAAACCATGAAAATAATCCACATATACGGATATGCCAAAGGAAAGAAACGCCCATCCCACAGCCGCCATGACGCTGCCTGGAATCTGGCTCTTAAAGGTAGCCTTGCGGTTCGGTAACATCTTAAAAAGCACTGCAAAAAACAGGATTAAGATTGCCAGTAGGATCAGGGAACGCATACTTAAAATGGTCTGCGTAATATGCGCAACAATTGGAAGATACTTAACAATCAGGTATTGCAGGCTATTGCCAAAGACCATCAGCGTCAGAGACGCCACAATAGCAATTACTAATATCAACGTATATAGGCTTGCCCGAAAACGTAGGAACACCCAATTTCTCGTCTCCTCTATGTCATACACACTGTTCAGTCCGCCCATTAGATATTGAATTCCTTTGGCGGCAGACCATACCGCTACTACAGCCGCAACGGACACCAGCCCTACGGAATTATTATACATTTCATGAATAATCCCAATCAGAAACGGTGAAATATAAGTGGGCATGATGCGACGAACCAGGTCAAGAATCATCCCTTCCGTCACCGGTGTGTATTGCACCAGGGAAATAAATAATATGATAAACGGTATCAGGGACAACACAATAAAAAATGCTGACTGCGCTGCAAATGCGCTAATATTGTCTTTTCTGCATTTTCCTATAAAAGCACGCAGCCCTGCAATTATTCTCCAAACCATCATTTTTCCTCGTTATATATGTTTTCTATATCTATATCATTATAAAACTTCGTTAATATCTCCACATAATTCATGCCCGCTTTCGCCATGCCGTTCGCTCCATTCTGGCTCATGCCAATCCCGTGCCCATAGCCACCGCCATATACGACAAAGCCTTCCTCGGTTGGCGTTACACTGCAATATGCGCTGGGCAGCAAAGCCATATCAACCGGCTGTTCATCTTTGCCTGTTACCTTCGTCGCTGCGGCTCCAAGCACAGTACGCACATTATATTCTGAAAAGAGTATCACCGTTCCCTTTTCGTAAGAAATACTGAGCTTTTTTACTGCTCCGCCAGTACAACGTTCCTCAACTGTAATCTTCTGGGGCGCACCGAATGATGCCAAATCTGCCGCTGTCCCGTCCGTTCCGTCGGCTTTCTTTATCTGGACATTCTTGGAATTCGCCTCAAACCGCGCTGCAATAGCGGCGTTGACAGCGTCTTGCTTTTCTTGGAAGGATAAATTAGCGGTCCAGCGAAAATATGTGCTATCACTGTCATATGCAGCAACTTCCTGATCTTTAATAAACTCTGCAAATTTATCTTCATCCGAGATATCCGGTTCGCTTCCATCCGCGAGCAACGAGATTCCCCGTAGATAGCCCTGAGACTCTTTCATCTCTTCATTCCACACCGCCATATCCCCGGAATAGCCGCAGGAAGTCGAAAAATAATAAGCCTCGGCAATTTCCCCTTGGTATTTGATAACCTCCCCTACTGTGTCGTCCACCGCAAGGTTAGTCTTCTCATCCTCTGCCTGCTTATTGTACACCTGATAACTCGTACTGTCATCCACATGGGCGCCAAGCGCGGCATAATCTCCACGCATAAGATGAATACAGGCATAACTTCTGGCACAGACTGCCTGCGTGCACAGCGCGTCACGCTCATATGAGGCTGGCATCTCGCTTGGCACCACACCGTAAAGGTATTGTTCTAAGGGCAGCTCATTTACCACACCGAAACCTTCTTCGTATTTGCGAATCTCCATTGTCCCGCGATAGCCCAAAGACGTCTGCGTTCCATGCTCATCCGAGAAGTAAATTCTTCCCGCTTCATCATCCAAGGCTATCTTTACAAAATCTACATTTTTCTTGAATAACTTTGCAACCTTGATTGGTTTCCCCGGCTTTAGGGGCTTTGTTTTATCCCCCACTGATACCGTCCCCGTCACGTCTGCGGTTAAAATCGGTGCAGCGTGATACGTTCCATTCTCTGCATTCAAGAGCAGCACCCGGATATTCTCTATCGTGGCAGGTTCCTGTAAAATCACACCGCACACCTGCTTTTTCGCAACCACAAAATCAGCCTTGAGATTCCCAATCACAAGCTTTGACTCATCCAGTTCTTCCACTGTTCCATAAGTCTTATATACTTTCAGCTTACCGCTGTATTCAAGAATTCCATAGCCGGAAATCTCAATCTGCTGTTCATCAAAACTTAACACTGTACCGGTAATCTTTTCTTCTTTTTTATAGATACCTGTCACCCTGCCGCCTTCCCATTGAATATCACAGATGGTATCTGTAATCTTCTCGTCCAGCCCGGCAATGTCCAGGGAAATTTTCTGATTCTCATAGAGGATTTCCGCCTCCCCCGCTTGCGCTTGATGTACAAACACATTCTCCAAAGTCAGCTTTTCCTCACTCTTATCTATAACGCCGATAATCCTATCCTCTACCACGTAAACTTGATACATATCATAATGATGAAAATAATTTACGCCGTCTGCAACTTGAAAGTACCCTTTCTGGGTCAGACATTCCTGCGGGACGTGCGCTCCCTCATCTTCATCGAGAAATACCAGGCCAATAACGGAAACCTTCTCCGTCGTATCCAAAAGATCCAGAATCTGACCATATATTTCATTCCAGCAGTCACGCGGCACTGATTTCCAGAAAAAATCATCTTCATAGGTAATATATTCTGAGACAGAAAGCTGTTCTAAGACCAGCTTCAGCTTTCCATATGTAAGTTTGCCATCCAGACTCTTCTCATGCAGGAATTCTAACAGCTTCCCTTCCCACTCCTTCTCCCCGTAATAGGTAAAACTTAACTGCGAGGGAAGCTCCGCAAGCGCTACATATTCGTTACTAAATTCTGTAATCACCCGCTTATTGCCCATCATACGGATCAACCAGACAGCTAGAAACACCAACACTAATAAAGTTAGACATACCTTATACTTTTTCAAACGGCGCTGTCGAACAGGCGGGACTGTCCGAAAAGCCTTTTTCTTCTTATTTTGAAAAAAATCTCTCTCCATCCTAACATATTCCATTCTTAGCCCCGCCAAACACAATTTAAAAAATTGCTGCGGCCTTAGCGAGTGCATATATTATTTAAAGAAACATATTGCCGCTCACACTTCCAGGGACAAACGCGCTCCTACTATTGTACCGGCACGCGTCGCTTCGCGTCACCTACCAAGTCGTCGGAAGGCACTTTGAAAATGCTCCGCATTTACCTGCCTCTATGTGAAAAGACAAGGCAGAAAGGCTGCCTTTCTCCAAAGCAGCCTTTCCTCTTTTGTAATTTATCTTTGGTTCTTTAATATTCTTTCGTACCCTCTTGTGTCTTTCGTACTCTATAAATCTTTGGTAACTCATGCGCGGGCCATCTTTTGTAAAATTCTTTTGTACTTTCATATTTATTCTGAAAAGTACCCCGAAATGCCGTTTCCTGCAATTTTGACTCCTAGCTAAGCTAGGTGGGTAACCGCAACCTCTCTTCTGCCTTCCGCTGCATACTGACGGCCTGGCATCCAATCGGCAATATAGGAATCCCATGAAAGTAAATGTAGGTTCAAAATAGCAGGGTATCGAACACCCCAGGAATACTTTCTTAACACATTTTGATTATACTCTATTATGCCCTGAACCGCAACTAAAAATTAATGTTAAATTCATGTTGAAGTCACATAAATTTCCAAATACCCATTACTACCGGCTGCGGCATACCCAAACCTTTCTGTCCATCATCCGGCATCTTCTGTGCGTCATCCGGCGTCTCCTGCCCGTCGTCCGGCGATACCACTTTCGCCGTCACGGTGACCGTCATAATCTTTTTCGTAATGGCCTTCGCGTTATACGGATTCGCCACAGAATATTCTACGGTATAAACTCCCGCCTTATCAAAACAATAATTCTGACTGCCCAGAGCCGACAGCGTCACAAATCCACTCGCATCCGGTGCTTTCACTTTAACGACAATCCTAGATGTCAAATCTGTTCCCGACAACATCTTCGCAGTCACACCTGTTTTCAAATTCAAGATGGCGTCACTTTCCAACGTCTTGGTGCTTGGCACTCCCAAAAGCTGCGGCGCCTTTGTGTCTCTGACATAAATAATCTTTGTCTTCTTCGCCACTGCTTTCTTGTTATACGGATTGGCTACCGAATACTGTATACGGTAAGTTCCTAATTTTGTAAACTTATACTTCTTCGACTTATCATAGGAAAGTTTCACGTATTTCTTAGAACCTGGCGCCTGAACTTTAATCACAATCTTGGACGTCACACTCTTACCAGATACAAGCTTCGCCTTAATTTTGTATCTTAGATTTCTGGAATCATTATATTCCACGGTCTTCTTATCGGAAATTCCTGATAATTTCGGCTTCTTGGTATCTTTGACAACAACTTTCATGGTTACTTTCGTCACCAATTTGTTGTTGGGGTTTGTTACATAATAATTAAATTTATAAGTTCCAAGCTTTTTGAGCCTGATATTCCTCTTCTTATACAGTCTTTCCCGTTTGCTCTTAGGATATATAACTTTAATCTTTATTTTACTTGTCAGTTTTTTCTTGTCAGTCGTATATGCACTAACATTTTTTCTCAGTTTTAACAAATAATTATATTCTTTCTTCAAAGACTTTTTGACGCCCTTGATAACCGCCTTCTGCGAATCTACCACCTGGTAAGTCACGGAATTGCTAGCGCTTCTGCCCAATGCATCCGTCACATTATAGGTCACTTGATATTTGCCAAGCTTTTTCGTATTTACAGAGCCACTATGCGTCAGTCTTCTACTAATATCATTCCCCAGAGAATCATATGCCGCAATACCTGCATACGGATTAAAATTTGAGCCATACTCTACGTTCGTCTGAGCCCCTGACACGCTAATGCCCGGCCTAAGTCCGCTATAAGGGTTGCCAGCCATCGGGTCCGTAGGATCCCAGCCTCGACTACCATACTTTGCTGGAATCTTAATCGCTTCCGGCTTGCCCAGTGGATCATTCGCAGAAGAACCCCAAAATACGGTTACAGAGGTTCCCAGAGGACAATTCTCATAAATCCATTTGGCATCTGCCACAGTCAGCCGCACGCAGCCGTGACTTGCCGTTGTTCCCAACTTATTATACTGCACATAGGATTGAGAAGCATAATCTCCATTTGCATAATACCAAACAGAATGGAACAAAACCCCTCCTACAATTCGTGTGCAATATTGCCCATAAGAAGGACCGTCTAAGACATGCCACCGCAATCTCTGACTGGTATTAAAAGTTCCAATCGGTGTTGCATTTCCGGTGGAACAGACAAAAGCTCTCTCCGGTGTTCCATTATTGCGGTATACCGTAACCACATTCGTTGCCTTATTAATTCTTATGTAATAATTCCCTGCTGCCTGTGCCTTAGTTCCGCCCAGGATTGAGGCTGAAAGCAGCATAAAACATAATACAGATAACATAATTATTTTTTTACTTATCTTCTTCATATCTTATCCTCAACTCTATCCTTTTCTCTATAAACATCTACAACATTTCCATAACAACTTTTTTACAAATCCTCAAATATACATTCTCCCACAAAACATGTCTATTCTGTGGGAGATGTTAAATCATAACATTATAATATAATAATTTAATTATTTGATAATTGTTGTTATGTTTCGCTTTTCTAACCACGTTTCTTCACCCTCCTTACAATTCATTACTACTACATAGCATAGCCTGTTACAATTTTTTTGTCAATGCTTTTTTGCTGAGAGTTTCTGTAAATCCTGGCACACACCCCTTTCTTCCACGGTTGCTGTCTACACATCGGAAACATCGCCCGCTTTTAAATTCTTCACCAGAAATGCTCCCGGAAGCAGCCTGTCTAATGTGACAATCCGGTAATCCTCCTCGCTGTTTGCAAGAACTACTTCAAATGTCTCCATATCACAGAACTCTGCCAGCACTTGCCGACACACTCCGCAAGGAGGCAAATAATCACCATTATCGCCATTAACTGCAATCGCCGCAAATTCACGTTCACCCTCAGAAACTGCTTTATACACTGCTGTACGCTCCGCGCAGTTCGTCGCCGAAAAACTTACATTCTCCACATTGCATCCGCTATAGATCTTACCGCTTTTTGTGAGCAGCGCCGCCCCCACGCGAAAATGGGAATACGGCGCGTACGCAGATTGCTTCGCCTCTATCGCCTGGGCAATTAGTCCCTGATAATCCATGATAATGCCTCCTTCTATCATCCATCATAAGCTACTTGGGCAAATAATTCTATTGTGAAACTGTATAGAAATTTTAAATATTCTATTAAGATTACCAAAAACGGCGTTTTGCCCGGTTAATCGTGATAGTAAACCAGATAACCACTGTGAGGAATAATACCACCATCGCTTTCATCACATAAGGCAGCGGCGTTATGTAATCATTCACGAACCCAACTACACCAAATATAACTGCCACCGCGCCAAGCACAATCGTCCTTCCATAGATATAATTAATATATCCATGCACGTCACGGATCGGTTCTGTGCTGCCTCCGGTAAAGAAATTACTTAGCTCCTGGGTCTGCTTCATCTTAATAGAAGAATAGACAGTGTACAGGCCATACAAAAAAATAACGACATCAAATATTATTAACATGATATTTTTCCTTTCCTAATTCATATTTTTCTGGTATAATTTATTATAACCTTTATTGAAAAAGATTTCAATTGAGATTTCTACAAGAAATGATTGAAACTTTCGGCTTTTTAGTGTACTATTATTATAGTATTTATAAATCTGTAATTTACAAGGAGCGATTTGAATGGAAAATGTAAAGATACTCATTTGCGATGACTCGATCCTGGCACGCAAACAGTTAAAAGATATTTTAGTAGAACATGGCTATAATGATTTCATGGAAGCATCGAACGGACAGGAAGCCATTGACTTGTATAAAGAACATAAGCCAGAACTTGTTTTTGTAGATATCGTGATGCCTATCAAGGACGGCGTGCAGGCAATTCATGAAATCCGTGAGTTTAACCCGGAGGCTAATATTATTGTAGTTTCTTCTGTCGGTACTCAGACTCAGCTTAGGAACGCTATTATGGAAGGAGCCCGTGACTTCGTTCAAAAACCTTATACAAATTCTGGCATCGCTGATATTCTGAAAGCGCGCTTTGGAGGGAGATAATCGTTATGCATACGCAGTTTTTCGGCAATTTTTTACTTAACAAGGGCGTCATCAGCCCCGAACAATTAGTAGACGCACTGAAAGTACAGGCAAATACACATAAGAAGCTCGGTACGCTAGCCATCCATTCCGGCTTCATGTCGGCAAGCGAAGTAGAGGATGTCTATATTACCCAGACTCATTTTGATAAATTGTTCGGCGAACTTGCAGTCAATCTAGGTTACCTGACAGAAGGCCAGGTAGATAATCTTTTGACCACTCAACTTCCTGACTATATGCTCTTGGGCCAGATTCTGGTTGACAAAAACATTCTGACGCATGTAGAACTTGAAAATTTAATTACAGAATATAAATCTGTCTATGAGATTTATGATTTGGAGCTAATTGAGGAACAACAGGAAATGGTGAATAAACTGCTCTCCGATTTCTATCTGCCGGAGGATTTGCCACATTCCGAGCATATACTTTCGTATCTCACGCTCCTTTTCAACAATTTGGTACGTTTTATTGGCGAGGATTTCACCACCCTGAATGTGATGAACCTCACGGAAGTCCCCACCAACTTTTGCATCTCCCAGGAAGTGGAAGGTTCCTTTTCTTTCCTCTCCGCTTTGGATATGGAGCAGGAAACTGCAATCACATTTGCCAGCAGATATGTCAATGACGAGTTCCAGGAATTTGATGATTATGTACGTGCATCCATAGAAGATTTCCTGAACTTACATAACGGATTGTATACCGTGAATATGTCTAACGACTTTTCTATGGAACTGCAATTGCTACCCCCGATCCCCCATGAGAATATGTTGTTGGAAACCGGATTTTCTTTCTATTTACTGCCGATTATGTATTCTTTTGGGACAATCAATTTCCTGCTTTCGATTAAGAAAATGGAAGAATAAGAAGTTTTATATACATACAAATGATAAGACAGTGCAACGACTGCTCCGGTTAATGCGGGCGTTAGTTGCACTGTCTTTTTCCTTCTATACTCCTAAAAATTGCTTTACAACCGATTCCATCTGCTCAACTTCGCATATCGTCTTATGTAACACAGGAGCCGTGCGAATATCCTCGATTGCCTGCGGCACCTTGACTTTCGATAACACTTCCAATTCATCAATCAATTCAAAATCCGGCTTGTTATCATATTTTGCATCAATCGCTGTCATCACGCTTCTAGTGAATTTATAAGGACTTGCTGTGGATGCAATTACCGCCTTTGTCTTATCATCTGTCTCATGCTGATACTTCTTATAGACGGCTGCCGCAACCGCTGTATGCGTGTCTATGACATATCCTGTCTCTTCATAGATTTCCCTTATCACAGCCGCTGTCTCCTCTTCACTGGCATAATTGCCATAGAAATCGGCAAGCAGCATTCTCATGTCTTCTGTTATTGTATATTTGCCATTTTCCTGCAAAGCAGTCATCAATTCGCGGTTCTTCTGTGCACTGTCCCCTGCGATACGATAAATCAAACGCTCCAGATTACTGGAAATTAGAATATCCATAGATGGTGAAGACGTCAGGATAAATTCTCTGTTCCTGTCATAAGTGCCAGTGGTAAAGAAATCATACAATACTTTGTTTTCATTGGATGCACAGATTAACTTTCCAATTGGCAGGCCCATATTCTTCGCATAAAATGCAGCAAGAATATTACCAAAATTACCGGTTGGCACTACCACATTCATCTTCTCACCATTTGAAATTTCTCCAGACTTCACCATTTGGGCATACGCATAGACATAATACACAATCTGCGGAACCAAACGTCCAATATTAATCGAATTTGCAGAAGAAAACTGGTAACCCTTTCCTGCCATCTCCTCCGCCAGCGCTGGGTCTGAAAACATTTTCTTTACACCAGTCTGCGCTTCATCAAAATTACCATTGATACCTACAACAAATGTATTGTCTCCTTTCTGCGTCACCATCTGTTTCTGCTGAATCGGACTTACGCCATCTTTCGGATAAAAGACAATAATCTTCGTTCCTTCCACTCCCGCAAAACCTGCCAAGGCCGCTTTTCCTGTATCACCGGAGGTTGCCGTAAGAATTACAATATCATTTGTGACGTGATTCTTCCTCGCCGCTGTAATCAGAAGGTGCGGCAAAATAGAAAGCGCCATATCCTTAAATGCAATGGTCGCGCCATGAAAGAGCTCCAGATAAGAGACATCCTGTGCCTTTACCAAAGGAGCAATCTTTTCGGTATCAAACTTCCCATCATACGCATTTTCAATACATTTTTTTAACTCTTCTTCCGTATAATCGGTCAAGAACAGTTTCATCACCTCATAAGCTGTCTCCTGATATGTCATGTCCGCAAGCGCATCTACTGTGACATCCAACTTGGGAATCTCCTCTGGCACAAATAAACCGCCATTTTCTGCCAACCCTTTTAAAACAGCCTGAGACGCGGTGACTTTTTCTTCTGCATTCCTCGTACTCACATATAACATGATTCATTCCATCCTTTGCTTGTGTCTATTTTTCAGAACAAAGCGGACAAGTCCGCTCCCTTAACTTCCTCATTATAGAAGTTTTTTTTTGCCCTGTCAACATGACTTCTACGGAAGCGTATAAAACTCATGCCCTCCATGTGCAAATAGCCACTTGAGGTTACGGTCAAACCATGCCATATCATTTGGATTTGCCTTACTGCGCGCTGAGAAAAATAAGGCGCCCTGGGAAATATCCTCCCCATACAATGCCTGTTCCACTGCGGATATAGTATCAGAAGTTACTGTTACGGAATAATATCGTCCGTCAACCGTTGGTGAGAACTGCGGCCTGCCGCCATTGCGTTCAAAGACAACATCATAAATGGAAGACGCAAAATTTCCGGAGAGCACACGATTTAAAACAACCTCGGCAACGAGAATTTTACCCTGTGTGTCCTCTCCTCCTGCCTCTGCCTGTACAATCCTGCACAATGCGTTATAATCTTCCTCGGCAACCGTGATCTCTCCATAGGGATTGATAGGCGCTTTGGGCATTTCACATTGTGCTGCCGGCGCAATCTGCGCGCAAACCGCCTCAACCTCCCGTTTGGAAATCTCTGCCTTTACACCTTCCTTCACATAGCTTGGACTTATTTGCAGAACATCTCTGCATATCACGCCAAGCCCCCCTTCCAAAACTTCTGCCGCCTGGGGCTCTTTCTTTTTCAGCTTTTCTTCTATATCCACGATCGCCGAAGGTTTCGACTCTACGGTATCCTTCCCTTTGCCATAGGCATTCTGCCCATTCAGAAAAACCAGCGTGAACACTGTAAATCCAGAAGCAAGAACAGCACAGGCTCTGTATAACCTCTTCGTTATGCTTCTCATGCACAAGCACGCATTTTGAAACAGATTTTGAATTATCAACATAATTGTTTTCCTTTCCTGTTTTTTATGATATACTTATTTCGTAGATTTCATACAAAAAATGCATGAAAACATCACAGGGAGGGGCTTATGCTGCCAGGTGCATATCTTGCTTTCAAAAAAAACAAAACAGCCTATTACCGTTCCGGCATTACCTTTCAGAACAAACACATTTCCCTTGGCAGCTTCGCATCAGAACGAGATGCGCATCAAGCTTACTTGGAAGCCTCTCATCTCCTCTCCGATTTCTCCACAACCATTGACAACATTTTCTTACTACCGACTATTCTAAGTTTTGGCAAGGCGATTTCTTTGCTGAATTTTAGGGATAACCATATATATTTTAAAAATCCTATTTATTTGAGGAATAATTATTTTGTCTATTATCTTTCCCCATCTGAGGAATTAAAATTTGATATTGACGATCTTTTTTATTATTCTAGTCATAAAATCATGCGCCGCCAGGGACATCTCTTCGTCAATGATTATGGCATGCAGATTAATATTCTTTCCCGCTATGGCATCAAGAATTATGCCGTTGCTGGACGAGATTACTACTTTGCCAATGAAGACCCCTGGGATTTACGCTATTCTAATATTATTATAGTCAACCGCTATTACGGTGTGACAAAAATAACTTCACACGGCGCTAATCGTTATAAAGTTCAGATTCATATCAATGGAAATTACACGGTAGGAACCTACCGTTCAGAAGAAGAAGCGGCAATCGCCTATAATAAAGCCGTAGATTTGGCAAAAAAATCCGGCGTCAACAAAAATTTTCAGACAAACTACCTTGAAAATTATTCTCCCCGCGAATATGCAGATATTTACAGCCAGATTAAGATTTCCAAAAAATATCTCTGCTATTTAAAGGGGCTTTCGGCAGTGTAAACTTGCCAAAGCCCCATAATGTCTACTGTTTCTTATTAATATAGTTGATTAACCCTTCTGATTTGATAATCTTTTGCATAAATTCCGGGAATGCCTGTCCCTGGAATGTCAGTCCTTTTGTCTTATTTGTAATAATTCCGCTGTCGAAATCCACTTCTACTTCATCTCCCGCTTCAATTCCTTTTGCCGCCTCCGGGCATTCAATGATTGGAAGCCCAATATTGATGGCATTGCGATAGAAAATTCTCGCAAAGGTCTCCGCAATCACGCAGCTCACACCTGCCGCTTTGATGGCAATGGGCGCGTGTTCCCTGGAAGAACCACAGCCAAAGTTCTTGTCTGCGACAATGAAATCTCCTGCTTTGACTTTATTGACAAACTCTTTGTCAATATCCTCCATACAATGTTCTGCCAACTCCTTGGGGTCGGAAGAGTTCAAGTATCTTGCCGGAATAATTACATCGGTATCTACATTATCTCCATATTTAAAAACGGTTCCACTGGCCTTCATAATTCATCCTCCTTCTATTTCAAAAAATGCTACGCATTGGCCTTCCTACCCTTCTTCCGGCGCTGAAATCTTACCGGTAATTGCACTTGCCGCTGCTACTGCCGGACTTGCAAGATATACTTCTGACTCTACATGTCCCATACGTCCTACAAAGTTACGGTTGGTAGTAGAAACACAGCGTTCACCCTCTGCCAAAATACCCATGTAACCGCCAAGACACGGTCCACAGGTCGGCGTAGATACAATCGCTCCCGCCTCAATAAAGGTTCGCAGCAGCCCTTCCTCCATCGCTTCCAGATAGATGCGCTGCGTTGCCGGAATTACAATACAACGGATATTTTTTGCCACTTTTTTGCCCTTCATCACTTCCGCCGCAATCCTCAGGTCATCCAGACGCCCATTTGTACAGGAACCGATAACCACTTGATCAATCTTCACTTCTCCAACTTCATCAATCGTCTTCGTATTTTCAGGTAAATGCGGAAAGGCCACCGTCGATTTCAATGTAGCAAGATCAATCGTATATTCCTCATCATATTCTGCGTCCTCATCCGCCTCATAAATTTTGTACGCCCTTTGAGAATGTTCCTTCATATAAGTCTCTGCCAGCGCGTCCACGGGGAAAATCCCATTCTTAGCCCCTGCCTCGATTGCCATATTAGCAATCGTAAAACGATCATCCATAGTGAGATTGGCGATTCCTTCCCCGACAAACTCCAGGGACTTATAAAGCGCCCCATCCACACCAATCATGCCAATAATATGCAAAATTACGTCCTTACCGCTGACCCATTTAGAGGGTTTTCCGACGACGTTAAATTTAATAGCGGAAGGTACTTTAAACCACGCCTTGCCAGTCGCCATCCCAGCCGCCATATCCGTACTTCCCACACCGGTAGAGAAGGCACCTAATGCGCCGTAAGTACAAGTATGAGAATCTGCACCGATAATCACATCTCCCGCCACGGTCAGTCCCTGTTCTGGAAGCAGCGCATGTTCAATTCCCATCTCTCCTACATCAAAATAATTTGAAATTTCATGCTTCGCTGCAAACTCACGGACACATTTGCAATGCTGTGCCGACTTAATGTCCTTGTTGGGCGCAAAATGGTCCATCACTAAGGCAATTTTATCCTTATGGAACACCCCATCTGCGGTAAACTTATCCATCTCATGAATTGCCACGGGCGAGGTTATATCATTTCCCAAAACAAGATCCAAATCCGCTTCGATCAACTGTCCTGCTTTCACTTCTGAAAGTCCCGCCGCGGCAGCAAGGATTTTCTGTGTCATTGTCATTCCCATATTTCAATCCTCCTTTTCTTTTCTACTTGCTATTCTAACATAGGACGTAGTATAATAGAAATACATAATAAGTATAATTATTATAATATATAGTTATAGTTTAATACATAATATTGGGAGCATCTTATGGAGCAAAATCTTTCCTCTTATCGAATCTTTTATGCTGTTGCGAACAACGGAAACATATCGCGCGCAGCAAAAGAATTATACATTAGTCAACCCGCAATTAGCAAATCCATCCAGAAATTGGAAGAAAATCTGGGTGTAAAACTCTTTGCGCGCAGTTCCCGCGGCGTAACGCTAACCCCCGAAGGCGAACTGCTCTACACGCACGTCAAATCTGCATTCGAGACGCTAACCATTGGAGAAGATAAGCTGCGCCGCTCCATCGCATTAGGTATCGGAAACCTGACAATTGGCGCCAGCTCCACGCTCTGCAAATATGTACTGCTGCCCTATCTGAAAGATTTCATCAAGGAATACCCGCACATCAACATCTCCATTGCCTGTCATTCCACCAATCAAACACTAAAACTTCTCGAAGAGGGCAAACTTGATATCGGACTAGTTGGCAAACCGGAGAATCTTAAAAATATGGATTTCTACCCATTGCGCGAAATCAAAGATATATTTGTCGCAACGCATGATTACCTTTGCAATTTACAAGTACGAGGCGTGAAACGACAACATATCTTTCAAAGTTCTACGCTTCTACTGTTAGACAGAGAAAATATCACACGCCAATACATTGATAATTACTTTCAGGAAAACCACATTCTTTTGCATAATATCATCGAAGTTTCTAACATGGATTTGTTAATCGAGATGACGAAAACCAGCCTCGGCATTGGCTGCGTGATTCAAGATTTTGTGAAAGCAGAACTTCAGAACAAAACTCTGACAGAGATTCCCTTAAAAACTCCCATTGACAAACGCGAAATTGGCTTCGCCTACAATAAAAACACCAAAATATCAAAATCCCTAAATCACTTTATCAAATTTTACGAAGACTATCACTTGTCTTCTTTATAACAAAACCCCGCAGCACGCTGCGGGGCTCTGACTCTTAATTGTTAATCAGCTTATCTTCTTCACTGTTCCAACTGTAAAGCTTACGAACTTCCTTACCGATTGCTTCTGAAGGATGCTCTGCGGCAAGCTTTCTCATTGCTTTGAAGTGTACCTGACGACCTGCCGGGGACATATCCAATAAGAATTCTTTGGCAAAAGAACCATCCTGAATATCGGATAAGATCTTCTTCATTGCCTTTTTGGTATCCTCTGTAATCACCTTGGGTCCTGTAATATAGTCACCATATTCAGCCGTATTAGAAATAGAGTAGCGCATCCCCTCAAATCCTGACTGATAAATTAAGTCAACAATCAACTTCATCTCATGAATACATTCAAAATATGCATTCCTCGGGTCATATCCCGCCTCTACTAACGTCTCAAAACCAGCCTGCATCAAAGCACATACGCCGCCGCAAAGAACTGCCTGCTCACCGAACAAGTCTGTCTCTGTCTCTGTACGGAAGGTCGTCTCCAATACGCCTGCTCTTGCGCCGCCGATGCCCAATGCATAGGCAAGTGCAATATCCTGTGCCTTACCGCTGGCATCCTGCTCTACTGCTACCAGACACGGAACGCCCTTACCTGCCTGATACTCGCTTCTTACCGTATGTCCCGGTCCTTTCGGTGCTACCATCGTAACATCTACATCCTTCGGCGGAACAATTGCGCCAAAATGAATGTTAAATCCATGCGCGAACATCAGCATATTTCCTGCTTCCAGATTGGGCTCGATGTCTTTCTTATACATATCTGCCTGAAGCTCATCATTGATGAGAATCATAATAATATCTGCCTTCTTTGCTGCCTCATCCGCAGTGAACACTTCAAATCCCTGCGCCTCAGCCTTTGCCCAAGACTTGCTTCCCTCATACAGACCGATAATTACATTACATCCGGATTCCTTTAAGTTCAATGCATGAGCATGTCCCTGACTGCCATAGCCGATAACTGCGATTGTCTTCCCGTCTAATAAGGAAAGATTACAATCTTCCTGATAAAAAATCTTCGCCATTTGTTTATCCTCCTAAATTTTTATGGTTCCCGGCAGCATACTAAAGTCTGTCGGTAAAACAGGAAAATGCAGAGCATCTTCCCATTCTCGTGCATATTAATCAAACATCCTCACATCGGAGGAACCTCTTGTCAATCCGGTGATACCGGTTCTTGCAAGTTCTAAAATCTCGTAACCTTCCAGCAATTCCAGAAATGCATCTAGCTTACTCTGGCTTCCAATCAGCTCAATCATCATGGAATCATTTGTCACATCGACAATCTTGGTCTTAAAAATCTCTGCAAGGGATATCACTGCCTGACGCTCCGTGCTCTTTACGCGGATCTTTATCAGAATCAACTCCCTGCATACGGAATTCCCGGCTTCCAGTTTCTTAATATCAACTACATCTTCCAGCTTGGCAAGCTGCTTCTCAATCTGCTCCAAAATCAGCTTATCACCGCTTGAAACAATCGTTATCCTCGTAAATCTGGGATCTGCGGTCACGCCAGCCGATATACTGTCAATATTATATCCTCTCCGGCTAAAGAGACCGGATACATGACTGAGCACATTCGGCGTATTTTCAACTAAAATGGATAATGCCTGTCTCTCCACGTGCAAAACCTTCCTTTTCTACTTCCTCGCGATAGTAATAAGTTTAGCATATTCCCTTGTTTTGTCAATAGCTGCCGGAAATTTTTTACTCGCCCGGTAACTATTCAGCCTCAATTTTTATATGACAGCCTTTTTCCATAGAACCTTCTATACTGCTGTACAAAACACTTATGGGAAGCCTTTTTTCCAACAGATTCCCCCTCCATACTGCCACCGGGAAACGTGACTGGATTTCTGGCATCCCTAGCTCCGGGGATGCACGGATTTAATTCCCTTCCATTCAAACTCGGTTTTCCTTTCCTCTGGAAAAATATCGTGGGCGGAAACTGTTTTTCTGGGGTAGGAAGCCCTTCGTGCGTTTTCCTT
>CANOFW010000002.1 GCA_947565425.1 uncultured Lachnospiraceae bacterium
GTTTCGTTTCTCTGTTGAGAAACTCCACAATGTGAAACAGGCTAAAGCCTAACAACGAGAAAGTCCGCGAGCATTTGCTCACGGACTTTCTATCATCAATACCCAACCGCTTTGCCGTTTTCTTTGGTCTGGGTTGGAGTAAGAACTTTCTGGTGCAGGAGATGGGACTTGAACCCACACGATATTGCTACCACAGGCACCTGAAGCCTGCGCGTCTGCCAATTCCGCCACTCCTGCATCTATTGTCTCACAGCGCCAGTTCTCGAAATCACTGTTCTGTGAAACTCACAATAGCTATTATAAACAAGTTGGCATCATTTGTCAACTACTTTTTTCTTGTGCGAGCGCGCATACTATTTTTATTTTCTATTAGGAAGACACTTTCACGTGACAAGGTCTTTCCTATAGAAAATAAAACTTCCCGTTCACCTGCCGGCAATCCGGAAGTGAACGGGAAACATTCAATTCTTAATAATATCTAGTTGTAATGAAGAATTCGCCATGCCAATCATCATCACTCTTAATCGTCTTTTTACCAACTTTCTTGTTCGCTACTACTTTATAATAATAGTATTTTCCTGTGGTAATTGTGGACTTGCCGCACTTCTTAATTACGCAGCTAGTCTTGGAAGTGGTAGTAACTTTCTTGTAACCGGAATTCGGCTTTGTAGAAACAAGTACCGTATAATTCTTAGCGCCTGTCATCTTCTTCCAAGAGATCTTCACGCCATCGGAAGCATACCTTCCTGCCATGGCTTTCTTCACACTTGGCGGATATTTGCCAAACCAGCAGTAATCGGAAGACGGTCCATATTTCTTAACACCGTTTACTAAGATATATGCGCGAACCCTAATCTTCATAAACTGCGTATTCACAAGCTTCTTGTTGGAAATTTTCACACCCTTATTCGGTTTGTCAATTGTTATTGTCTTCTTGGCTACCTGTTTGCCATTATTTCCATATAAGGTATATTCATATCCAGCCGCTGCATCGCTTCTGCTCCAGGAGAAATATGCGATCTTTGCATAAGGATCTGTGCTGCTGCCGCTGCCAATAAACTTCAAACTCTTTATTTTCGTTGGCTTCGTAGACATATCTTTCCAGCCCAGACTGTTCGCTCCATAAGCGACAAATCCGGCTCTGCTCTTTCTAACAGGGAGAATGTCTACGCAGTACTTGGTATTAGCCGCTGCGGAAAGCTTATAAGAAGATACATCTCCCGTTACAACTTCGTTCAGCTTGCCTTTTGTACTCTTCTTGTAGTAACCGATGTAATAACCATTGGCGCCGGTCACTTTTCTCCAGCTCAAAGCAATCTTCGTAGCCTCTTCTTTGCCCTGCTTAAACCCTGCCACTTTACCGTAAGGTGATGTAACAACGTCGATCACATCAGAAGTCTCTCCCGGCGCTTCGCTGTCTGCCGCGGTTACTCTGACATAATACGTCTTGCCTGATGCAAGATTCGGAATCTTGCCGCCTATGCTCGTTGTCGTTGCATAGCCATATGTAGTTCCTGTAAAGGTACTGGACTGGCACCATTCTACGAGATATGCAGCGACGTCTCCTTCTGCCTCATCCCACCGTATCGTAACCGAACCGGAATTAGCGTCTGTCTGCTTGAGCCCTGTAACCTTACCCGGCGCTGCCTCTGCTTTGATCCCTATCCCAAGAAATAGAGCGCACGCCATAACCATCAAACTTACTTTTGCAACTTTTAAAAAGTTCTTCATACGTTTCCTCTCCCTTGCTTTTATTTTTTGTTTATATAAGGAAAGTGTACCACCACAATTTTCCTTTGTCAACAATATCATTTGGCATTTTCTGTTACGTTACAATTCCACTACCGCAGTCGCTATTTTTTCACGGAACACAGCATCGTGCTCAACAAAGAGCATCGTCGGCTGATATTCGCACAACACCTTCTCTATCTGCATCCTGGAAAATACATCCATGTAATTGAGCGGTTCGTCCCACACATAGAGATGCGCCGGCGCAAGCAGGCTAGCCGCCAAGAGTATTTTCTTCTTCTGTCCTTCAGAATAATCCTCCATATTCTTGGTAAACTGTACGCGCTCCGTGCCAAGCTGCCTGAGTATTGCACAAAACAGGCTCTCCTCAAGACCCCTTTGCGCACAGAATTCAGAAATCCCACCCCGAAGCATGGACGTGTCCTGATTGACATAAGAAATCACTAATCCCGATGACGTCTCGCAAATCCCGGACTCTGCTACCGGTAAGCCGTAGTTCTTCACACCTGCTTTTTGCAGAATCATTTTCAGAAGTGTAGATTTTCCACATCCATTTTCCCCATGCAGCGCAAGCCGCTCACCCCTGTTCAATGTAAAAGACAAATCCGTAAACAGCGGTTTTGGGGCATCTGTATATGCAAGCGTATAATCCTTGAGCCGAATCAGTGTGTCTTTGTGGTGCGCACGCAGCGTCATCTTTAAATCTACCGGCTGTTCCAACTCTGCCAGAAGCCCTTCTTTTTCCTCTATTTCTCGGTTGATTCGTCTTTGCATCTGCTTGACACGGCTCTGCATTTTTTTCGTCTTCGCTCCGATATATGCTCTCGTAGGTCTGTCGGGCTCTTTTAGCGGGTCAAAACCGATTTTGGTATGTTCATTCTTGTCCGCCCATACGGATGCCTGTGCCGCGGCACGCCGCAGCTTGCGGATTTCTTTTTGATGCTTCTCATTCTCCGCCATTGCAAACGAATCCTGGCGCCGCTTATTTTCCCACCAGCTCGTGAAATTGCCTTTCTGCACCTCAATACTCTGTTTATTCAACACGAGAACGTGGTCTACACAGCTATCCAGTAAATCCCGTTCATGTGATACCAGTATAAAACCCTTCTTAGAAGACAGGTATGCCTTTACATCCTGCCTAGATTTCTCGTCCAAATGATTCGTCGGTTCATCAATCAGCAGAAAATCATTTTCCCCCGAAAACAGGACAGACAAAAATATTTTCGTGCGCTCTCCAGGGCTCAGCGTGCCAAATTGACGATAGAGAATTTGCGCGCTTTCACATAGTTTTTCCAATTCGCAGATAACCCGCCAGATTTCGCACTGTTGCTTCATTTCCTCCAGAAATTCTGCTGCTGTCATCTGCATTTGCCCCTGTGTCATACGGTACGGAAAATAATCAAACACCGCCGGCGTGGTGATGCTCCCTTCATATGGATAGTTTCCCATCAACAAATTGAGAAACGTCGTCTTCCCTTTGCCATTGCGCCCGAGAAGCCCCAGTTTCCAATCCGTATCAATCGAAAAAGATGCATGTTCAAAAATAGGATCAAAACTTCCTTCATAGGAAAACGTCAGGTCATTTACATTTATCTGTGCCATTTCCATCCCTCCTTCACGCTCCATCCTGCCAGAAGCAAACTGTCGAAAGCATAAATCGCGCAAAAATGGAGCTATTTGCCACCAAATAGCTCCATTACATTAATAACCTCATGATACAGGATACATGACAGAAAAACACAAATAATGCCCTCAAAAATCATCATGGCATAGACGTTACTCTTCAATAACAGATTTTTCCGCACAAAAAAAGAGAGGTTATGAGAATATAATCTACTTCTGGCAGCATGAAAACAAAATGGGCAAGCCCACCGCACCCTTTATCCCAGTCTTGGGGAAGGGTCTTCGCAAATTATAAGTATCTTCCTGCAATCAAAAGTAAATTATATAATCATCCTTTCACCTCTCTCTTAAAATATGAAGCCATTCTATCATATGCCATTTCATCTGTCAACCGAAAATATCCATTTTACGTTGAAGTCGGTAACTATTCCGTCTTAATTTTTTGTACAGCCCTATTCTTTAGAACTATTATTACCGTTTATGCCCTCACAAAAATGACCGTGACAAACATTTGCCCGTCCTTTCTCTCTGCATAGACTTCTCCCTGCATCTTATGCATAAGCTGACGGCAAATATATAACCCCAGTCCGCTGCCGCTGATATTGTCTGCGTTTGTACCTCTGACAAAACTCTCAAAAATATGCGTAAGCTCCGTCTCCGGCAACGTGCAACCTGTATTTCTCACCGTTACAAGCTGACAGTCCTCTTCCTGCGAAAACATTAGCGCAATCTCACGCCCATCCCCATATTTTGCGGCATTTTCTATAATATTCTGTAGCACCTCCACACTGCGGTCAAAGTCGCCCCGCAGCATACAGTTTGTATATTCGCCTACCGTAAATTCCGTCTTCAAAATCGCTAGCTTTTCACAATAATAACCGGCAATCTTTTCTACAAGCTCCGATAAATAGAATTCCCCCTGTCTGACCGCGAGATCCAAAAAATCACTGCTTGACGCCTCAATAATCTGTGCGAGGAAATTTTCGATTTCATCTGCCTTTGTACCTATGTTTTCCGCAATCTCAAGCTGCTTTTGACGCCCGCTGTAAAGACCCTTAGAGAGCGCTTTCGCATACAGTTTAATGGCTGACAGTGGCGTCTTAATGTCATGGGACAGCGAGAGCACAAGCGTCTTTTTTTCCTTCTGTAAACAAAGCTCGCGCTGTTTGTGATGCTCAAGATTTTCCCGCAACATATTGAGCCCCCAGACAAATCTGCCAAAAAAACGGTATTTGTTTTCCTTAATCGGCGACGATAGATTTCCCCTAGAAAGCTCAAACGGCACATCGCATAACTCTTCAAAGGGCTTAATCATTTTACATCTGAGGAAAAACATGAGCGAGAGAATAAACGCAGACATCGCTGCAAGAATGAGATTGACGTCCAAAACAATCCTACGATACTCCTGCCCCGGTTGGAACACATAATCAAAACGGTAGGCGACATTGTCAACCACTCTCACGGCATAATCATAATCTGCCTCCTCAAAAAAAGCAGCGTCCATCCGTCCTCCCCATCGCTCCACGTTTTTCACATATTGACAATCCGACAGACTTACCTTTTCCACTCCCTGTTCTGCTATTACACGGGCAAGCCTGTCAATCTCCACACGATATGGACTGCCGCTATCTTGGGGCAAAGACAGCAAGAACAAATTTGCCATTAGAAAGACTGCTGCAATCACGACAAGGACTGCTGCAAATATGTTACGAAAACTTTTCATACGAATTTATACCCCACGCCCCAGACCGTAAGAATCTTCTGCGGAGCTTTGGGAGTATCTTCAATCTTTTGCCGCAACCACTTGATATGTACGGTCAACGTCTGCGGCTCAGAAAAGCTATCGCTGCCCCATACCTGGCGAAACAGATATTCCTTGCTCAATGCTTTTCCTTTGTTTTCAACCAACAAAAGCAGCAAATCAAACTCTTTGGCTGTCATTTCCAAAAGCACACCATCCTTGCAGACTGTCCTGCTCTCTTTATTTATAAGAAGATTCCCCTCTGAAAGTTCATCCCGTGAATACCGCCGTTTGAAAATACCTTTAATCTTTGCCAGCAAAATATCTATGTCATAGGGCTTCTCAATGTAATCGTCTGCGCCCAGAAGAAGCCCGTTTAATTTGTCATCCTTCGTGGTTTTCGCGCTCACAATGAGAATCGGCGTGTTGCTCTGCTCCCGGACTTTTGCGCATATGAAAAAGCCATCCATGCCCGGCAGCATGACGTCAAGCACGAGAAGCCTTGCGCCATACCGCTCATATAACGCCAACGCCTTTTCCCCTGTCGCCGCAACCGATACGATATACCCTTCCGCGCGCAGGAAGTCGCTAAGCAGCCCTGCCAACTCTTCGTTGTCTTCCACAATTAAAATATCTGTCACGCTTTAGCACCTCCCGATACATACCATCCCATTTCCAATCTGCCAGGACTCTCTTACCATCCCATTTCCATCAGCCAGTTATTGAGTGCGCGCTCACGTTCGCGAAGCTGTGCGGGGGATGTATATCTGTCCAGATTATACTCTCCCTTAATATTTCCGTCAACAATATAGAATACTCGCGTGCATTTTGCTGCAACCTTAACATCATGGGTAACCAGCATAATCGTCGTGCCCTCGCCGTTAATTTTTGTCAGCTCTTCCATCACTTCGTCAGAAGAACTGCGGTTTAGCGCCCCGGTTGGTTCATCGGCAAATATCATTTTCGGTTTATTCATCATACTCCGGCAAATACAGGCACGCTGAAGTTGTCCGCCAGACACTTCATTGATATCGTTATCGGCTATCTCAATAATCCCAAGTTTGCGCATAAGATCCTCTCCCCGTCTCATTGTCTCTTTACGGCTTTCCTTGATTTTCCCCGACTGGCAGGCGGGAAGAATAATGTTATCCAGTACCGTGAGGTTTTTCATCATATACATCTGTTGGAAAATAAAACCCATCTCATCCAGACGAAGATTCGCCAGTTCACGCGCGGAAAGTTTCGCAATGTCCTTCCCACAGAAATTCACTTTCCCCGCCGTAACACCATCCATCCCGGAAACTGCATACAAAAGTGTGGACTTCCCAGAACCGGATGGTCCCATGACTGCTGCCATTTCTCCTTCTTCTATACTAAAATTAACATTTTTCAGCACATTGTTCTGCCGTTTGTTTACAATATATGTTTTACACAGATCCTTTACTTCCAAAACGTTATCCATATCCTTCCATCCTTTCTATTCAATATTTGATGTTTCAGCGACAGAGATTTTCCGCAAGGGCAGCGCCGCTCCTGCCACTGCCGCAAGTACCGTCGCCGCTAGCACAGCAAGCGGATAGATAACATATACCTCCAGAGGCACAACGTCAAATTCAATACTATACGCGCCCATCATGTGAAAAATTGGCTCAATCGTCAGTTTTGACAAAGGCGTAGAAATTAAGGTGCCAATGACTATGGAAATCAACAGTACCATGCCGATACGCATAGACTGCCAGGCAACCAGACAAGCATTTCCAAACCCCAATGCTTTGAGCATGGCAATTTCCCCTTTTTCTTTGGTGATAAAACTTCTCACCATCAGCACGGCGACTAGAATATTGATACAAAGAATAATGCCCAAAATCAGGCTTTTTACGCCCTCAAGTTGTCCTGCAACGTCGCCTATCATATAACTGATATATTCTCCGACTTCATAGACGTCCGTCTCTTGAAACAGGCGCTTCAACAGCTTTTTCCGCTCACGAAACGTCTCACTATCTGGGTTATCCAGGTAACGAATCTGGATGCCGAAACTGCCTGCGGCATAATTATAATCAACATCATCCCCCTCATAAAAACGAATGCCCTCTCCGAGATTATTCATGCTCTGGTTGATTGCAGTCACCCGATATTCCCTTACCTCGCCGCCCATATCAATTTTGACCTTGTCGCCGATTTGAGCGCCGATTTTATCTGCCACCAGATAAGTAATCGCTACCTCGCCGTCATTTTCCGGCGGCGTTCCTTCCAGATAAGTATACTCATCCGCCCGCACTCCACCTTTGCCCTTAAATGCCAGAGAAGACATTTTCTTGTCGCCATGCGAAATGTAAAAACGGAACATAATTTCCTGAAATACATCCGCCCGAATCCCGTTGCGAAGGAGCGTGTCTTTTACCTCTTCCTGCTTTTTATCAATCATCTCCTCATTCGTTCCATCAGCGGAAAAGAGAAGTTCCTGAGAAATGACAAGATCGCAGTCCGCCATATTAAATAGAGGCAGCAGTTTATCGGACTGCAAGGTATTGATACTGTTTACCGGAATAATCACTAACAGCAGCCCCAACGTAAAAATCAGAATCATGGAAAGATAACGCCTGACACTGCTCAAAACATCATTTACCGCCAGAAACGCCGCCGGCGTAAAATGCGACTTGCCCAAACGCAGCACTCCTTTGCGTTTGTAACGCTCGCCCATTTCACCATTGTGAATAGCAGCAATCGGAGAAAATTTCTTAATTTTGCGCGTGCACAGATAACAGAATCCCACGACTACCGCCGCCGTGCCTGCCGCGCAGATCACATTGAGAAACACCTGATTACGCCCGGAAATAATTATATTATTTGCTACGCTCTCAATCAGCAGATTTCCAAAAGGAAAACTGAGCATTAGCCCGAGTATCGCGCCCACCACGGAAATCGCAAAATATTTGAGGATATAGAGCCCGCGAATTTTACGGTTGGAAATCCCAATGGCTTTCATCACACCAATCTCCCGAAACTCCTCGCTAACCGTAAAGTTAATCGTAAACTGCAAAATCACCATGGAAATCAGAATCAGGCAAACACTGACAATCAACACAACTGCCGCAATCAACATATCCATGATATACATCATTTTCATCCCTGCACGGTCAACGCTCATTGTCGTCTTTACATTCAAATCTTCAAATTTTTCCGTGAATGCATCGTCATCGGCATACAACATCAGAGAATAAAACTTTGTGCAAGTGTCGCTTTCAAAAAAGCGGCGGTCATTGTCACTGACAAGGAACCGTGTCATACCCATCATAGAAGAGCCAAAAAGCGCGTCTTTGGTAAAACCTTTTAATGAAAATTCCTTTGTTCTGCCTTCAGAAGTTATCTGTATTTTGCTGCCTATATGAAAATCATTTTGCACGGAATGAAAGATATCCGCAGAGATATATATTTCGCCGTCATTTATCCGGGTAATCTCCTGTTCATTCCCATCAAAGACCTTCGTGTCCCCAATTTCTGCAAGGACTACGGAGCTGGAATACTCAAACCGTTCCCCCTGCACATTAATATTCCTGGGATCAACCTGAACTAGTTCTGACACACATAACTCATATTCATTCTTACGGGCAAACTCCTCCACACGTTCAGCTTCCTCTTCATAAGAGGTGGCGTACCAATAATCCGGCACATTGGCAATCTCAAAGTATCTGTCAAGCGCTGTGGTGACCGTAACCATATTATTCACACTGCTTGCGGTAAACATCACACCGAGAATGACAAAAATCAATAAGATCGTGTTCATCGTTCTTTTACGTTTTAAATCTTTTTTTAGAATTCGTAAATACATCACTTCGCCCCTTTCATTTTTATGGGCCTATGATAAAATAAAATATATTAAAAAATCCTTAAATCTTGCATACTGTTTAAATGGGGTTGGTGCTGATGATAACATGGTCCGAATTGTTTACCTTTGTCATTATGCTTTGTGCAGTTATAACTCTTGTAACCAATAACAAGCGCAAAAAAACCTTGGTAAACTCTGAATTTACCAAGGTTAAATGCGGAAGATGGGACTTGAACCCACACGTCTATACAGACACAAGATCCTTAGTCTTGCCTGTCTGCCAATTCCAGCACTTCCGCAGACAACTGTAATGTTGTCATCTCATCTTGACGACTTAAAAATAGTAACAAATCTCGACGAAAATGTCAATAAGAAATTCTAAAATTTTTTAAAAATTTGTAACAGTTCCCTGCGTCTATCATTTTAGGCACTCTCAGCATTTACGAATAATAAATAAATAATAATTTTCTTTCTCATCCATGCTGTATTCGCGCAAAAGCGTAAACTCTTTCTGAAGACGGATCTGTTTTTTTACAAAATTCATCTCATTGGAATACATAATAATTTGCCCGTGAGCTGCCAATACCTTGCTCGCTTTTTCAAAAAAAGCCGCATAAAGCGCGTCCTGCTCACTTTTACTCTTTTTCCCGCGCTCCGGCATATCCGTAATAATCTCATCAAATGTGTATTTATGCGTAAATTCAAAGAAATCTCGGTTGATATAATAGACTTCCCTGCCGGCAAGCTTTGTATTCTCCTTCGCCTTGGCAATGGCTTCCCCAAAAATGTCAACCCCATACATCACCTTTGCCGGGCACACCCGCTCACGCTCAATCAACATAGTACCCACACCGCAAAATGGATCTAAAATCTGCGCATCTTCCTGCATATAAGGTCTCGCCAAGCGGACAATTAATGCCGCCTGCTGTGGACGTATGGAGGAGGCCACGGTATATTTACGATAGGAAAAACGGTTTTCTTTAAACGTGTATAGCTTTAACAATGGTAAAAACTGCCCATCTTGATTCTGTGCCAAACGTATTTCCACCTCATAATCAGAAGGAGAATTCTTTAGCTTCCCTGCGGTCTCCTGCTCCAACGCATAACCACACTTCTTTATAAATGCACCGCGCTGCTCTAACGAGCTATTGCCTTGCAATCCCAGGCGAAAATAGAACGTGTCCTCTGTTTTATGCGCTTTATACAACAATTCCAGCAAATTAGACGCTGCTAGCGCCCTCGCCGCCTCTTTGGGATCTGCTGGGACTTTTCTTATATTCAATGGCAACAACAATTCCCGGTAAGTCGGAATACGCAAAATAGGTCTAAGATGGCTAGTCTTTACGCGCACGCCACTTTTTAAGATAGTCACCCTCCCCTCTTCTATCTGTTCTGCCGTTATCTGCTGATATTTTTTGCCAGTCGTGAGAATGACCTCCCAGGTGTGCTCATATCCCTGAAAACAATGTTTCCTGTGGACAACATTTTTCTCTGCCAGCTTGCGCAGTGACAAAAGCTCCTCGCGAATATGCTTCTCTTCTTCCTCTGTGGGATGGTATTGCTCTAGCTGTATTAGGCGCTGCTCTAGCTGTGTTTGCAATGCAGAGCAGTCTAACTCCATCAATGCCTTGAGATAATCGCTCTTTACAAATAGCTGCCGCTCCCTCTCATAAGCATGATACAATATGACTGCATGCTCGTCCTGCCCAAGCTTGCCGAGGATTAATGCCGTGTTTTTACGAACCTTAGGTTCCGAGTTTTGCAAAAGCTCCATAAAAAGACTGTAATCTCCTGCAAGGAGTTCCAAAAGTTCCCGCTTTGATTCTTCGTTTTGCAATTGCTGTTTTAACTCAATGAGATTCTTGCGCAGTTCCAACCCCATTTGCAAACATTCATACTGTTTTTTCATCATATTTTACTCCTGTCATTCACCACCCTCCACAGTAGTGATATGTTTGTTATTTATTTCTTCACTTTGACCGCAACCGTCTTGGAATATGTACCAAATACACGCTTTCCATTTACCATTTTATATGGGCGCGCCTTCATGTAATATTTTCCCTTCTTTATGCTTGCCTTTACGGTTACATTTCCCGCCGCTGCTTTCTTGACAGTCTTTACCACTTTAAATCCTTTGGATTTGCTCTTTGAGGCGTAAATCACATACCCGGAAGCTGCCGGTACTTTCTTCCAGGAAATCTTCACTTTCCCCTTTTTTAATGCCTTTACTGAAATTTTAGGCTTTGCCAGCACTATAAACTTCGCATACTTTCGGCTCAAGGCACTGTTATAGGCTGCCTTGCTCCCTTTCGCCACAACCTTATAATAATATGTCCTTCCCGCCTTTACACTTTTATCTGTAAAAGAAGTTCCTGTTACGGTTGCAATTCTCTTATAACCGGATGAGACTCTACCAGAGCGATAAATATCATAGCCTTTTGCACCGTTGACTTTGCCAAATGATACCTTCACATAGCAATTTGTGGCAAGCTGCGAGGCCGTTACTTTCGCAGTTTCCTTTAAACGAACAGGCTGTTGTGGCGCTGGATTTTCCGGTTTTTCTGGATTTTCTGGATTCTGCGTGTCTCCAGGCTTCTTTGGCTTTACCACTTCCACCTGCGGCTGCTTGGGCAGCTCATATCCAGTGCCCAAGAAAAAGCTCGTGTGCGCCGGCTGATTATAGCCCACATTCTGCGTTGCAATCTGCACCCGATACTGCGTATCATGCATCAAGGTAGCCAACCGATACTCTGTGGGAAAGGTCGTGTGATACAATCTGAGATAAGTGCCGTCCTGCGCCGGCCAGATGACCTCTTCCCGCCAATCTCCCAACAAATCTGCCGCCAGGGAACAATTTGACTTTGTTCCATTAATATATGTCACATCATAGGGCGCCGTAAATATACGTCCCTTACCATAGCCGTCAATCATTGTCCGTTCCATGACTTCTTGCTCTAAATCTCCGTCCCAGTAGATGGTGAAATTCTGCATCCATTTCGTAATGGAACTCCAAGTACCAATGACCTCCCCTTTACTATTCCACAAGTCATCACTCATGGAAGCGGAATACTCCGCACCTGGATTATCCGCGCTGAAATTCCCGGCAATCGCACGTCCTGTATCCCCGTCCGCTGTATAACGAAAAAGAAATTCTCCATTGGAGGCTTTGCGCAACGCGGCGCCATAAGGCTTCTCTTCAAAACAGCTAAAAATTTCAAGTCCTGGGCTTTCCGGGTCAAAGTCTCCCACATGGATAGCGTCTCCGTGTCCCAGTTGGTTAGAATAAAGCCCCGTCCCATCATGGTCTATCGTGCAGGCGCCAAAGACAATCTCATCAAAACCATCCGCATCCACATCCGCCACGGCGAGATTGTGATTTCCTTGCCCGGCAAACGTCTCATTTCCCTCCTCCTTGGTATCAAAGAACCACCGTTTCTGAAACTTCTTATCTACAATATCATAAGCCGCCATGCCAAAATTCTCGTAATAACCGCGACTCACAAGCGCGCTTGGCTTTCTGCCATCCAGATAAGCCACTGCCGCCAGATAACGCTCGCTGCGGTTGCCAAAATCGTCTCCCCAATACTCCTTATTGAGCACGCCCGGCGTGCCATGAATGCCGCGCCCTGGCTCATAATCAATCGTATCTAACGCTTTGCCTGTCCGACCGTCAAAGAGCGTCAGATATTCCGGCCCTTGCAAAATAACTCCTGCCAGGCTGCGCCAGTCCTTACCAGCCTGCCCAATTACATTTCCTGCACCATCTGTAGTGCCGTCTGCTGTCTTACAGATCACCTCCGCATAACCGTCCCCGTCAAAATCATAGACCAGAAATGGCGTATAATGCGCACCGGCACGGATGTTGACCCCCAAATCGATGCGCCATAATTTCCCGCCGTCCAGCTCATAGGCGTCCAGATAGACATTCCCCCGGTAGCCATCCGCCATATTATCGCCGGAATTTGATGGCATCCACTTTAAAATTATCTCATACTCGCCATCTCCGTCCACATCCCCACAAGCGGCGTCGTTGGGAAAATAATCGTACTCCTTACCATCCGGCGTCACGCCCGGCGCAGGCTTATCCAGCGGAATATTTAAGTAATTATCTTTCCACACTGAAATAGTTTCACTCTGTTCCTCCTCTTGCCCATTTTGCAAAGTATGCAGCACATATTGAGACTTTGTTTCTCCAGAAGCATCTAAGTAATTGGTACTTCCCGTGATGGGAGACGCTGTAATCTTTTGCCCATCCCTATAAATATCAAAAGCTGTGCCCGCATCGTCCGTCCCCAAAAAACGCCAGGACAGATACACACCATCTTTTGTCTGAATTGCCACTATGCCTCTGTCTAAAGCTTCCACCTGTCTTTTGACGCCCGCATTTTCCTTATCTTCCCCTTCTACTACCTGCAATTCTAAGGGAGACATGTTTGACTCCACACCAGTTCCGCGAACTTCTTTCGCCTGCACTGTCTCTAATTCCGACGGCATCATCATTATTCCGGCAGCCACTGCCACGCACAAAACGCCTGTCACAAAACGCCGGCTGCTCTGCCTAAAACGTCTCCTGCTCTGTTCGCTGATACGCCCTGCATTGTTAGTCCTACATCTTCTCTTCATAACTTTTCCGCATCCCTTCTTAAAACTAAATAATTTCTTCCATTCTAAAGTATTTTTTCCATTATAACCCAAACGCCCTTTTTTATCCATATCATTTTTCGATGTTGCTCTTGACTTTAATATGCTAACTTGTTAGTATATTGGCGTAGGTCTTAAATATACCATAAGAAAGGGAGATTTATTTACTATGAAGAAGATACTTGTACTTATGCTTGCATCCATCATGGCATTGTCCTTGGCTGCATGCGGCAAAACTGACTCTGAGACATCCGGCAATGCCAAGGATAGCGATCTAGCTTATGTGAAGGACAAAGGTACTTTGGTCGTTGGCATTACCGATTTCGAGCCAATGGATTACAAAGATGAAAACGGCGAGTGGATTGGCTTCGATGCAGATATGGCAAAAGCATTTGCCAAAAGCCTTGGCGTAACTGCTGAATTCGTAGAAATTGATTGGGACAACAAAATTATGGAATTAGACGGCAAGACCATCGACTGTGTATGGAACGGCATGACCCTGACTGACGAAGTGACAAGCTCCATGGCATGTTCCAATGCCTATTGCAATAATGCACAGATTGTCATCGTACCCAAAGACAAAGCCGACCAGTACCAGGACACAAACAGCCTGTCTGATTTGACGTTCGCTGTAGAAGCAGGAAGCGCCGGTGAAGAACAGGTATCCGCGCTCGATTTAAATTATACGGCAGTAAAAGCGCAGGCAGACGCCCTGATGGAAGTGGCAGCCGGAACCTCTGACGCCGCAGTTATTGATTCCCTGATGGCAGCCGCTATGGTAGGAGAAGGAACCAGCTACGCCGACCTTACATACACAGTTGGTCTTAACAGTGAAGAATACGGCGTTGGTTTTCGCAAAGGCTCCGATCTGGCGAAAGCGCTCAATGACTTCTTCGCTTCCAGTTACAAAGACGGAAGCATGACAGAATGTGCAGAAAAATATGGTGTACAGGCTGCAATTATTGAGCAGTAATTTCCTATATCAAAAAACCCATGGGAGGCAGATACCCTCGCGGGGATAAATGAAACACAGGAGCGCGTATGGAACAGATTTTAGAGCAACTTCCTATTGTCTTGAAAGCATTGAACGTTGGCTTTCTACAGACCTTAAAGCTTTTCTTTGTCACGCTTATCGGCGCTTTTCCGCTGGGATTGGTTATTGCCTTTGGCTCAATGTCCCGCTTTAAGCCGCTGAGCTATTTCACGAAATTCATAGTCTTGATTGTCAGGGGAACGCCCCTGATGATCCAGCTTTTAATCATTTACTATTTCCCGGGCCTTGTGCTGCACAACCCGGTCTGGGGCGGCGGTGAGACCGGGCGGTTTTTTGCCGCTTCCGTCTCCTTCATCCTCAACTATGCCTGCTATTTCTCGGAGATTTACCGCGGCGGCATCCAGGGCGTGCCGGCCGGACAGCAAGAGGCCGGGCTGGTACTGGGCATGACAAAAGGGCAGATTTTCCTTAAAATCACGCTGCTTCAGATGATTAAACGCATCGTACCGCCGATGTCCAACGAGATTATCACACTCGTAAAGGACACCTCCCTGGCCCGCATTATCGCTCTGCAAGAAATTATTTGGGCAGGACAGGCGTTTATGAAAGGCTCCCAGGGCATATCCGGCGAGATTTGGCCGATGTTTTTCACCGCAGTGTATTATCTGCTCTGGAACGGCATTCTAACAGTCCTTCTTGGACGTTTGGAAAAGAAACTGGATTATTTTAAATAGAGGAGGAAAAGCATGCCAATCTTAGAAGTAGAACATATACGCAAATATTTCGGGCACACTGAGGTATTAAAGGACATCAGCTTTTCCCTGGAACAAGGACAGGTTGTCTCTATCATCGGCTCCTCCGGCAGCGGCAAAACCACGCTTTTGCGCTGCTTGAATTTCCTGGAGCGTCCCGACAAAGGCACCATCCGCGTAAATGGAGAGACCTTGTTTGACGCCGACGACGCCAAAACGCAGCAGGAATCGGAAATCCGCAAGAAACGGCTGCATTTTGGACTGGTCTTCCAGTCCTTCAACTTATTTCCGCAGTACACCGCCTTGCAGAATGTGATGTTGGCAAAGGAACTACTGGCAAAAGAGCAGCCCAATTACAAGGCGGAACGCAAGAAAATCCATGATGAGATTGAGGCGCAGGCCAAAGAACTGTTACATCAGATGGGACTCAGTGACCGCATGGAGAATTATCCGCACCAGCTCTCCGGCGGCCAGTGCCAGCGTGTGGCGATTGCGCGCGCGCTCGCCTTACAGCCCGACATTCTCTGTTTCGATGAGCCGACTTCCGCCCTCGACCCGGAACTGACCGGCGAGGTACTAAAGGTCATGAAAGAGCTTGCCGAGCAGAACACCACCATGGTTATTGTCACCCACGAGATGGCCTTTGCCCGGGATGTGGCAAACCATGTCATCTTTATGGACGACGGCTGCATCTTGGAACAAGGAGACCCTATTGAAGTATTTGAACATCCCAGGGAAGAGCGTACCAGACAATTTTTATCACGCTTTACGCAAGGATAAAAACAAATTGGGCAAGGTCTTTCCTAATAATTAAATAAAAAGAAAAGGCTACCGCAGCCAAGGAAAACAACTCATCTGCATTATTGTCAGATTGTATATGTCATCCTTACTGCGGCAGCCTTTTTGATACACGGTTACCGTCATTCCATACTTGTTTCTTCTGTTTCTTTCATCTGCTCTTCCAGCCATTGCTGAAAATCACCTTTATCATCCCACTTATGATAAATAAATTCCATCGCTCTATAGGCGTTCTCTGTATGAGGATGCTCCATGCCAAGTGTCGAGGAATAAGCCTTATATGCTCGCAAACAATAAGTCAATGATAGTTCATACTTGGCTTGCTTTTCATACAACGCTGCCAGGTTATAATAACTCAGGGCAGTATCAGGATGCTCTTCTCCCAATACACGTTCCTCTATCCGCAAACTCTTTTTATACAATTCTTCTGCTTCTTGATATTTCCCCTCTTCAAAATACAATACTGCCAGATTATTATAACTCTGGGCTGTGTTGGGATGTCCCTTTCTCAATACACTTTCGTTTATCCGCAAGCTCTTTCCATACAATTTTTTTGCTTTCCGGTACTTTCCCTGACTATGATACACCCCTGCCAGATTATGATAACTCTGAGCTGTGTCAGGATGCTCCTCTCCCAACACGCGTTTCTTTATTCTCAAACTCTTTTTATACAATTTTTCCGCTTCCCGGTATTTTCTCTGTTCCTCATACAATCTTGCAAGATTACTATAACCTCGGGCTATATCGGGATGCTCCTCTCCCAATACACTTTCCATTATAGACAAACTCTTCCCATATAACGCTTCCGCTTCCTGATATCTTCCTTGTTTGTCATACAATGCCGCCAGATTATGATAACTCTGGACAGTATCTATATGATCCTCTCCCAGCATCTTTCTTCTGATACGCAAACTCTTTTCATACAATGCTTCCGCTTCCTGGTACTTTCCCTGGCTCTCATACAATCCAGCCAAATTATTATAGCTTGCTGCCGTATACAAGTGCTGCTCTCCCAGCGCTTTTTCATAAATACACAAACTTTTTTCATACAAATTTTCCGCTTCCTGATATCTCCCCTGCTTTTCATACACCATCGCCAGATTATTATAACCGGAAGCTGCCTCCGGGTGCTCCCTTCCCTGTTCCTGTTCCAAGATCCGCAGAATTTTTTTAAGCAACGCTTCCGCTTCCTGATATCTTCCCTGCTTCTCATAAACTTCTGCCAATTTTCCATCGAGCCGCGCCAAATCTAACTGTTCTGCCCCCAGCAGTTCTTCCATAATTTTACGTGCATATAATAACAATCTCTCACCGGCAGCATAATCTGCTTTCTCTAACGCATCTTGCGCCTGTTCCATCAGTACATTGGCCCTTTCCATTTTTCTCCTAGGACTTTCGGCTTGCCCGCCACCCTCTTCTGTGGCGCTGTCCGCGTCCACAAATTCTTCTGTGGAACTGTCCGCGGCTACAAATTCTTGTTCCGCCTGTGCCTGCCGCTCATCCGCAAAGGTAATCCTCAGTTTAACAAAGGAATAGAAATCGTATGCTCCCGCCGCTAACTGGTCGTCTCCATAGGGCGTGACAAGAAAAATCATATTCTTCCCCAAGCCTTCCAGCATATCCCGGCTGAAGTTCAGACGTTTCAAACTCTGCTCACTTTGCAGCGCAAGCTGAAAGTTTACGAGCATAAAAACCTTCGTCTCCGGCAATCCATTTACCCATTCCTGTAAATCACGAAACGCATACTCTCCGGGATGCTCTTTATAGTCGTAAACCTCCACGACCCCCTGGCGGTAAACAGCGGCAATTTCCTTCTGCATCCTTTCCTCCGCAATCACCAGAAACAAGCCCTGCTCAGATGTATTGATAATCCAGCCTAAAGTCCGATACCCCTCCTGATTACGCTCCGCCATCTCCCATCAACCCCTGTTCTTTCAAAAACTTCACAACCAACGGATGGACATTATGCCACCGTTTGCCATTATATTCCAGCACCACCGACGCTTGCAGCATCCGAAGCAGCATCTCCTTATCCTCAATGCGCTCCTTGTTCCCCTGATAAATATTTCGCAAAAATTGGTAGTCTTTCTGATCAATCCGCCTGGTTAAAGAAGTCTTCTCCTCCTCCAGCGCGTAGTCTGCATCTTCCAGCCCAATACGCCCGCTGTTCCTGCGCTCCGCTCTCTTGGCAGCCGCATTGATTACGCGAAATAAGTCCCTGAGGGAGCCTCCCGTGTACTGAATCATCTTGGCTAAGACGTTTTCTTCAAACAAATTCAGGTCCGCGCGCTTTTGCACAATCTGGCGTATAATGCTCATCCCATCCTCAAACGGCTGTCCCTCTATGCTCTCAATCTTAATCATCGGCAGCGTTTTGGTGATGAAATAACTTTCCATCGCCGAAAACCGCACATCATAAGAAAGTGCGATGGGGAACGTATAGATGACAGGAAACTTCATGCCAGAAAGAATGGCCGCATAATTATAAAATACCTTCCAGGCATCCTCCGGGTTCAGCCTGTCTAAATCCTCAAATATAATAATCGGGCGTTTGCCTCCCGTTTTATCCGTAATCGTCTCCGACACTTGCCCCAAAATACGAATCCATTCGCTGGAGCGGACGCTGATTCTCCTACGATACTCTTTCCTTGTCTCCTCATTAAACCTTAATTCCGTTTTAATTTGGGCAAAAATATTTAAAATGCCGGCAAAAATCCCCTTGGTCTCCACCGCTGTGCCGGCTCCCAGAATATCGTCCTGCGCCTCCTGAAACACTAATGTTTCCGTACCCTCCATCCAAAATTCCTCAATATTTTCAAGCAGATTTTGCTCGATTTCACAGTCCGATTCCTCGGCAATTTCCAGCAAAGCCTCACCCATAAGGATAAAAAGGTCAGAATATACAATATTAAATAAATCCAAATCCGTACTGCATTTTATTGTCCGCACATGATAGCCGTCCCTTATAAGCCTTTCCGTCATCCGGTTCAGCTCCGTACTCTTTCCGCATCCTCTGTGCCCCAGCAACAGGCAGGCATTCACTTCTTGCGGGTCGCGGCAAATATCATAAATATCTTCAATCGGAGAAATGTACTTATCGCTTGTACGGCACTCCATGGTATTTTCACAGTAAAATTTCGCCATCTGCTCCTCCTGCAAAGGCGCGGGAGAAAAGGCGTTTAAAATCTCAGAGACCTGATTTGCATACTTCATCAGAATACTCCTCCTTTCCTGATTCCAATACTCATTATATAATAAGGCCCACAATTTAGCAAAACTTTTATAAACAGTAGGACATATATCATGTTATGATACCAAATATGAAATGTACAAAAGGGGCAGTCGCACTAACATAACAAGTAAATATATGAGTGCGGCAGCCCCAGTACATATCTATTTCTCTGTAAATTCTATGATAAAGATTCACACATTCCGAAATCTACTCGCAAGGATATACCATATCCCACTGTCCGCGGATTCTGTCTAACAGTTCCATCACCCGCAAAATTTCACTGTGTGGCATCTCCTCACACTCCGTCTTTCCCGCTTCAATGGCGCGGATACAGGAGAGTACTTCATATTCATAGCCGTTTATCTGCTCTGGAACCTGATAGCGCGCCGTCATTTTCCGATCCAGGCCAAACACGCGGATTTCTTCGCAATTATTGATATTTTGCACTTCAAGATAGCCTTGGTCGCCGCTGATAACGCCCTGGCGATCCGTCTGCGTAAGCATATCGCTGTGCAGCACCGCCATCCTCTCTTCCTCAAACGTCAAGGTAATGCTGTTGACCCAATCAATGCCCTTGGGAGACATAATGGCTGTGGCGTGTACATCCTTTATCTCTCCATGGAACGCCATCAGCGCAAAGTTAATCGGATAGACACCCAGGTCAAGCAGGGCGCCCCCCGCCAATTCCGGGTTCTGCATACGCTCTACATGGGGCAGGATATATCCAAGGTTCGCCGTCAACGAGGTGACATTGCCAATCGCTTTGCACGCTAAAATGTCGTCAATCATTCTCCGGCTCGGCATATAACGTGTCCAAATTGCCTCTGCCAGCAGAAGACCTTTTTCCTCCGATAACTGAATTAATTCCCGCGCCTGCCTAGCATTGACTGTAAATGCCTTCTCCACCAGCACATGCTTGTCATGTTCTAAACACAGTTTCGCATGCTCATAATGATGGGAATGCGGGGAAGCCACATAGACAAACTCTACCTGCGGGTCCTGCACCATCTCCTCATAAGAGCCATAAGCTTTTTCAAAGCCCCACTGTTGCGCAAATTTCTCTGCACGCTTCAAGTCCCTGGATGCCACAGCATACCGTTCAATCTTGTCAATCTGAGATACAGCCTTTGCCATGCTATGGGCAATACCACCCGGCGCCAAAATAGCAAATTTCATGATATGTCCTCCTCTCTTTCTAATGTTTATACAACTTGACCTTAACAGGGCGTCCCATAATGGTAACTGTTCCGCCCATCTTTATCCTGAATACTCCCCATACGTGCCTTTTATATCCCGCTTTACTTCATACAACGCCTCATCCGCATGGCTTAAAAGCTCAGAAATATCCGTATTGCTGTCAGACGTCCAGGCAAAGCCTGCGGAAGCGCTGATTACTCTGGTCTCTGTCTCCGACAGCGGTACATGATTCTTCCGCAGCTTATCATAAAAATGATTCATGTATCTTATAATCTCAAACCGGTTGCGGCAACCAAACAGCATCATACAAAATTCGTCGCCAGACCGCCTTGCCGTCAAGAAATGTTCTGTAGGCATTGCGCTCATGACTGCGGAAAAATTTTGCAGATAACGATCGCCTACATCATGTCCAAATGTATCATTAATTCCCTTGAAAAAGTCGAGATCCAACATAACAACGGCACAGACCTCGCCTTCCGTCAATTCCCGCAAATGTTCCACTGCCTTTTCCTTAAAATACTGAAATTTGTACAGTCCGGTAAGCGGATCATGCGTATTCTCGTAGCGCATACGCTTTTTCTCCATGATGTCCGCCGTAACATCTGTGATCACGCCAAGCTTTCCTTCTAAAGATTCCGACATGTGAATACGTACATACTTCTCATCATTAATCCGATATACGTCCGTTTCTCCCTCGATGGGATTCTCTGTAATCGTGCGGATATACTTGTCAAACACATCGGCATTTTTACAGAATTCCGCAACCTCTTTATTAGAAATACCAAGCAATTCTCCCACTCCTAAGGTAACAAAGACATGGTTAATCCCACTTTCATACTCAAACGCTGCCAAGGGAATCCCGCTGATTTCAATAATCGCGGAGATCCTGTTAGAAAGGCTGACGATGCTTGTCACCATTGTGTTGATTCCTTTACTCAGCTCCTCAAACTCGCGGTTCCCGCTCACAGATACCGTAGTATCAAAATTGCCGTTGGTGATTGCAGACAAATCCTCATTAATCTGGTGAATGCCGTCGATTACTTTGCTCCTGACAAGATAATTCAGAAGAAGGATGACAGCCGCCTCAATAAAAAGCAGATAAATCAACGTCATAACCGTATTATCCATCAGCTTCTGCATCAAATCCTCTGCCGGCATAGCAGCACAAATGAGCACATCCTCGTTCCTTCTGCTCACCACATACCTTTGCGCGCCGTCCGTTCCCGTTTTATAGGCTCCCATCTCACACTCTAAAAGCGCATCCAAGGGATAATACTTCCCCACAGAGTCCTCTTCTCTGTTTTCGGAATAGCCCAAAATCTCTCCTGTTTCACTGTCGACCACAAACAATTCTTCTCCAACATCGGTGGGGAATCTGGAAAACATATATTCATAAGTATTTCTGGACTGCGCTTCTAACTGTCGCTTGGGCTCAAAGCCAACCTGGACGACTCCTTTCTGTGCCTTTCTCGCCACTCCCACATATTGCCGGACGATACCAGCCGCCGCATTCGGCTGCGGATCCTGGATGAGATATGCATCCTCATCTTCACTGTCCAGCAGCTCTAAAAACGGACGTGTCTGTTTATGATTTGCCATATCAATGCCTACATACTCAGAAACAGAAGCGGAGACAATAATTCCATTCTCGTCTATGACATGAAGTTCATCCACATTGAGCAGACGGGCAAGATACTGCATCTTAGACACGTCCATGGTAACTTCCTTCTGTTGATCCACAACATAGGCCGCCGCCCTTGCTCTGATCAGATAATCTTCATCTAAATTTCTCTTCAGTAAATCCAGCTCTCTGCGGTTATTGTCAAGCGTATGTATAATCTGCTCAATTTTTGCCTGAAAGCTGTTAAACTGCTGGTTCTCCAGCGTATGTTTACTCAGGAGCACATTGATAATCAGAATCACAAAAATAGCTGATGTCATGATAACAAATACATATTTTATAAATGTCTTCTGCATTGGTATTCATCACTTTCTTTCGCTTCTTATGCCATGACTAGTGTACAACTACACCAGATGTCTCAGGTCAAATTATACCATATCACCCTATCTCTATTAATTCCTGTTTTTTCACAAAATAACCTAAATTTTCGCAAACAGCATAAAATGAAAAATACCATCCTGGCAATAACAGCCGAGATTTCCTCCTATTTTCTCTGAGAAATTCTGCACGCTCTGCATCCCCAAACCATACCCTTTCCCCTCCGCTCTGCGCGGAAGCCCGGTCTCCTGGTCCAGTATAATCTCTTGCTCATATTCGTTTTGCATATGGATAAGCACATGTCCGTCTGTATAATGAATCTTTCCTTGCACGCGCTTTTCTTTACTCTCAAATCGCCTGACATAACTTATAGCGTTTTCCAAAAGATTAGCGACTACCGCGGCAAACTCATAATCGCTAAAAGGAAGCTTTTGGGGCACCACTGCTTCTAGCTGCACCGCAACACCGAGCGACTGCGCCTTGTCTGCCATATGGGAAAGAATCGAATTCATCGTCAGATTATTACAGAATTTCTCTACCTTATTCTCATCCGCAACAGACTTTATGTATTCCGCAAGCTTTCTGATTTCCCCATACTCCTCCTGATCAAGCAGAGAATTTATCATTCCCGAATAATGATGCATATCATGACGCATGATCTTTAAATTCATCTCCGACTTCTCCAGAAGATGATACTGCTTCTCGAGTTCTTTGACATAAGATTCAATAAACACACTCTTCCAATAAGTCCCTGCCCTCTCAGATTCACTCTCCAGATAGCGGAGCGCCACCACATAAGAAATAATCATAGTAATGATAAAAAAAATAACGCCCGCTATATTGCGCGGATTTTCATCAAGCGTATACGGAAAAAATGCCAGAAAGGAAAAGCTACAATAAAAAAATACCGGAATCAAACAAATCTCCCACTGTCCTTTGATAGATTCTCTCTCTTGATACTTGAGACCGATATCACGAATGCGATCGCATAAAACAACTAATATCCCGGTATGAACAATCAGTCCGCCAATAATAGAAAGAAGCACGTTTTTTGTCCAAACAAATAAAATGGAAGAAGATATGCTCCCGGCAATTACGTAACTAGATGCGCTCAAACCAATAAACAATACTTTACTGTCCCTATGCTTAGAAATGAAAATTCCGGTAAGTTGCGTCACAAGTATCTGGAATACCGTCACTACAACATAACAAAAATCGCTATCCGCAAAAACATTTAATTTTAGACAATCCGTAACCGTGAGGATTAAGAACGACAAGGAACAAATACCTGCCGTCTTTATCTTAGAATAACGTTGACGGATAAACAGATACATAAACAACATCAAAAATATGTGGCTAATCATATAAGATATGCTTTTATAGTACATGCCCCATCCCCCTACCGATAACATTCAGAGACAAATTGCAGATACTCTCTTTTCACCTCTGCCGCCCTTGTCTTACTGACAGGAATCCGCCTGCCGCTTTCCATAATGATATTGCCCTGCACCAGCTTTTTTACGTGGTTCATGTTAATCAGAAATGATTTATGAATACGCAGAAAAGACCTGTCCCCCGCAATTTCTTTTATTTCCTCATCAAAGGATTTCCTAATAAAAATACTCCTGATATTTTCCCCATCCTCCAGAAAAACATTGAGCATACGGGAATAATTTTCAATATATTCAATCTTAGAATACGGCACAGACACCGTACCATCCTTCGTCTTAATGGGGTACAATGGATTCTTTTCTGCATTTTGATAATAAAGCGCAAAATCCATGGCCTCAAAAAAATGTTCTTCACTGACAGGCTTTAACAGATACCGCGATGCATGTACCTCATACGCCTCCAGCGCAAAATCAGCGGAGGTAGTAACGTAAATGATTACCCCTCCGCCGCCCATTTTGCGAATCAGGCTGCCGATTTCAATTCCGGTTTTCTCCGACATAATCATGTCCAATATATAAATATCTGCCAGTTCCCCTTGTAAAATCCTGTCATACAGGGTGCAGGCATCCACAAATTCCTCCACCTGGAAATGAATACCCGCAGCCGTGTCCCTGTATTTTTCCAGCAGCCTTTCCAAACGCTGTAAATCTTTCACGCAGTCATCGCATATTACAATTTTCATATGTCGCTCCCTAAGGTTACCATAAACGCCTTTTGCGGCGTTTCCCTACTCTCTTAGCAGATAATATTATTTCACTTTTTCCAAAAATCTGCATAGTCATTATATCCCTATTGTAAGATAATGATAAACGCGTGTCAAATGAAATATATTCCCTCAGGCTCGCGCCCTGCTGCGCGTCAGGCAGGTATATTTTCTATTTTGTATTATTTTACCAATAGGAGAAGAAACTATTCCAGCGACTATTCCGATCAGCCATACATATTTCCAGCTAATCATAAAACCAATAAGATTAATTGCGGCGATTACTATCAGCCAATATAGAAGCTGAAACTTGGCAATCGCCTTGTTTAGCTCGCCTATGACATCAATTCCGTCTGACGAATGCGGCGCATTTTCAATAAATTCTGCTGCGCCCGCAGTACCTGGGCAGGCACGGAAATCTTCACTACATTCTTTGGCGGCATTTCCATATGCTTTATTATTCAAAATCTCTTGTACGGCTGACCGCAAGCTTTCCGTAGAATCATTCTCCAACATAATTCCCGCACCGATTTCGGTAACTCTTCTCGCAACGGCATACTGCTCGCCCGTCTGCGGATAAAGAACCATCGGCGCAGCCATATACAGGCTTTCGGAAACGCTGTTCATACCGCAGTGCGTAATGAAGACGTCTGCTTTGGCAAGAATAGCAAGCTGGTCTACATAAGGAAACACTTGGATGTTGTCCGGCAATTCCCCCAACTCTTCGCGGTTTATCGCATCTCCGCAGGATATTATGACCTCAACATCCATAATTTTCAGAGCGTCCATACATTTACGGTATAAATCAGGCCGGTCATTAATAACCGTCCCCATAGAGACATAAATGAGCGGCCGCTCCTTCTCTTTTTGAGGCCGGATTTTTGAAAATACTGAGGGCCCGACAAAGGCATAATGATCTGAAAAACTCTCCGCATACGGCTGAAACCTCTGCGAAGTATATACAATAGAATCTGTGTTATTGCCGCTCTGAATCAGGGATAAGACACCTTTCACTTGGTAACCGTAAGGCTTGAGTCTTTTTAGTTCCCTGGAGATTCTCGGAAGTCCCAAAATCATGTCGGCCATTTCTTTCGGACTGTTCTTCATGTAACCGGAAGACATTTGATTAAAGGCGAAGGTGCTTGTAGACACCACCATCGGTACATGGTACTTCCATGCATTCAACTTCCCCCAAAAACAGACAGAGTCTGTATATACTACATCCGGCTGAAAAGATTTAGAATGCAATTTTTTTCAATCTTTCTCACCATCCTTCTCTTCAAATGTCGCTGTGAACAATTCGGCAAACGCTCCTTTCGGCGGAATGGCAATACCACGATTCTCATCGCCAAGAATGAGCAACGTATCTCCTGGCTTGATATCAAATATGTCGCGCGCTTGTTTCGGAATAACAATTTGTCCTTTTTCTCCAACTGTAGCCGTCCATGCATATTTACCTTCTGGTCCTATCATTTTCCTTCACTTCCTTTAGTATGATTTGTATAACAAATTATACTTTAAAATGCATAGAATGTCAACGAAACATTTGTTTGCTGGATAATATAAGAAAAAAATCTTTATCTATTGTTTAAACTCTTACACAATAGTCAGCATGCCTTATGCAGCTATAATCTTTGCTACTTACAAAAAAATAGCGCCCCACCCGCAAAGTGTAGCGCTATTTTGTAAACATAAGTTGATAATAGGAGTTTTAATTGGCAAAGCGTTATTTCGTTTGCCTATGCCATGATTCAAACTCAGTCCTTTAAATGATCGTCAGTATTCCTACTGATTTAAGCAACAGAATTACCAGCAGAATTGGCGCAACATATTTTACCATCACGATATACAGCCCGCGCCTGCCAAATTTGGCTTCATTCTTCTCTACCTCGTCAACAATTGTCTTCGGTTTGATAATCCAACCGACAAGAATACAAGTTCCAATTGCCACCAGCGGCATAAACAAGTTGTTGCTGAGATAGTCCATAATATCAAGGATCTGCCCTACTGCGCCATTGGGCAGTTTAAGCTCAAAGTACCATTTGTTGTAGCCCAGGCATACGGCAATTCCGCCGATCAGAGCAATGCCCATCTCAATCAGAGACGCTTTCAGCCTGCTCAGATGGAACTTATCCATCAAGCTGGAAACTACTGCCTCCATCACGGAAATCGCACTCGTCAGCGCCGCGAACAATACCATAGCAAAGAACAGACAACCTACCACGTTCCCTACCTTGCCCATAGCGGCAAATACTTTGGGTAAAGAGACAAACATCAAACTGGGCCCGGAAGCCTCCATCCCCTCTCTGCCCATAAAGGTAAATACTGCCGGGATAATCATAACTCCGGCAAGAAATGCCACAACCGTATCGAATATTTCTATCTGGTTGATGGAACGTACCAGATTATCTTCATCTTTTACATAAGAGCCATAAGTCACCATAATACCCATAGCAACACTCAGACTGAAAAATAGCTGCCCCATAGCATCCAACAGCACGGTAAAGAATCCCTTTATCGTGAGCCCGCTAAAATCGGGCACCACATAAATTTTAAGGCCCTCAAGTCCAGTTCTGGTAATCCCCTGGTCGTCCGTGTGGGAAATAGTCAGTGAGAACACAGCAATTCCCAGCACAAGCAAGATCAACAACGGCATTAATATCTTAGAAAACTTCTCAATTCCGTTATTAACGCCAAGGATAATGACAATTGACACTACGGCAAGAAAAATTATCAGCAATACCATAGGGGAAACGTCCTGGGTAATAAATCCTGTAAAATACTCGTCTCCAGCCGCCTGCATACCTTCCCCAGTGAGGTAGGCAAGAAAATACTTTAACACCCAGCCGCCAATCACACAGTAATACGGCAGAATAATAATCGGCACCAAACAAGCGAGTACTCCCAAGAATCCCCATTTAGGGCGCAATTTACTGTACGCTGTCAAAGGACTTTGCTTCGTTTTTCTGCCGATTGCAATCTCCGTCACCAGGAGCGTAAAGCCAAACGTCAACGCCAGAACCAGGTAAATCACGAGGTATAAGCCTCCGCCGTCCTTTGCTGCCAAATAGGGAAATCGCCAGATATTCCCAAGCCCCACTGCACTTCCAGCCGCCGCCAGGACGAAACCAACGGAGCCAGAAAATGAATTTCTTTTTTGTTTTTCCATACTTTTCTCCATTCCTTCCTAAAAGACTATTTCTTCTATTGTACTGGCTTTTGATTAATTTTACAATGATAACTTTCCATTTTAAGTCCCCCAATTTTATAAATTTATAGTGCGGAGCTGCCACACGAATCTATTTACTCTCTCATATTTCGCTATCTATGAATCGTAGCTTATTACAAAAATCAATTGCAAAATCATGGAAAACATAGACATATTGTTACAAATTTGTTAAAATACTTACATCTAATAGCAAAGGAGAGTAAATGAAATGAATGAGAACAAAGATTTCAAACCTTTTGTTCCCGCAAACAAGACGCTACCGGAATTTACTGCGACTTCCATTATCCTGGGAATCCTTCTGGCTATCTTGTTCGGTGGAGCAAACGCCTACCTTGGTCTCCGCGTGGGGATGACGGTATCGGCATCTATTCCGGCAGCGGTAATATCCATGGGTGTTATCCGCATTATTTTGAGAAAGGAGTCCATTCTTGAGAACAATATGGTACAGACCATCGGTTCTGCCGGAGAATCCGTAGCCGCAGGCACAATCTTCACACTGCCTGCTTTATTCCTCTGGGCATCTGAATGGGGAACTTCTTCACCATCTCTAATTGAAATTGCCGTGATTGCATTTATCGGCGGCGCACTCGGTATCTTATTTATGGTTCCATTAAGAAAAGCATTAATTGTACAGGAGCATGGCACGCTTCCCTATCCAGAAGGTAAAGCGTGTGCCGAAGTACTGATGGCAGGCGAGGAAGGCGGAGCCAAAGCCTCCACGGTATTTGCCGGTCTCGGAATTGCAGCAGCTTATAAGTTCATCACCGATGGACTGAAAGTATTCCCCAGCGAAGTACATTATGAGATTCCGGCATACAAAGGCTCCGGTATCGGTATGGATGTGCTGCCGGCATTATTGGGCGTCGGCTATATCTGTGGACCTAAGATTTCTTCTTATCTGTTTTGCGGTGGTACGCTTGGATGGTTCGTACTTATGCCGTTGATTGTATTATTCGGCGGAGATATTGTTATGTTCCCGGCTGACGTCAGCATTGCGGAACTCTACGCAGACGGCGGTTCATTTGCCATTTGGACAAACTACATCAAATATATCGGCGCCGGCGCCGTTGCCTGCGGCGGTGTCATGAGCCTGATTAAATCACTGCCTCTGATAGTAAAGACTTTCCGCGAGGCAATCAAAGGCTTCGGCAAAGGCGACGTTAGCAACGAGCGCACCAACCAGGATTTGAACATCAAAGTCATCCTGATCGGCATCGCTGTCCTGACACTTGCCATCTGGATTATCCCGGTTATTCCGATTAACTTATTTGGCGCCTTTATGATTGTTGTCTTCGGTTTCTTCTTCGCCACTGTCTCCTCCCGTATGGTAGGACTTGTGGGAAGCAGTAACAACCCGGTTTCCGGTATGACGATCGCTACGCTGTTAGTTGCCACCATCGCTTTAAAAGCAACCGGTATGAACGGACAACCTGGCATGATCGCTGCCATCGCTATCGGCGGCGTTATCTGTATCGTTGCGGCAATCGCCGGAGATACTTCTCAGGACTTAAAGACTGGTTATATCTTAGGTGCAACACCTAAGAAACAGCAGATCGGTGAGCTTATCGGCGTACTTGCCTCCTCCCTTGCCATCGGCGGCGTACTTTATCTGCTGCACCTTGCATGGGGCTACGGCACACCAAATCTCCCGGCTCCTCAGGCAACTTTGATGAAAATGATTGTAGAGGGCGTTATGGATGGCAACCTTCCCTGGACTTTAATCTTCATTGGTGCGTTTATTGCCATTGTTGTAGAAGTTCTCGGCATTCCGGTGCTGCCATTTGCCATCGGTTTATATCTGCCCATTCACTTGAGCACACCGATGATGGTCGGCGGTCTTGTGAAATTAGTGGTAGAAAAGAAAAAGAATTCCAGTGAGAAGGAGAAAAAAGATGCAGATGCCAACGGCATTCTCTTCTCTTCTGGCTTGATTGCAGGCGAAGGTTTGGTAGGTATCCTCCTCGCTTTCCTGACAGTCATTCCATTTAACGGCAGCAACATCGGCGATACGATCGGTTCTTTCCTGCCAGGAGCTATTCCAGTACTTACAAACGCTAACTTTGGCAATATCCTTGGACTGGTTGCCTTTGCACTGCTGACCTTGTGTCTGTGGTCCTTCTGCTACCGTAAAGCTAAGAACGCAAAATAATTGACGCTGCGTGGCGCAAGCCAGCGAGCGCAAATGGTTAAAGGAGAATTTGTGAGCAAATCGAAAAAAAATTTTTTGGATTATATTCCTGTCTGCAACCCAGATTATACCTGGAATGCAGATAAAAAAGGCATTGTCACCGTCCATGTAGTAAATAAGGGATTTTATAATTGGATTGCGCAAAAGGTTTTCAAACGGCCGCGTACCAGCCATATTTCCCTTGACAAATACGGAAGCTTCGTGTGGCGACAGATGGACGGCGCGCGCAATGTGCATGAGATTTCCAAGTTAGTATCTGCACAGTTCGGCGAAGAAGCAGAACCTTTGCTTGAACGGCTTGTGAAATATATTCAGATTCTTTACCAGAATAAGTTCATCGGATATGTGAAGCAGAAATAGCAGAATTTAAGAGATAGAAAACCGCCGCCAGAACATCCATCTGGCGGCGGTTTTCTGTTCTATCTTGTCACGCGAAAGGTATTATTTTGCGCCTGCCAAGCCTTTCATACTTATCAGACTTCCCCCCTTACTAGGACGCAGCAGCAGATACAGAAATCCAATCATCAGAAGGATAGCCACTATGGTTCCTACTCCGAAAACACCTGCCGTAATCCAGGCGCCAATCTGGTAGATGCACAGCGAGACGAAATAGGCAAGACCGCCCAGACCGGTAATTGCCGCCACCGCGGATTTCCAATCTCCCCAACCTAATGGAGCAAATATCCAGGCAAACACATTACCGATAGACGCCAGTATACTGTGGGCAATCTCCATCTCTTCTAACATACGGAACTGACCTTCTACCCAACCAAAATACGTGATAAACCAGATAAAAATCGTAGATAAAAGAATTACTGTCCCCGCCTTCTTGATAAAAGACCAGCCGCGCTCCCACATACTTCTAAGTATATTTCCCACCGTAGGCAAGTGATAACTTGGCAGCTCCATCACGAACGGCGCCGGTTCTCCGGCAAACATACGCGTTTTCTTTAAAATGATACCGGAACAGACGACTGCCGCGATACCCACAAAAAACGCGCTCCAGGACCCCCACCAGGCATTGCCAAAAAACGCTCCGGCAATCAAAGCAATAATTGGTAATTTTGCACCGCAGGGAATAAATGTGGTTGTCATAATCGTCATCTTGCGATCCCGGTCATTTTCAATCGTCCTTGAAGCCATAACCCCCGGCACTCCGCACCCTGTACCTATCAGCATGGGGATAAATGATTTACCGGAAAGTCCAAATTTACGAAAGACACGATCCATGATAAATGCCACCCTCGCCATATATCCACAGCTCTCCAGGAAGGCAAGAAAAAGAAACAGTACCAACATCTGCGGCACGAATCCCAACACTGCGCCTACACCGGCAACAATGCCGTCGACCACCAGCCCTTGTAACCAATCTGCACAGCCAATTGCCTCTAATCCATTCGTAAAAAGCTCCGGTATCGCCGGAATATAAAAACTTTCCATACCAAACAGATGAAAGCCGTCACTGAACACGCCGTCATTGACCCAGCTTGTCGCCCAATCACCCACCGTACTAACGGAAACGTAATAGACAATTGCCATCACAACTGCAAAAATAGGCAGGGCAAGGATGCGGTTCGTTACAATCCTGTCAATTTTATCGGAAACGCTTAATCCCCCCTTGCGCCGCCTGCTATAACATTCCTTGATAATAGAAGAAATATAAGTGTAACGCTCATTGGTAATAATGCTCTCCGTGTCGTCGTCCAGTTCTTCTTCTATGGCCTTAATTTCCGCTGAGATATCCGGCATATGTCTCATGAGAGTAGAAATCTTTTCGTCTTTTTCCAACAGCTTGACAGCGAAGAAGCGCCGCTGTCTTTGCGGCACATCCGCGCCAAGCTTATCAGTAATTAATTCCAGCACATGCTCCACTTCCGGAGCAAATTCATGCACCGGCAAAACAGCATCCTGCCTGCGCGCAAGCGCTATCGCTTTCTCTGCGGCTTCTTTTACCCCAGTCCCCTTTAAGGCAGATATTTCCACAACCGGACATGCCAATTTCTCGCTCAACTTCTCAATCTGTATCTTATCGCCATTTTTCCTCACAATATCCATCATGTTCACAGCCATGACAAGCGGAATGCCCAACTCCATCAATTGTGTAGAGAGATACAAGTTGCGCTCAATATTCGTTCCGTCTACAATATTCAAAATAACGTCTGGACGCTCCCCGATTAAATAATTTCTCGCCACCACTTCCTCAAGTGTATATGGCGATAAAGAATAAATCCCCGGCAAATCCATAATCGTCACGTCCTTGTGTCCCTTTAACTTCCCCTCTTTTTTCTCGACCGTAACGCCCGGCCAATTCCCCACAAACTGATTTGAGCCAGTAAGCGCATTAAATAATGTTGTCTTCCCACTGTTGGGATTTCCTGCTAAGGCTATTTTCAGCGACATTTTTTCATCTCCATCCTTTCTCGTGTTTGTTTATACTTACTTTTATTAGTTGCAACTAACTATTGCTCAAAAAAATAATACCTTTTGCCGCACTATTTAACTTTTATCTCTGAGGCAAAAGCGATTCCACCTCTATCATTTCCGCATCTGCTTTTCTGATTGAGAGCGCATATCCGCGAACCGTCACTTCCAGCGGATCTCCCAGTGGCGCAACCTTCCTTACCGAAACTTCTACTCCTTTGGTAATACCCATATCCATAATCCGGCGTTTTACCGGACCTTCACCATGTAACTTTATAACTCTCACTGTATTTCCACAACGAATTTGCCTTAATGTTTTCATTCTTTTTCCTTTCCTTAAATCATAATTTTATTTGCCATATCCCTGTTGAGGGTAACCCTTGACTCCTTGACATTGACAATCTTCAGTATACTAATACCAGAATAAAAAATGAGGGACTGTTTATTATTCACAGTATCATATATGGCATCCGCTGTGCCACTGATGAAAGAGGAATTTAACATGAAAAACACAGAATCTACTGAAAATTATCTGGAAACAATTCTAATTTTAAGCCAAAAGCTTCCGGTTGTCCGTTCTATTGATGTCGCCACCGAACTTGGCTTCAAAAAGCCCAGCGTCAGCGTCGCTATGAAGCATCTGCGGGAAGCCGGGCATATTGTGGTATCGGACAAGGGATATATCACTTTAACGGATACGGGCAAAGAAATAGATGATATGATTTATGAACGTCACCGTTTTCTGTCCTCCTGGCTGATAAGCCTCGGCGTAGATGAAAAAATTGCGCTGGAGGACGCCTGTCGAATCGAGCATGTCATCAGCAAGGAGAGTTTCGCTGCTATTAAAAAGAATGTCCTATAAAAATGAAAACGCCCCGCAAGCGGGGCAATACCCTGCTTGCAGAGGCGTAATCGAAAGGATGGTTTATTTAACAGTAATTTGAATTTTTGCCGTCTTTTTGTTAAACGTCTTTACTGTGATAACTGCTTTTCCTTTTTTCACTGCCTTAATGGTTCCTGACTTACTTACCGTTGCTACTTTCTTATTGCTGCTCTTATATGTCTTCTTGTAGCTAGCAGTATTCTTCGGCAGTTTCACTTTAATCTTAAATGTTTTGCCTTTCGTGAGGGTAACTTTTTTCTTGTTCAACGTTACCTTCTTCGGCGCTTTCTTCACCGTGATTGTACAGGTAATCTTCTTACCCTTTGCTGTAGCGGCAGTAATTGTGGCTTTACCTGTCTTCTTACCGGTAACCTTACCCTTGGAGCCGACAGTCGCTACTTTTTTGTTGCTGCTCTTGTAAGAAATCTTGCTTGTTGCACCTGTAACTTTCAGTGTCAGGGCTTCTTTCACACCAATTGTAGCTTTCTTGATATTGATTTTAAGCGTCTCCGGTTTTACAGTTGCCGGCTTAACAGCAAGCTTGCTGATAGCTGCGGAAAGAGCCTGTTTTGCTGCGGCAATGTCGCTCTCAGAAGCGTCTGCTTTGGCTGCAACTGATTTCGCTGCGGCAAGCGCCTGGCTATATACTTTCCAGCTTGCGTCCGTGTACTTCGACTGAACGTAAGTCTTCTGAGCGTTTGCGATTGCTGTGTTAAGGTCTGCGACATAGACAAAATGGTTCATTGCGCTTTCCAACGCCTCTGCCGCATTCTTTACCTCAATTCTCGTTGCATCTTCTTTCACTACTACCTTCTGTGCATTTTCAAGCGCTGTCTGATAATTCTCCCAGGTACTCTTCGTATAATCCCCTGCACGATAGCCTTCTTTTACTGCTGTCTGAATTGCCTCCGTCAAGTCGGCAATAGATACCAATCCACGAATACCCATATTCAAATCAGAAACAGCTTTTGCCACCTCACTCTTGGTCGCATCAGCTTTTACAACCGTATCTTGTGCATACTGCAAAGCTGCGCTGTACTCTGCCCAGCTTGCCGCTGTATACTGCCTCTGGCTGTAATTCAAATTCTGAACTGTCTGGATATCCTCTTTCAGTGTTACGATAGAAACTAAATCTTCCATTGCCTCATTCAGTTTAACGATAGCAGGTCTTACTGTTGCTTCGTTCACCTTATCTGATGCAAGCAGCGCTTTCAACTCGTTCAAAGCTGTGGAAACTGCCTGATAACTATTGGCTGTATAATCTCCTTCATACAAAGCTTCTGCTCTTCTAATCGCAGCATTTGCATCGGAATCATCAAATACAACCGGCTGTAAGTTTTTCACTGCGCTCTTCAAGTTAGCAGTTACATTTTCAATATCTGCATTCGTTGCTGAAGGTTTGTCATTCAATGTCGCTACTGCCTCATCCAGCGCTTTCTTATACTGCGCCCAGGATTCCGGTGTATAGTTGTTCTCATTGAAGTTCTGTTCATTTGCGTCGTCAATCGCCTTTTTGAGAGATACGGTGGAAACAAGCGCATCCTTCGCCCTCGTCAAATCTGCAATCGCCGTGCCAATCTCAGCGCTGGTTGCGTTCGGGTTTGCTGCAACTTCCTTTGCTGCCAACAACGCTGCCTCATATGCGTCCCAGCTTCCTGCCGTGAAATCAGTACTCTGATATCCCTGGTTCTCAGCATTTTCAATCACATCTGCCAATTTGTCAGGAGATACCAATGCGTCAATCGCTTTATTCAGATTCTGGATTGCTTCCTGAATCTCCGCATTTGTAGCGTTTTCCTTTGCCAGAACCTGCTTAGCTGCATTCAATGCCGCCTGATATTTCTCCCAGGAAGCTCCTGTGTACAGATCCTCGGTATAGGTTGCTTCTGCATCTGCGATTGCTTTTTGCAGCGGAACTGTGGTTGTCAAATTATCCACTGCGGATTTAATCTGATCAATTGCCTGCGCAATCTGCTGGCTGGTAACTGCCTCTTCTGTTGTCAACAGAGCCTTTGCGTCCTCACAAACCTTGTGATATGCATTCCAGCTTGCCGCACTGTAGTCAGCCTGCGGGTATTTCGTGTAATCTACGCCTGTTGCATTGTCGATTGCCGCTTTCAGTTCTACTACTGATACGAGCACGCCTGGCGCCAGTTCTAACTTGTTCTTTACAAATGCAATATGGTCTGCTGTTTCTGCCGGATCTTTTAATACCTTTTCTGCTTCATCCATAACTTTTTGGTACTCTGCCCAGCTTGCTTTCGTATACTGATCTTCAATATACTTCACCTTGAAGTCGTCAATGACACCTTTCAAGTCTACGATGGAAATTAACGCTTCCTTTGCATTTGCTACTGCTTCTTTTGCATTCTTCAGCTCATCAGCATCCGTCATGTTTGGCAGCATATCGCTCAGCGCCTTACAAGCATCGCTCAATACTTTCCAGCTGTCCGCCGTATAGTCCTCTTCTTTGAGCTTACCTACTTCGTCTAATACTTTCTGAGCTTCGTCGTATAAGTTATAATCTACTTCTGTAAGATTGTTCTTTGCCGTGGCAAACGCTGTCAACGCTGCTGCCACATCATCCTGCATCTTCTGGCTGGTATCTAACGGAAGCTTACTGTTTAAGTCATTTAACTTCGCAATTGCATCTTCCACTGCTTTACGGCTGATTGCCGTGTAAACAAACTCGCCCACATGGTCTTTGTTTGTCTGCTCCGTATGCTTCTTATCGTAGTTACCGGTATCTTTTAATGCATCTGTAATCTGTTTTCTCAGATTATTCATGACATCTATTCTTGCCAGGAGAGCTGTATTGTTAAGCGCATCCTGCAACTTCTTTTCCTGATCGGTAACTGCCTTCTTTGTCGTAGCAGACTTCACCAACGCATCCGCTGCATTCTTCTGCTCTTCCAGTTTTGCACAATAGTTGTTTCTGGATTCCGCCGTATACACTTTATAAGTATCATCCGGCTTACGGACTGCTGTCAGGCGATCGTTGGCGTTTTTAATAATACCCTTCAATGCCTCAACACTGACTAACCATTCCGGTCCATCCGGTTTTACTGTCATTGCCTTTGCCGGCTCTGCATTCTTCAATGCCGCTACCGTATCGGCTACCTGTTTCGTCGTCCAGTCTTCTTCACGTTCCATAATTCCCTGCGCATTCTCTAAGGCAGCGTCCACTTCACGATTATAAACTGCCAGGGATGCTTCGGAATACTTCACTTTTTCCTTATCTGAGTTCACAGTAGCTTTATACCCTTGCGCTTTTGCAATCAGTTCTTTGAGCTCATCTAAGTTCACCAAACCTTCAATCGCGTTCTGCAATTCCTTCTGAGCTGCCATAAGCTCTGCAATTTCAGGTCTTTCTGCCTTGGTCAGCGCAATCGCTGCCTCACATGCCGCATCCAACTTCTTCCTGGATACCGTTGTGTAGGTCGGGTCTTTGCGCTTATCCTCCGCCTGAGCAATCCAATTGCGCAATGCTTCTACACCGTCTGCTTTCAGTGTGTCATATAACTGGGCATCCGTCATCATTGCATTGTACACGCGCGCCCTAGTTGCAAGTCCTCCAGAATACCCATCCCCAGACCAATATGTTGCGCCGAGTCTGATATCCTGATTTGCACCGTTTAACGGGTTGAGGTCATTATTATCCTTAGTTACGATAAGCTTGCCATCCAGATAGAACGATATCTTCCCTGCCTCTCCAACAAATGTCAGATTGTGCCACGTTCCATCACAGAAATTATTCACTTGCGTTAATACTGTATGGTTATAATATGGCTTATTCTTATCTGCGGACTGGCGTGCCCATATTTTTGCTTTTGAGGCATTGTCACCTGCCACTGACACCCATCTTTCCGGATTATTATATCCTAAGAAAAGTGCAGTATGATTATTTGCAAGCGCCTCATCTTTTTTCATCCATACGGATACGGTATACACGTTACCGACATTCTTGCGGTTCAAGTCTACGCCACCGTTGACAAGTTTTACGGCTTTGCCAAAGAGTCCTTTTTCTTCATACTCAAGTTCCTTATTATCACCGGGATAGTGATATACGCTTGCTGCGTCGTCCGGCGTTACGCTGGTATCATTCAGATTGCCGTTAAAGTCAAACTTGCCTATCTCTCCCGCTTTTACGTCAAGTATAGCGCATGTCATTGTTTTCTCAACTTTGCCCTGCTCTCCCTCCACGGAAACAACAGCTGTAATCGTTGCACGTCCTGCTTTGACTGCTGTAACCATACCGTTTTCATCGACAACAGCGGCCTCATTATCAGAAACATAGGTCAATTTGCAGCTCTTATCTTTCCGAATCCATACCGGAATCTCCACACGCATCTGCTTGCTCCAGCCTGGCAGTATCGAAGCCTCTACCTTTTCTGCCTTGAATCCAAGCTCAGTAAGCGTTGCTGCCGCATCATTTAATGTGACAGTGGTCTTCAAAACGACCGGTTCATGACCTGCACAGTATACTGTCGTGGTAATTACGCCGTTCTTCTCCGCATCGGCGGTGGCGCTTATCTTACCATCCTTGTCTACCTTGATTTCCTCATAGTCGCTACTGTAAGCTACAGTGTATGCCGCCTCTGCTGCCAGACCTGTGACACGAAGATTCACATTTGCTGTCTTTCCTGCCGGGGTAACCTTCACATCCGCATTTACATTACATCCGTTTTTCACTGCATCATCATCAATGTAGCCTGCCGGACATCCCTGATAAAGACGGAAATTATCCATTACGAAAGTTCCATACTCACCGGTTGTTGCGGTATGATTTGCCACAGTACCCACATAAATCTTGGCGTCCGCAGCCGTAATTGCAGCCATTGCGCTCTTTCCTGCGCCTACCTGCGTACCGTCTACATAAACCTTCGTGGAAGCATCTGTAACTACAATGTCCCAACGATGCCAGCCTTCGGTCGGAACCTTCGTCAGAGTAACTTCTTCTCCGCCAGCCTGTAACGTCTCGGCTGCGAAAATTCCCAGGAAATCATCCTCTGTACCAACATAAAGTACCTGGTTTGCCGCGCCATTGTACAAATCATAAGAAATAGTAGCTGCATTTTCTGTATCTTTCAGCACATTAAATGCTTCTCCAGCTTCATTTCTCAGAAGTAAATACTGTTTGTCGGTTCCCTTTAAGGAAACTGCCTTACCGTTTCCTTCTGCGCCTTCCACAAGGTTGTATTTCTCTGCATCCTTGCCGTTGGCCCTAATCATTGTTTTGTTATTGTCTCTACAGAAGAATCCTCCATCCGGATGCAGCGTTGCTTCTTCAAAGCTAAAGTCTGCCAGAAGCCCTGCTTTCTTCTGTAATGCACCTGCCGCCATATCTAACGCCTTCTTAGCGGCATCTATGGTTTCTTTGGCGATATTTTCTTTAGCCGCATCTTTGTCAAGAATATCCTTAGCGTCTGCCTGTGCTTTCTGCAATGCAGACCAAGCGTCTTCCATATAAAGCTTTTCGTCATAGTTAGCGTCTACAACAGCCTGATAGGAGTTACGCAAACCAGCAATCTCAACCAGCGCTTTGACATTTTTCTCAAATGCGTCCACGAGCGCTTTCAGCTCAGCCAACGGAAGATCCTTGCCGTCAGTTACGGCACGGTAAGATGTTTCTACCACATCCCATGTTGCCTGCGTATAGTCTTTGTAAGTTTCAATTTTCTTTTCTTCATCTTTATATGTTTTGAACAGTTTTTCGGCTTTTGCAAGAAGAGCTGCATTGCTGGGAACTACTTTCAGCTTATATGTAATGGTAACATTGCCCGCTTTCACCGGTACAGTCGCTGTCAACGTTACATCTTTTGCCTCTAATTGAGCAACCACTTTTCCTGCGCTTGTCAATACTGTCTCATCACTGCTCTTCCATGTAATGTCTGCCTTAAACAGCTTCTTCGGCAATACAAGGTCTGAGCTGACGCTGTCCTGCGCTGTGTTTTCTCCCTTAATCTGTTCCCAGGAAACCGTTTCTTGTAATGCTTCCTCGGCAATCTGCTTCTGGGTTCTGGCTCCTTTATAAACTGCCACATTGTCTACCAGACCGCCAAACAAGTGATAAGATTTGGCAACTCCCAGATAGATATCACTGCTGTCTTTGGTAAGCAGATTAGCAGCTTCTACGTCCTCAGCTACCAGAGTTCCATCTACATAAATGTTTACCTTACCGTCTTTGCCGGTTACCGTAACCATATGCCACTCTCTGTCTGCAAAAACATCGCTGGGAGCAACTGCTGCGGTTGTTCCGTCAGATTTTAATACCCGTACGTTTCCTGCCCCAAGCTCTGCGCCCGATAAGGAAATCCAGGAATCGTCAGCGGCAAAACCGCCAAGCGCCAATACAGACTGATTTACAGACAGACGTGATTCCGTATCGCTCTTCATCCATGCAGATACCGTATATTCATCGCCTACTTTACCAGTATTCAGACGTAAACCGAAATCTTTCAGGCGAAGCGCAGAAGCTGACTTAAAGCCCTGCTCATAGTTAGCTGCCGTCACTGCTGAATCCTCTAAATCTGTACGGTTGTTCTCTTCTCCTCCCCAGGCTTTTGCGTATTTATCTGCATCTGCCTTATTCTTCAGGCGTTCTTTGTCTTCGGCGCCGTCTTCTTTTTCAAAGTCGTATGCTGCCACCTGTCTACCGTCGATCTTCAGATTCTCTTCGACTGTAATTGTTGTCGTTCCAATTGTAATGGTTGCCGTTACCTTTGCTGCATCCGCTGTCTGCTTTGCTTCCAGTTTTGCTTTTCCCGGAACTTTCGTATCTTCCGTCAATACCAAAGCTGTACTGTCGCTGCTTAATACAATCTCTAACTCTGGATGATTGGCAATGCGTGCATCTAAACCATCCACTGTAATTTCACCGGTATCGCCAACCCGTGCCGGCGCTTTTGCAGTGTTCAGTTTAATTTCATCTTTCTGAGCCTGTCTTGCCAAAATCTGTTCTGCTGTCACACAAGTAACGGTTGTTTTTACTTCTTTCTGAGCATCGCCCATAGAAACAGTCGCCGTAATATCTGCTGTTCCTGCTGCCACCGCCGTAATCTTTCCTGTAGCGTCTACTGTGGCAATCGTATCGTCACTACTTGCATAGACAACCTGATATACACAGGATTTCAAATCTTCTGGAAGAACCAGTTCCATTTGCTCTGTCACATCACTGCCCGCTACCATCTCAACTTCCTTTTTCTGTGCTTCCACACCAGACACCAGGCTCTTCAAATATTCCACCTGCTGTCCATCGTAAATACGGAAATTATCCATGGTAAAGCTGCCATACTCGCCAGGCGTTGCACCCCAGTTGGCTGCTCCAAGATAAAGAACACTTGCATTTCCTAAGATATCCGCCAGCTTCTGCTGAGAATTGCCCGGTGTCTGACCCTTTAAGACGCCGTCTTCATACACTTTGATGTATCCATAGGAAATTTCAATATCCCAGTGGTGCCAACCCGGTGTCGTATCCGGGTTCGAGAACGTAATCACACGGCTTCCAGCGCTCTTAACAGTTCCATCCGCGTTGTTCGGTCTGCCGTTATAGTAGTATTCCAGCTCATTTGTGCCGGAAACTGCCACATAATTCTCTTTCTGATATACATTTTGATTTGCGTCCTTATCTGCATACACTACCCAGCTATTAGCGCCGCCGTTCAAGTCATAGGAAAGCGTAACCACATTTTTCCCGCTTAAAATCGGCGTTCCATCCGGTTTTGTGAGGGACAGATACTGCTTTTTCGCAGCGTCTATTTTAATCGCCCTTCCTCCGCCGTTTCCTTCTACGATCTCATAGCTGTTGTGCTGTGTCGCTTTGAGCGTGTCAGTTACGAAATCTCCGCCCTGTATCTGACGCTCTGCTTCAAAATCAAGCTCTGCCAGGATGCCCGGTTTCTGTGGTCTGCCAACCTCTGCAATCCCTTCAGAAATCTTGAAATTGTCCATCGTAAAGCTTCCGAATTCGCCCGGGGTTCCTCCCCAATTCGCTGCTCCAAGATAGAGCACACCGTTGTCGCCCAAAATTTCGGAAAGCCTTGACTTGCTGATGGAGTCTCCGTACAAAACACCATCAACATACACCTTGGTGTAATCGTTGGCAACGACAATATCCCAGTGGCGCCAGCCATTTGTAGGAGCATTGTTAATCGTCGTATTGGAACTTGTCGTCCCATAGTTCCTGCCGTTGCGATATCTCTCTACTGTATTGGCTCCTATGACTCCCAGATAGTTTTCGTCACCTTCCCCCCTATTCTGCTCCGTATTTTTATCCGCGTAAACGACCCACGAATCAGGAGCATCTTTCAGGTCATAAGAAATGGTAATCTCATCCTTACCCTTTAAGATAAAACTATCTTCTGCACCTGGTGCATAGGACAGCGAAAGATACTGCTTCTTCGCCTTATCAAGTTTCAGCGCTTTCCCTCCGTCCTTCCCGTCTACAAGTTCATAGCCATTAAAACTTTTCGCTCTTGCCTTCCCGTCTACGCTTTGCAAATCGTCGGTCGTAAGAACGTTTCCCGGTTCAAAATCGAACTCGACCAGCGTTTTCAAGCCAGACACATCCGCTGACAACGAATGGGCGGTTCCGTTGTCATCCTGCACGTTTTGCGCAGCGGATGGCGTTGCTGCTTCCACGGATTGCGGAACCGAGATGCCTGTTACAGACATGACGGCCGCCATCAGTAAAGCCCCAAACTGTTTCCCTTTTACCATGATTGTACCTCCTTCACTTTTTGACAACTTCCTGACTTTTTGACATTCAGCATATATCCCTCTACTGCCTTCATCAGGAAAAATTAGTAAAAATTACCACATTTGGGAAATAATGTGATACCAACTTAAATTTTACTAATATAGTATACGTTTTGTCAAGAAGAAATTTCCAAGTTTTTCCATATTTGGAAATTTATGGAAATTTTTAAACAAACTGTCGCTTGTGAGAGTGCGCATAATTATTTTTATCTTATAGAAAATACACTTTCACACGTTAGAGTGACAAGGTTTTTCCTATAAGACAAAAAAAGAACTGCTGCATAAGTAGATGATTTCTCTACCTATGCAACAGCCCCTAATCTGGCACATGTTACATGATAATTATATTATTACATCTCATGTCTTTTCCAAGGTCATATATCTTACCGGTTTCAATGCCTACAACTTTCGGACGCAGGATATAACCGGGGTTATTCTGTACTACTTTCGCTTTCTCACCATTGCTGAGCTGAACAATCGTATCAACTGGATATAAAATCATGCTCTCAAGAAAGCTTTTCATAACATTCAAATCAAGTTCCTGAGTCATGGACATAATCATCTCTACGGCGTCTCTCTGGGAAAACGCTTTCTTATAAGAACGTTCTGTCACAAGCGCGTCATAAATATCCACAACCGACAAGATCTTTGCAAACAAGTGCATCTTTTCCGAGGAAACTCCCATCGGATAACCCATACCGTTCATCTTCTCATGGTGCTGTAACACACCCAATAACACCGACGGAGAATAATTTTCCTTCTCTTTTAGAATCTCGTAGCCGTACACGGAATGCTGCTTCATAATTGCAAACTCTTCATCATTCAACCTTCCCGGCTTATTAAGCACCTCATTGGGTATCTTAGACTTTCCCAGATCATGAAGCAGACCGGCAATGCCAATCTCGTACACTTCCTTATCATTCAACCCATGCTGCTTCGCCACAATCATTGCCATAGTAGCAACGTCTACACTGTGCTTAAATGTATATTCATCACTAATCTTCAAGGTGCTAATGTCAACTGCAATCGCCTCATTGTCAGAAATCGCGCGCATCAATTCATCGGTAATCTTGTTGGTCGCATCTGAGAAATCCTGCGTATCCGTATTATTATACAGATATTGAATCCCCTCTGCCACCCGCTTCTTCACACTCTCCGTCAACTTAACCTTCGAGCGGTCCTCCACCCTGGTCTTAGCGATGACGCTCTGCGCCATGAGCGATATATTCTCCTCTTCCGGATCTTCCTCGCCCTCTCGTATGTACACGCCATTAATTCCAAGCTTCAGTAAAGAGTCAATCAGATATTCATCCATAATTGCTCCCCGGGCAATTAAAATCCTGCCTCTGCGATCCACGATCGCCTGGTCAATTTTCATTCCTTGTTGTAAGGACCTGGTCCTCATGAAAAATCGTTTAACCACAAACTTTACCTCTGCAACCTCTGCCAATTCACGGCTCTTTTCTTCCAGTTTTGCTGAATCTTTCCAAAAGTAATATCATTATACACTATATCTTCATAAAATCCAACTACATTTTACCTGTCATCACAAAAATCAATTTCCAAAACATCCTTAAGCAGTGGATTTCACCGACGCTAAAAACACTCCTGAATTGTTCGTTTTGGGTATAGAACACCCTTGCAGCATAGAGATATTCCAACAATTCGTTAAGGATATTTTGAAAATTGATTTCCGTAATCCCTGATTCCCATCTGCAAAATTTATCTCAATGGTTTCCGTTTCCCTTTCACCCATTTACTGAGAGGGCTTGTGCATTGCTCATAACGATTCTTTGCCAACACTTTATAGTAATATTTTTTCTTTGGAGATGCCGTCTTATCAACAAAATATCGTTTTGAAGTCGTGCCAACACAGCGATATTTGCCATTTTTCTTGTCGGCGCGGTATATCTCATATTTGGAAGCTCCCTGTACAGAACTCCAGGAAATCTTAATATCCGCATAGGACGAGCCGCGTTTACTTTTTGCCGCGCTCGTCTTTACAATCTTAGGCGCGTTACATGCTACATAGAGTGTAAAAGAGGCTTTTTCCGAAGGCTTCTTCTTATTGTAAACCCTGATAACCACTTTTCCGGGAGTCTTTGCCTTTATCTGACCATTCGCCGCATTCACCGACGCCACTTTTTTCTTGCTGCTTATCCATTTCAAGCTGCTCAGATTCGTCTGCGGCTGCACCCAAAGCTTATCGCCCTTGCCTGCCACATAATAAGATCTGTTAAAAGACAGTGGTATCTTCACCTTAACCTTACAAAATGCCTGCAAGCCATCTTTGCTCTCTGCATAAACGATGGTCTCTCCCTCCGCCTTTGCTGTCACCAGACCGCTCTTGGGATCTACAGAGGCAATACTTTGATTAAAGCTTTTATATGTGATGTCGTAAGAATCCGGCAAGCGGCTGGACACGTTTGCACTCAGTCTCGCCTTTTGGCCTTTGTTGAGTGTAATATTCTTCTTGTTCAGCGAAAGTGAATCTGCTGGAAGCGCATACAGGGCAGAAATTTCCCGCTCTGAAAGATTACTGCCAGTCAGGGAAATCTGCCATGGATAGGGCAGCGACCGAAACATCCGATAATAAAAGGAACAGGCGGCAAGATAATAGCCGGCATATTCTGGATGTTTGTCGTCACTTCTAACCATAGATATCTCTGGATAAAGCTTATTCACGCGGTGGGAATGCATCCCTACCATAATCGCCTCAATGCCAAATATGTTTTCCAGCTCCTTAAACGCCGCGGCAAGATACAACTCCATTTCCTCCGTCGACAGCAGCCTATTTGTCCCATTGACTTTGACGGGAATGCCATTGCTGTACCCAGCATTCATATATAATAACATCTTGGCATGTGGCTGAAATACTTTTACAAGCTCTTGCAGCCGCCCAATCGCGGGAACTGTCGAAGATTCAAAAAACTGGATAGGTTCCGCTGTCTTTTCTTGGAAAATAATATAATCCCATTTGCGATTGACGATCAACTTCATAAACTGCCTGTAGTAAGAAATGTGATCCGCATCCATTCCCGCATAATATTTAAGCCTGGCATTTCCATGCGCCAGCGTCTTGACTTTCAGATTACGCCCTTCCGCCGCCGCCAGGTCCATCAACGGCTGCTCCACGCAATAGCTAATATTAGACGCTATGCTCGTCCTGGTAAAACTATTTCCCACCAACAGCACGCGCGTTTCTTTTGAAGCTTGTGTATCAATACCCATCCCGCAATCTGCGGTCACAACCTCCATCTGCGCATCCTCTTTTCTATCATCCTCCTCTTGTATTCTTGCCTTATCATCCAGCGAAACCTCGGAAGCCTTATGCTCCGAACGTACATCATATTCTGCATGAACTTCCATACTTCCTGTCACGCAGACGGCAATAACACATATAAAACATATAACTCTCTTTAATCTCTCCATGACTTTCTCCTTACGCAACACCACTGTCAATCACTCTATAAGTTTGTTCTCACAAGCTTCGGTTTATACCCTCCTTCTTCCAACGCATGTATAATCTGCTGCTTATGCTCTGTGCCAAAAGCTTCCAAGGTAATTCGCAATTCCACGGCAGCATTGCGGTTGGTCGTGACAAACTGATTATGTTCCAGTTTGATGACATTTCCCTGCTGCCTTGCCATAGTCTCCGCAACCTTACTCAATTCTCCCGGTTTATCCGGCAACAGCACCGATACGGTAAAAATTCGGTCGCGGAAAATCAACCCCTGCTGCACGACGGAGGACATGGTAATCACATCCATATTGCCGCCGCTTAAAATGGATACTACGCGTTTCCCCTCTACCTGCAAATGACGCAGCGCCGCAACGGTCAAAAGCCCAGAATTCTCCACAACCATTTTATGATTCTCCACCATATCCAAAAACGCTACAATCAACTCATCGTCTTCCACGGTGATAATTTCGTCCAGGTTTTCCCGCACATAAGGAAAAATAGTTTCTCCAGGCGTCTTGACTGCCGTACCGTCTGCAATCGTGCTGACGCCCGGAAGCGTCACGATTTTTCCAGCTTCCATGGAAGCCTGCATACAATTAGCGCCCGCCGGCTCTACGCCAATCACTTTAATCTTAGGATTCAAAAGTTTGGCAAGCGTGGACACGCCCGTGGCAAGCCCACCTCCTCCGATGGGAACCAAAATATATTCCACCAACGGCAGCTCTTTGAAAATTTCCATGGCAATCGTTCCCTGCCCGGTGGCAACAGCAAGGTCGTCAAACGGATGGATAAAGGTATAGCCATGTTCCTCGGCAAGCTCATAAGCCTTATTGCATGCCTCGTCATAGACATCCCCATATAATACGACGTCCGCACCGTAACCTTTGGTACGGTTGACCTTAATTAACGGTGTAGTGGTAGGCATTACAATGGTCGCTTTCACACCGAAACATTTCGCCGCATACGCAACTCCCTGCGCATGATTCCCCGCGGAAGCGGTGATTAGTCCCTTCTGGCGTTCTTCCTCGGTGAGCGTGCTAATTTTATAATATGCGCCGCGCACTTTATACGCCCCGGTAAACTGCATATTCTCAGGCTTTAGATAGACCTTATTGCCCGTCTGCTCACTGAGAAAATCGCTGTATACCAACTTCGTCTCCTGCGTCACCTCCTGTACTACCCTGCTCGCCTCTTCAAATTTATCTAGTGTCAGCATGATATTTCCTCCTGTTCATTCTCTTCCTCTCGCGTAAAAAGTGCATTTACAAACTGCTCCGCATCAAATTTCTGTAAATCATCTATCGTCTCGCCCACACCGATATATTTTACCGGAATACCCAGCTCCGACTGAATCGCGACTGCAATGCCGCCCTTTGCCGTTCCGTCCATCTTCGTGAGAACAATGCCCGTGATATCGGCAACTTCAGAAAACTGTTTTGCCTGCGCAAGCGCATTTTGTCCGGTTGTCCCGTCAAGCACAACCAACGTCTCCCGAAACGCGTCGGGAAATTCTTTTTCCAAAATACGGTGGATTTTTCGCAACTCTTCCATTAGGTTCTTCTTATTATGAAGGCGTCCGGCTGTATCGCAAAGCAATACGTCCGCATTCCGCGCCTTTGCCGCAGCCACAGCGTCATATACAACAGATGCCGGGTCCGCGCCCTCCTGACCGCCAATCATCTCTACACCTGCACGATTCGCCCACTCAGCGAGCTGCTCGCCTGCCGCCGCACGAAAGGTATCTGCCGCGGCAATGACAACTTTTTTCCCCTGATCCTTGAGCTTGCCCGCAAGTTTGCCTACAGAAGTTGTCTTGCCTACGCCGTTGACGCCGATCACCAGCACCACCGACTTCTCCTGCTCAAAGCGATATGCCGTCTCGCCCACATCCATCTGCTCCTTAATACTGGCAATCAGCAATTCCTTACACTGACCTGGCTCCTTGATATGTTCCTTTTTTACCTTTTCTTTGAGATTTTCGATAATCTCCGTCGTCGCATGTACGCCCAAATCCCCCATAATTAGTATTTCCTCAATTTCTTCATAGAAATCTTCATCTATGCTGGAAAATCCGCTGAATATGGAATCAATCCCGGAGACGATGTTATCTCTTGTCTTTGTCAGCCCTTGTACAAGCCGTCTGAAAAAGCCTTTCTTTTCCTCTGCCATCGTAGTCATCCCTTTCCTTAAATATTAACCCTTTTGCAAAACGAAACTCCTTTTCTACGCATCCAACGCTTCCTCAATCAGATTTACAGACACAAGCGTAGACACTCCTTTTTCCTGCATGGTGATTCCATAAAGGCGGTCCGCCGCCGCCATGGTGCCTCTCCTATGCGTAATCACAATGAACTGGGTATTTTTTGTCAATTTATGTAAATACTTGGCAAACCGTCCCACATTGGAGTCATCCAACGCTGCCTCAATCTCATCCAAAAGGCAGAACGGCGAGGGCTTTAAATTCTGAATCGCAAACAACAAAGAAATTGCCGTCAACGATTTCTCTCCGCCGGACATCTGCATCATATTTTGTAACTTCTTGCCGGGCGGCTGGGCGCTAATGCGGATTCCGCACTCAAGAATATCTTCTTCCTCCACCAATTCCAGCGTTCCCTTTCCTCCTCCGAACAATTCTTTAAACACTTTGTTAAATTCTGACTGAATTTCTGCAAATTTTTCCATAAACTGTTTACGCATCCCCGCATCCAGCTCTTCGATAATGCCAAGCAGCGTGTTTTCTGCTTCCACCAGATCGTCATGTTGCGTCTTTAAAAATACATATCGCTCGGACAAACTCTTGTAATCTTCAATGGCATTGACATTAACGTCGCCAAGCTTGCGGATTTCGTCTTTCATCTGCGCAATCAATTTCTTTAACTCGGCAAGATTGTTATATTCCTCGCTGCGCAGTTCCATGGCGTTATGAAGCGTAAGTTCATATTCCTCCCACATATAGTTACTCTGGCTCTCCGCTGATTCTTGCAACTTTTCCTTTTGGCTGTTCAAGCGGTACAATTCCTTGTCCAAGTCATTCATGCGCTTTGACAATTCCTCCTGCTTCTGGAAAAATCCTCGATAAGACTGCGACATCTCCTCACGCTGTTTCTGCCCTTTTTGGATCTTCTCTTCCAATTCGCTGTACGCTGTGTTGGAAGCCTCGATGGTCTCAAGAATCTTTGCGATATCCTGCTGTTTTTTCTCAATATCAGACTGCGAATCATTCTTTTCCTGCTTCGCCGCCGCAAGGTCCGCCTGCAATTTCCCTAATTCCCCTTCAATACGGGAAATGTTTTCCTGTAAAAACTTCACCTTCTGCAAGAGGTTCGCTTCCTCTAGCTGTACTCCGGAAACCGCCTTCTGACTCTCCTCCGCTAATTGATTCTGCCTGTCCAAAATCTCGCGCAGATTGCGGTTTTCTTCCTCAATCTCTTTTTCCCGTCGGTCTGCCGCCTGGATTTCTTCCTGAATCATGCCGCGGTTTTCCGTAATCTCTCCAAGCTGGTACTCAATCTGGCGACTCTCCGTCTGCAAATCCGTGTACTGGCTAAAGTTTGCTTCTTTCTGCTCCCTGGCGCGCTCTAAATTCATTTTCTCCGTGTTCTGCCCAAGCATTGCTTCTTTGAGTTCTTCCCGCACCGCGAGCAAATCTTCCTTCAAAAGTTCACGTGCTGTCTGAATCTCTGCTAAACGCTTCCGGTGTTGTGCAGCAGCAGCCTCAAGCTCCGTAGTCTGTCTCTGTAAGTCCTCAATTTCACGTTTCCTGCCCAGAAGGTTACTGGTATTCTTAAAAGCTCCGCCCGACATAGAACCGCCGGGATTGAGAGATTCTCCTTCCAGCGTAACGATTCGCAAACTATACTGATATTTGCGCGCAAGGGCAATCGCATGTTCAATCGTATCTACCACATATGTCCTGCCCAACAGATGAGATTTTAGTCCCGCATAGCGGCTATCCGCATGAATTAGCTCACTGCCAATGCCTATCACGCCCGGCTCTTTTAAGGCTGCCTGGTTTACCTGCGGCGTCTTCTTTCCCACGCTGGTGAGCGGAAGAAATGTTGCGCGTCCATAACGATTCTTTTTCAGGTGCTCAATCATTTTCTTGGCTGTGTCCTCATCTTCTGTGACAATATTCTGAATGCTGCCACCCAACGCCGTCTCAATGGCTATTTCATATTTTTTATCTACCTGAATCAAATCAGCCACAACTCCAAGAAGCCCTGGAACATCGTCCTTTTTCTCCATCACGCGGCGAATCGCATTGCCGTAGCCGTCATACCGCTCGGCAATGTTAATCAGAGATTCCAGTCGGGATTTCTCCCTGTGATAACGTGCCGTATCCTGTTCCAGTTCCCGGTTCGTCTGCGCCTGCTTCTCCTGCCACTGCCGGTTCTTTTGCTCCAGCTCTTGCTCCTGTTTCAACAGACCCAAATAATGTTCTTTCGCCTCTTCGTACTTTTTCTCACACTCCTCCACCATAGACTTGAGGTCCTCTTCTTCGCTCTTTTGCTCTAAAAGCCGCTTACTCAGTTCTGCCCTGCGGATATTTACCTGCTCTTGCATCGTATCATAACGCTGCTGTCTCGCCTTGGTGGAAGCCTTATTGTTGAGAAGTTCAATCATCTCGTTTTTGCCATTTTCAATGCCGCGGCTACAACGGGCAATCTCCTCCTGAATCTCCTGATACTGTGCCATCACCTGAATCTTCTGTTCCTCTACAGAAGCGAGCTGCCGCTTAAATTGCGCCATCTCTTTGCCAAACTCTTCTTTCTGCCCCACGCGCTGCGCCATATCCGCATCAATTTCTAGCTGCCGCGCGTTGAAATGCTCTTCACTCTGTTCGGCGGCATGAATTTGTTCACGCAAAACATTAATCTGTCCTTCCAGCTTGCCTTTAAGAACAGTGGTATTACCCAGCTCATCCCTGAGAGACGCAAGGTGCGCATCTGCCTGCTCCATATCGCGCTCCATCTGTTCATATTCCGCTTTGATATTGCTGTAGGAAGCGTTCGTGTCCTTCAGTTCGCCGTCCGCAATCTCAATCTTTCCCGCAAGCTCTTTCGATTGCTGTTCTATGCGCTCCATATCCATGAGGAACATATTTACATCATACGTTTTTAATTCCTCTTTTTTCTTGAGGTACGTCTTCGCTTTCTCTGCCTGTTTTTCCAACGGTCCTACCTGTTTCTCCAACTCGGCGAGAATATCATTGACACGCAATAGGTTCTGCCTCTCATCCTCAAGCTTCTTCTGCGCCGTCGCCTTCCTCCGTTTAAACTTGACGATACCAGCCGCCTCGTCAAAAAGTTCCCTGCGCTCCTCCGGCTTGCCGCTGAGGATACGCTCAATCTGTCCCTGTCCAATAATGGAATATCCCTCTTTGCCAATACCGGTATCATAAAACAGCTCATTTACATCTTTCAGTCGACACGTTGTGCCGTTAATCAAATATTCGCTCTCACCGGAACGATAGACCCTGCGCGCTACCGTTACCTCATTAAAATCAACATTCAACTGTCTATCACTGTTATCGAGCGTAATCGCTACATAGGCATAACTGAGCGGTTTGCGATTTTCCGTGCCTGAAAAAATAACGTCTTGCATGCTTGCACCGCGTAATTGTTTGACACGCTGTTCTCCCAGCACCCAGCGCACCGCGTCCGCCACGTTACTCTTGCCGCTTCCATTTGGCCCAACAATCCCGGTAATCCCATTGTGAAATTCAAAGAGAATTTTATTGGCAAAAGATTTGAACCCATGAACTTCTATACTTTTTAAATACATGTATTTCCTCCATCCACTTCGTGCAGCAAAAGAGCGCTCAAAGCCCCTGCTGTTTTAAGCGCAGCAACGTCTGGTAAGCCGCTTCCTGTTCCGCGGCCTTTTTCGTTCTTCCTTCCCCCTGTCCATAAGCGGTATCGCCAATCAACGCTTCCATCACAAACCGTTTGTTGTGGTCGGGACCTTCCTCGCGCAGCATCCGATAATGCAGCTCCTCGCTGAAATTTCCCTGTACAACTTCCTGTAGGATAGTCTTGCTATCATAAAAGAGTTTTTTATGCTCAAGATCATTTAAAATAAAACGTAAAACGAACTCTTTTGCATTAGCAAAACCACCGTCCAGATAGATTGCCCCGATTACTGCCTCCATCGCATCCGATAAGACCGAAGCGCGCTTTCTGCCGCCCGTCTGTTCTTCCCCCTTGCCCAGCCGTAAAAATCTGCCAAGTTCAAGCTCCCTTGTACAGAACGACAACGTCTGTTCACAGACCATACTGGCGCGAAGCCTGGTCAACTCTCCCTCCGGCTCCTGAGAAAACTGTTCAAAAAGAAACTCGCTGGAAATAAGCTCTAACACGGCATCCCCCAGAAATTCCAGCCTTTCATTGTTAGACAATTTCCCCATATGCCGTTCGTTTGCATAGGAGCTATGGGTCAATGCCTGTGCCAGAAGCTTCTTATCCTCAAATTGATAGCCAATCCTCTCTTCAAATTCTCTCTGTAAGTCCATAAATTTTCCTTTCGATTACTGAATATATATACATAAAATTCTAGTTTCTTATATGACAAGGATAGCCCGGGAGAAATCTTAGCAATTTCTTCCAGGCACCCTAAATTCTTATGCAAACAATATGTCACCACTAATTGATAGCTTCCTTAATCTGTTCTACTGCATCCCCTACGGTTACAATCTTCTCTGCTTCCTCGTTGGCAATCTCAATATCGAACTCTTCTTCCAGCCCCATGATAATCTGAAAAATATCCAGAGAATCTGCTCCCAGATCATCTACGAAAGTAGTCTCCATTGTGATTTCTTCTACATCGACATTCAATACTTCAGAAATGATTTTCTTAATCTTTTCAAATTCCATGACTTCCTCCAATATTCCTTTTGATTTTCTCATTGATTTGCTGCTCTTTGAAAGTAACACACTGAATGATGGAATTAGTTACCTCCTTCGCCTTAGAGCTTCCGTGCGTCTTTACAACCAAACCATTAAGCCCCAGCAGCGGTGCGCCGCCATACTCGCTCGCATCAAATGATTTCATGGTTTTTTTCAACGCCGGTTTCACCAAGAGCGCCCCTATTTTGCTCCGCAGCGTCCCCATCATACCTTCTTTCACCATACTGATCAACGTTGCGCCTACACCTTCATACAGCTTGAGGATAACATTTCCCACAAACGCCTCGCAGACAATAACATCCGCTTCACCATTGGGAATATCTCGCGCCTCAATACTGCCCACAAAATTGATGTCTGGACAATTCTTTAAAAGTGGAAACGTCTCTTTCACCAGCGCATTCCCCTTTTCCTCCTCGGCGCCAATATTGACAATGGCAACTCTGGGATTATCAATCCCCAATACGTTCTCCATATAGATGGAACCCATTTTGGCAAACTGCACCAAATGCGACGACCTGGCATCAACATTTGCTCCGCAATCGACAAGCAGTGAAACTCCCTTTTTCGTGGGAATCAGCGGCGCCAACGGCGGACGCTCCACGCCCTTTATTCTGCCGACAATCACTTGTCCACCCACCAATACAGCGCCGGAACTTCCCGCGGACACAAATGCATCTGCTTTCTGCTCCTTCACCATATGCATGCCAACCACAATGGATGACTGTTTCTTCTTGCGTATTGCCAGCACGGGAGGCTCTGCGGTCTCAATCACTTCCGGGGCATCTACGATCTCAATCTGTGTGCCCTGATAGGAAAGCGCTTTTAGCTCCTTGTCTACAATTTCCTGTCTGCCAATCAAGTATACCTTGATGTCCTGGCGCAGTGTAACAGCATCAACCGCTCCTTTTACAATTTCTGCCGGAGCATGATCACCGCCCATAGCGTCTACTGCTACTCTTATCATTTCCTCCATGAAACTTCCTCCTTATGGCATAGCGGAACGAAAAAGCTTGTCTGCTTACAATTCGCAAGGTGTTTTCCTTATTTTGCTAATGCCTCCCTAAGAATATACTATAAGTAATCAGAGAAGTCAACAATTCCTCTCGTCTTCCTGCTTACGCTCCTCATCGGTCATATATTTACGGAAAACCCATTCCAGGATAAAGCTCTGCAACCAACTGTAAATTGCTGGAAGCATGACAATCAGGAATGGAAAATAATACATGATAAACGCTACCCCTACCGCCAATGCAAACATTAAAATTGTCATTGGAAAATGTATGATTGCAAAAAGTATGGCGTTTTTCATAGACTGTTTTTTCGTATTCTCAAAACGTGCCATATACGGAAAGAGATAAGAAATCCAGAGAAACCACACCGTCATGCCCACAAGAAATACTATTCCCAGCGCAGCCGGAATACTTCCCTTTCGCGCATAAAAACCGATAATAACGCCGTCTGTACCCAAAAGGAGACCTAAAGCAAGCGCAATGAGCCATACCAGTGTTGTCTGCTTAAAATTCTCCCGAAAGGATTCGATATAATCCCGAAACACATACCCTCTGTCATAGCGTAATACCTTATACGCCGTATGGTATGTCGCCGCCATAGCCGTGCCAATCGTGAAAATAGGAAGACAGCTCACAAGAAAAAGAAGGCTTAATGTGATACAGTCTGTAAATTTAGAAATGGATCTCATAACTCCGCCATCGTAATTAAATAGTCTCATCTGTTTTCCTTTCTAAAATTTGTCTTATAGGAAAGACCACTCATGCTTTCGCGTGACAAGGTCTTTCCTATAAGACAAAAAACCCCTCCAATCTGGAGAGGTCTTGCTGATTAATCCTGAGGAATAATCTCTTTTTTGTTATAGCTTCCACAGCTCTTGCAAACTCTATGAGGCATCATAAGTTCCCCACATTTGCTACATTTTACTAAGTTCGGGACAGACATCTTCCAGTTTGCCCTTCTCTTATCTCTTCTCGACTTGGAAGATTTATTTTTCGGACAGATAGACATGATCACACCTCCTTAAATTGGTTAAAAATATCCTGGATTGCTGCCATTCTTGGATCCAGCTCTGTTTTCTGGCACTGACATTCTGCCAGATTCAGATTGGCGCCGCATCGCTTACAGATGCCTTTGCAATCCTCTCTGCACAGAACCTTCATGGGCCAACTCACCAAAATCTCTCCAAAAATAAGTTGATCTACATCCAGACTCGTTCCTGCCATAAAGTTTGATTTCTCCATGCTCTGTTCCCCATCGCTTGCAGTGAGATCCAATTCCTTCTCAATCTGTATGGGAAAGACCCTGTCCACCTCTTCCAGACAGCGATCACACGGAATTGCAATTGTAACTTCCGTCTCCCCGCGAATAAGTAAGCGCTTATTACTCTCATTGGTAAACGTCAGTACAAAAGGCGTGCTCTTTACAATTGGAAACTGACCCAGCTTGGAATCAAAAGATGCCAATTCAATTGTTGCCTGTTTCGACACTTCCCGGTCTTCGCTGGAAATAATATCTGCTAACTCTATCTTCATCACAGTCTCCTATCCACACTTGATATATTATACCGAGCAAAACCCGGTTTGTCAACTACTTCTTTACATTTTAATCTTCCCACGAATACGCTGTAAGGCATTGTCAATTGCCTTAGGCTCTTTGCCTAACTGCTGTGCAATTTGGCGATAACTCAAGCCCTGAAGATAAAGCTGTATCACCTGCCGCTCAAACCTGCTGAGGTCATTTTTGAGCCTTTCTTTGATAGCGCGGGAATCCTCCCGCTCAATGATAAGTTGTTCCGGGTTGGCATTTTCAAAAGATTCCAACACATCCAAAAAGGTGTCCTCTCCTTCCTGCCCCATTTGTGTATTCAGTGAAATATAAGAGTTCAGCGGCAAATGTTTTTTCCTCTGAGAAGCCTCCACTGCATGATAAATCTGTCGGGTGATACAAAGATCCGCAAAATGATAAAAAGAAGCATCCTTATCCTCTTTAAAATCTCGAATCGCCTTAAACAGCCCAATCATTCCCTCCTGAATAAGATCATCTGTATCCCCGCCAATTAGAAACATGGCATTGGCACGCTTACGCACGAGATTCTTATATTTCTCCATAATATAATCGGTAATTTCTTCCCTGCCGCTGCGAAGCTGACCAATCAACACTTCATCTGTCTGATTTGTATAATCATTCTCTTTTTGCACTTCTTTCCCCTCACTGCATTCTCTGTCTCACAATCTCATAGGCAAGCACGCCTGCCGCCACAGAAGCATTCAGGGAATCAATGTCCCCCGCCATGGGAATAGCAGCAGTAAAATCACAATTTTCCTTTACCAGCTTGCCAACCCCTTCTCCCTCGCTGCCAATCACTAGACCAATCGGCCCCTTTAAATCCAGCTCATACATAGATGTGCCGTTCATATCTGCACAGACGAACCAAATGCCGCGCTCTTTCAACTCTTTGATGGTCTGAGAAAGATTTGTCACCTTCGCCACCGGCGTGTAATTCAACGCGCCTGCCGATGCTTTTGCTACCGTCGCCGTCAATCCCGACGCCCGACGCTTAGGAATAATCACGCCATGCGCACCGACTATGTTTGCGGTTCGGATAATCGCTCCCAGATTATGCGGGTCCTCGATATTATCAAGCAAAATTAAGAACGGCGCTTCCTGCTTCTCTTCTGCTGCTCTTAGCATGTCCTCCACCTGAGCATACTCATAGGCTGCTGCGTAGGCAATTACCCCCTGATGCTTCTTTGTCTCGGAGATCTGGTCTAAGCGCTCCCGTTCTACGAAGCTTAGAATCGTATCATGCTTTTTTGCCTCCCGGATAATCGTTCTCACCGGACCGTCCTGACACCCTTTTAACACAAACAGCTTGTCTATCGTTTTCCCGGAACGAAACGCCTCTAACACTGCATTCCTTCCCTCAATCGTCAATTCCTCGTAGCGCATCTTCTTCTCCTTTCCCGCTTCCATCAAGCCCCTGTAAAATCAGCTCCATCATCCGTTCTGTCCGATCTTGAAGATACAGATAGCCAATCAAAGCCTCGAATCCGGTCGCCCTGCGGTAATCCACCACCGTGGCGTTCTTTGCTACAGTGGCGGACTTGGCATTTCTGCCGCGCTTATATACCGCAAGTTCCTCTTCCGTCAAAGCCGGCATAATCCTGCCAATCAGTTCTGATTGCGCATGGGCTTTGACGATCTCGCTGGCGCGATGATTCAACTCGTTGACACGCATATTCCCTTCTCCCACAATCATAGAGCGAATAATCAGGTCATATACGCCATCCCCAATATAGGCAAGTGTCAGTGGCGAATAGCTGCGGATATCCTTAGGCTCTATACCAAATTTCTCCAAAATGTAAGAATTTATGCCCTTTTCCATTTTACTCCTTCTCTGGTGTCCTCTAAAATAATGCCTTTTTCTGTTAAGATTGCACGAATCTCATCTGCACGGGCAAAATTCTTCTCTTTTCTCGCTGCCTGACGCTCTGCAATCAGATGTTCAATCTCTTCGTCCAGCATTTCCTCCTCTTTGGCAAGAATAATACCTAAGACGTCGCAAAGCCCCTCCATACGTTGATACAACTCTCCAGCAAACTCCTGCGAACTGGCCTCGTTTGCATTCGTATTGCAGTATTTCACAAGCTCAAAAACTGCTGAAATTGCATCCGCCGTATTGAAATCGTCCTCCATGGATTTCTCAAATTTATCCACGAAGACATCACTGCCCTGCCAAAGCTCTGTTTCCGCTTCCGTTATGGACTTTGCCGCTGCATTTTTCTGTAAATGACGCAGATTCTCCGCCGCGTTCAAGATACGTTCCAAACCGTTTTTTGCCGCTTCCATCAAATCCGCGCTAAAATTCAAAGGACTTCTGTAGTGCGCGCTGAGCATGAAAAAGCGCAGCACTTGTAAATCATATTTCTCCTTGATTTCCCGCACGGTAAAGAAATTCCCCTCGGATTTGGACATCTTTTTATTATCAATATTTAAAAATCCATTGTGAATCCAATATTTGGCAAATATCTTGCCGTTGCACGCCTCGCTCTGAGCAATCTCATTCTCATGGTGCGGAAAGATCAAATCCTCGCCGCCAGCATGAATGTCAATCTCCTCACCCAAATATTTTTTCGCCATGACAGAACACTCAATATGCCATCCCGGTCTGCCTTTGCACCAGGGGGACTCCCAGTATGGCTCCCCTTCCTTTTTCGGCTTCCACAACACGAAATCAAAAGAATCTTCCTTATCCTCGCCCGTCACCTTAATATCTCGATGCCCTGCCTGCAAGTCATCCAAATTCTTATGAGACAGCTTACCATATTCCTCAAACTTTCTGGTGCGGAAATAGACGGTCCCATCCGCTACCGCGTAAGCAAACCCTTTTTCCATCAATGTCGAAATCATTTCTAACATCCCGTCAATCTCTTGTGTCGCCAGCGGATGTACTGTAGCAGGCTTCACATTCATGTCCGCCATGTCTTTTTTGCACTCTTCGATATAACGCTGGGAAATCTCCTGTGCGGAAACGCCCTCCTCCACAGCTTTCTTAATAATCTTGTCGTCCACATCCGTGAAGTTGGACACGAAATTTACCTCATAGCCTTTGTATTCCATATAACGGCGCACCGTATCAAAAACAATCATGGGCCGAGCATTTCCGATATGAATCAGATTGTACACGGTAGGCCCGCAGACATACATCTTAACTTTCCCTTCTTCTAACGGTACAAACTCTTCTTTTTTTCTGCTTAGCGTATTGTATACCTTCATATCTTTCCTCCTTACGAGCACTTAATCTTTACTACGCAGCTCTTTGATTTCTTTCTCTAAATCTATAATTTTATTACAAAGTGCAGAATTCTCATGCTGCAATACCATAATATCTTCCATAACCGGGTCGGGCAGATGCACTTGGTCCATATCACTCCTGGGCACTTTGATATTATCACGCTTGACGATCCTGCCTGGCACGCCCACTACCGTGCAATTCGGCGGAACTTCCTCTAAAACTACGCTTCCCGCCCCTATCTTGCTATTCTCGCCAACCGTAAAGGAACCGATTACTTTCGCACCTGCGCTCACCATTACATTATCACAGAGCGTCGGATGCCGCTTGCCGCTCTCCTTGCCGGTTCCCCCCAGCGTAACGCCCTGATATAACGTCACATTGTCTCCAATGATTGTCGTCTCTCCGATAATCACACCGCTGCCATGGTCGATAAAAAATCCTTTGCCGATTACTGCCCCAGGATGAATCTCTATGCCTGTCTTACGCGCAGCCTTCTGTGAAATCTTGCGCGCCCAGAAATAATGTCCTTTGAGATATTTCTTATGCGCTTTGCGGTAACTGAGCATCACCCGGAAACTCGGATAAAGCAATACCTCCATAGGAGACTTGATTGCCGGGTCCCTCTCTCTGATTACCTCATATTCTTCTTTTATCTGCCGAAACAATCCCATTTTTGAACGCTTCCCTTCTAACAACACGGACTTGCCGAATTGACATTCCTATTCGTGTTAGTTTATGCAGAAATTGAATTTTTGTCAATAGGCAAATATACGTTCAGCCAGCCGAGATAAATCGGGGAAAATTGTGCTTGCACAAATTTTACTCGATTCTTCTCGGCTGAGGGAACGCCAAGCAATGAGCAAAGTTAGCTGCAATGCAGCGAGAAAACGCCGTAGGCGTCTTTGCGATTGGCGTGTGCTGAACTTATATTTGTTTTCAGCCCAAGACAATGCAGGGAAATTTATCCCTCTACACCCACTCATTCAAGTAGACGGATGTATGTTGGAACAATATTTGCGCCAGCTTCGCTATATCCATCTGTTGTCTGGCGCTTTCCTCTGAAATCTCGCTAATGCTGCCGCCTGTACTATCTGTTTCAATAAGAAAACATCCGTTATTTTCCTTTATAAGAGGATCTATAACCTTCACAGAAAGTACCGTCGGCCTCTCGCTGCGCAATAAAGGCGCCAGCGCGCGAAGGTTTGTCAGACGCACCATCATGCGTGAAGAATGGAATCTTATTTTATTGGCCGCACATTCTGCCTCTTTCAGCGCATCGCAACAGATTTGCTCTGCCTCTTCCCTGGATACGCTATCCATAAGCAGCAGTTCCTTAACTTCTACCAGGTTCTCCTCAGCGCTGCTTATACTGTACAAAAGAATCCCACAAAGTCCCGACTCTTTTAATAACAGCGCGCCGCCATGCTCCGACGCAAGCTCCTTTGACAGACGATAATAATAATTTCTATCCCGCCAAATAAAAACTTCGCACCTGTCTGCCAAAACTCGATTGGAAAAAGCTGCCATCTCCTCAAAATCTTCTTCACTCGCACGTTTCCACCCTGCTTTGTACCGATCGTTAGCAGACACATCGAAAGATGCTGCCCTCAACAAATTTTCCCTATCACTTTGGGCAAAGCAAATTCCGCCTCTTTGCAGGTAATCCTGACAGGGGAAGAAGGAAAATCCCTGCCCTCTATAATATGCTGGGTCCGCAGGTAGCAGAAAAGTAAACGGTATCTGCTTATATTCCATATCTTGTAGCGCGCGTCCCATCACTTGTCCCATCTTCCCTTGTCGGCGGTGACGCTCATCTGTGGCGACTGCCACAATATAGGGAACTTCTCGGATGCTTCCATTGACCCAAAGGCGATATGGATTCAAGTGAATCATAACATGGAAGGAACTGTCTTTTACAGCGCCTTCCATTACAATTACCTCATTGTCTATGATTTTCCACTCATAATAATAATCTGTAAATTCTTTAGAATCTTCGGGAAAAGCTGCCTCATATAAGGTTCTGCTTGCCTGCTTCTCTCTCTGATTCAAATAACGTATATTGCTACATGCCATAACTTTTGCGGCGCGTTCACTGCCGTTCCTGCTCTCTCCATTTATTTCAATCTGGCACATCCGCCACAGCCCTCACAATTCCTCGCGCTGTCAAATGCCGGCGCGCTCGCCTCATACAATCCGGCTAACGCACAAATCGCCTGTGCAGAAATCCCTTCCTGCCTGCCGCTAAAGCCGAGCCCTTCTTCCGTCGTTGCTTTGATATTTACCTGCCCAACTGCAATTGCCAGCATGTTGGCAATATTTTGCTCCATCTGCGCAATGTACGGCCGCAACTTCGGTTGTTGGGCAATAATTGTGGCATCAATATTTTCTACCACATACCCCTGCTGCTGCAAAAGCTCTGCCACATGCGCTAAAAGCTTCATACTTGAAATGCCTTTGTAAGCCACATCCGTGTCTGGAAAATGCTTGCCGATATCACCCAGCGCCGCCGCGCCCAACATTGCATCCATAATGGCATGTACAAGCACATCAGCGTCAGAATGCCCATCTAGTCCCAAGCTATGCGCAATCTCTACACCGCCAAGAATCAATTTACGGTTCTCGACAAGCCTATGCACATCATAACCAATTCCAACTCTCATATTTTATTTTCCTTCATATGTAATGAGGCTATCCACATGATAACCGGCAAGTTTCTCCCTGCCCTTCAAACCTGCAAGCTCCATTACAAAACAAATCTTGACTACCTCGCCGCCAAGCTGCTCCACCAATTTGATAATCGCCTCTGTGGTACCGCCGGTAGCAATGAGATCGTCGACAATAACTACCTTCTGCCCTGACATTATCGCATCCTTATGCATCTCAATCACGGCGCTTCCGTATTCTAAATCATACTTCTCTGAAATGACTTCACATGGCAATTTTCCTTTCTTGCGCACTGGAATAAACCCTTTATGCGCTTCATACGCCACTGGAACTCCGAAAATAAATCCTCTCGATTCCGGCCCGACAACAACGTCATATTCCACATCTTTCAAACTTTCCATCAGTCCGTCAATAGCAAGGTGAAGTCCGTCTGCATCTTGTAAAATGCTAGTAACATCTCGAAATATAATTCCCGGTTCCGGAAAATCCGGAATGCTTCTTACATAGTCTTCCAATTTCTTCATGATTTATCCTCCTGTTTCTCCTAGCGAGAAAATAATTCTCTTACACATTGTAATGCGGCTTCCACTGTATCGTCCATATCGTAATATTTGTATTGCCCCAGCCTGCCGCCAAAAAGCACATTTCCTTCCTGTTTTGCCAACTCTTTGTATTTCTCATAAAGTGCAGCGTTTCGCTCATCATTCATAGGATAGTATGGCTCGTCGCCCTTTTTCCAGTTCCTAGGATATTCACGGGTTATCACAGTCTTAGGCTGCGTCCCGTACTCAAAATGCTTATGCTCTATGATACGCGTGTAGGGAACCTCATATTCTGTATAATTCACCACCGCATTTCCCTGGTAATTCTCTTCGTCCAGCACTTCTGTTTCAAAGCGCAGGGAACGATATTCCAACTCCCCAAAACAGTAGTCAAAATATTCGTCAATCATGCCCGTATAGACGATTGTTTCTGCCAAATCTATATACTCCTGCTTCTTATTTAGAAAATTCTCCTCGAGGCGCACCTCGGTTCCCTCTAACATCTTTTCCACCATTCTGGTATAGCCGCCGATAGGAATTCCCTGGTAAGCGTCATCAAAATAATTATTGTCATAAGTGAATCGAACCGGCAAGCGTTTGATAATAAATGCTGGAAGTTCATCTGCACGTTTCCCCCACTGTTTCTCCGTATACCCTTTCACCAGCCGCGAATACACATCCGGCCCTACTAGATTGATGGCCTGTTCCTCTAAATTCTTCGGGCATTCTACAGCATACTCACGCTTTTGCTGCTCAATCTTCTCCCATGCCTCCTTAGGTGTGACAACGCCCCACAGCTTATGGAAGGTGTTCATATTAAATGGCATATTATAAATTTCACCCTTGTAATTAGCAACCGGGGAATTGGTATAGCGGTTAAACTCCGCAAACTGATTGACATACTGCCAAACTTCTTTATTTGATGTGTGAAAAATATGTGCCCCATACTCATGGACCTGAATTCCCTCTGTCTCTCTTGTGTAAATATTTCCGGCAATATGGCTGCGTTTGTCTATGACAAGACAATGTTTGCCAGCTTTTTTCGCTTCCTGGGCAAACACTGCGCCAAACAGCCCCGCACCAACAATTAAATAATCATATTTTTTCATTTATGGCTCCTTTTTTGCTATGAAACGATTACGTTTACAGTATAATATAACTATTTTTCTTACACAAGCTGTTTTTGATTTCCTTCGACGGCAGACAGCGGCATTCTACATAAATTCCCGGCATTTTGCCACGATTCTTTCCATTATCTTAGCACCTATTTTCAAGGGATTTTGATATAATATTTGTAGATATTATATGTGTAGAAACGCGCGCAGACTGTAATGTCATTAATGATATCGAGGTGCATAAATGGAGGTCAATCAAACATCAACAAATAGTACGTCAGATTCACTGGAAAGACTAAGGATGGAAAATGTTCTCTTACTAGAAGAGAACAAAAAACTAACGGAAACCATAGACTGGATGCACGATACCATTTGGCGACTTGTACGCACACAACGCCCGGAAATCTAATTCCTCTCAATCTTCCCGCTTGCGCACCAGTACAATTTTGGTGATTCCATTGCTGGAATCATCTTTTCTGGTTTGCAACTCCGGAAATGATTCTATTAACTTTCCGAATTTCGCAAATCCATAATTCCGACAATCAAAGTCTGAATACATTCTCTGGATGATATTCCCTAATTCCGACAGGTACATCCAGCCATCTTCATCTGAATTCTCATCTAACAAGGAAATCACGGTCTCCTTGATCGCTCGTAAATTTGTAATCGGCTGTGCGTCTTTTGCTTGCGCCTCCCTTGACGGAAGCGCTCTCTCTGCCGGTACACATTTGATTTCCTGTCTTCTCATCCGCTCCGCGATATTATTTTTCTGTACCGGATGATGATTTTTGTAAAGCACATCAAGCGTTTTAAACTGCTCGCATGCACGTACAAAAGGCGTCGGCGTCTTGCTTTCACCCATACCAATGACACGCTTGCCGGATTCTCTCAGACGCATAGCAAGCTTGGTAAAATCACTGTCGGAAGAGACGATTATAAATCCATCCACATCATTCGTATAGAGAATATCCATGGCATCTATAATCATTGCAGAATCAGAAGAATTCTTCCCTACCGTATAGCTGTACTGTTGAATCGGCGACAAAGAATTCTCTAACAGGGAATCTTTCCAGGAATTCTTAGCAGTAGCAGTCCAGTCCCCATAAATCCTGCGGATTGTGATATTGCCAAGAGACTGCGCCTCCTTCGTCACTATGCCAATGTACTTAGAAGATACATTTTCTGCATCAATCAGCAGGGCATATTTATTTTCATCCCTCATTCTGTTACTCCTTTCCATTTTATCCACTATTTTATCCTTCGAGACAATTATAATACTTTCCAATTACGAAAACAACAAAAGAATTTTTCTCTTTTTTTTGCACATACTAGCGGAAAAGTGAAAGGAGAATTACTATGACTGATAAAAACACTGGCAATTATCCAGGAAACACCTACGACGATGGTAATATCCCGGAAATTGATTTACCTGGCCGCGCAGACGAACCTTCCGGGACAAACCGCTATGGAGATATGCCCATTGGCGACCCTGAAAATCATGGGGAAGATTCCTCCGGTGAAAGCAATCTGGTATGGGTCACCCCGCCGGTACTGCTGGCAGAAGCAAGGGAAGCCGTGCCAAATACCGTCGGCGGTATGTAAGGAGGTCATTATGGATAACATTATTGAACAATTAGAAAAGAAACGTATTATACCCGTGGTCGTCCTTCGCAATATTGCCGACGCCAAGCCACTTGCAAAGGCGCTCTGCGACGGCGGACTACCTTGTGCGGAAATTACCTTCCGTACAGAAGCAGCTTTAGACTGCATCCAAATCATGTCCGAGGAATTCCCGGATATGCTCATCGGCGCCGGAACGGTCCTGACCACCGCACATGCTGATCAAGCAATAAAAGCAGGTGCAAAATTCATTGTCAGCCCTGGATTTAACCCCACGGTAGTCAAACATTGTATCAAAAAGAAATACCCCATTATTCCAGGCGTCAACAATCCCAGCGACATAGAAGCTGCTCTCTCTTTCGGACTAACTTTTGTAAAATTTTTCCCGGCAGAGGCATCGGGAGGATTGGAAATGATAAAAGCGCTGTCCGCCCCCTATCCACAGATGCGCTTCATGCCGACTGGCGGCATCACACCAGAAAACCTTCACACATACCTTGCTTTTGAAAAAGTTGCTGCCTGCGGCGGCACTTGGATGGTAAAGGACGAACTGCTCAAATTACAAAATTTTGAGGAAGTAAAGCGGCTAACTGAAGACGCGCTGAGAACCATTCGCAACTAAAAGTGGGATATAAGAAAAGGAGAATTACTATGACAGCAAAAAAAGTAGTTACTTTCGGCGAGCTGATGCTAAGGCTTGCACCGGAGGGCTATCAGCGTTTTGTGCAGGCAGATACCCTGGGAGCCACTTTCGGCGGCGGCGAGGCAAACGTCTGCGTCTCCCTGGCAAATTACGGCTTTCACGCCGTATTCGTCTCGCGCCTGCCCTCCCATGAACTTGGACAAGCAGGCGTAAATGCTCTTAGAAAATACGGTGTGGACACTTCCTACATTGCCAGAGGCGGCGACCGTGTAGGCATTTATTATTTGGAAAAAGGAGCTTCCCAACGCCCTTCCAAAGTAATCTACGACCGCGCCGGCTCTGCGCTCTATACTGCCTCGGCAGAAGATTTCTGTTGGAAAGAAATTTTTGCCGGCGCAGACTGGTTTCATTTCACCGGCATCACTCCAGCCCTTAACGACACACTTGCCGACCTGTGCCTTGCCGCGTGTCAAGCAGCGAAGGAAGCCGGGCTCACCGTCTCCTGTGATCTGAATTACAGAGGAAAATTGTGGAGCAGAGAGAAGGCCGGACAAGTAATGGGAAAGCTCTGCCAATATGTAGATGTGTGCATTGCCAACGAAGAAGATGCAGCCGATGTTTTCGGTATTAAATCTTCCAATACAAATATTACCGCCGGAACGCTCAACCATGAAGGCTACAAGGATGTGGCGAGACAGTTAAAAGAGCGTTTCGACTTCACCAAAGTTGCTATTACCCTGCGGGAATCCATTTCCGCAAATGACAATGACTGGTCCGCCATGCTTTACGACGGCACGGACTGTTATTTCAGCAAAAAATATCATATGCATATCGTAGACCGCGTCGGCGGCGGAGACAGTTTTGGCGGCGGTCTCATTGCTGCAACACTGATGGGTTATGATGCGCAAAAAACCATTGAGTTTGCCGTGGCAGCCTCCTGCCTCAAACACTCCATAGAAGGAGATTTCAATCTTGTCTCGATGGACGAAGTGCAAAAACTTGCTGGCGGCGACGCCTCCGGGCGGGTACAGCGGTAACATTCAGCGAACTATGTCCTGCTGAACATTTGAGTAAGGAGTCAGCGAACCATGTCCTGCTAAACATTTGGGTAAGGAGTCAGCTAACCATACCTCCAATCATGCCGGATGCCGTACAGAGAATCAAGGTTGTAAAAAATCGGGATAATTCCATATTGATTCCCTTTTGAAATAGGATGGAGCCTAGGACCAAAATCAGGAAATAGGCTCCGCCCATAACCATTCCCCAGAAAAACCGCCGTGTCTTCATTACCTTCCCACTCAAAAAGCCTCCCAAAAAACCGGAAAGCACATAGATTACTACAATGCCCACTGACACTACCGTCTCGCTAAGCTGCATTTTATAGAGCATTGCTGACAACGCCAAAAGTAGCACGCCTGTCACCAGGTACATGGCAAGCAAAATTTTAAGAATTGTCAGTGGTGATACCCGCAATTTCTTTTCTCCCTGCGCCTGAACTTGTTTTTTTCTTGGATGATTCCTCTCCATCTCCTCTTCCTCCCTTTTGATAGTCTATGACAGAATGTCCATTGATACATTCTATTCTTCCCACTTTGAAACTATTCCTTGCAAAAATTCTCTTCTTCCTATATATTATTTATAACAGCCTCAGAGCACAGCATTGCGGCATATCTGTGGCCTGGTGGTATTACACCGCCAGAGATTTATAAATATTAATGCTGACCGAAAGGAGCGATATACTTGGACTCAGGCGAAGCCATTCAACTATTATTTATTATTATCTTATTGATTTTATCTGCATTTTTCTCTTCTGCGGAGACATCTCTGACAACATTCAACAGAATCCGCATTGGCAACCTTGCCAGCGAAGGCGACAAGCGTGCCAAGCGTGTACTGGAAGTCACCAGCAACCCTAACAAAATGCTCAGCGCCATCCTGATTGGCAACAATGTCGTAAACCTGTCGGCGTCTTCCCTGGCAACTGCATTGGCAATCCAGATTTTCGGCAATGCCGGAGCCGGAATTGCTACCGGAGCTCTCACCGTTCTTGTTTTAATTTTCGGTGAGATTTCTCCTAAGACGCTTGCCACCATTCATGCTGATAAGATCGCCCTTACTTATTCCGGCGTTATTCTGCTGCTGATGAAGATTCTCACTCCCGCAATTTTCATTATCAATAAATTATCCATGGGCTTTTTAGTATTGCTGCGGGTCAACGTAGCCGATGGACAAAATGCCCTCACAGAAGCAGAACTGCGAACGATTGTAGATGTTGGCCATAAAGAGGGCGTCATCGAGCACGAAGAACATGAAATGATTAATAATGTATTTGATTTTGGCGACTCCCAGGCAAAGGAAATCATGGTTCCCAGAATTGACATGACATTTGCGGATATCCATAGCAGCTATGATGAGCTCATAGAAATATTCCGCACAGACAAATTTACCCGTCTGCCAATTTATGAAAACTCCACCGACAACGTCGTCGGCACAGTCAATATGAAAGACCTGCTTCTCTATGAGGCAAGCCGAGATAACTTTTCCGTGCGCGATATTTTACGTAAACCTTATTACACTTATGAGCATAAGAAAACCATTGACTTGCTTATCGAGATGAAGAAATCTTCTTTCAATATTGCTATCGTTTTAGATGAATACGGCGCCACCGCCGGCCTGATTACACTGGAAGATATCTTAGAGGAAATTGTCGGTGAAATTCGCGACGAATACGATATGGACGAGGAAGACCCTATCCAGAAATTAGGTGAACGAGAATATCTGGTACAAGGTACGATGAACTTAGAGGACTTATGCAATTTACTGAACTTATCACTATCCTCTGAGGATTACGATACAGTAGGCGGTTACATGATTGAATTATTAGACCACCTTCCCGAAACTGGAGAATCCATCGTCACACCGGAAGATGTTTTTCTGCGCGTAGAAGACACAGATAAAAACCGCATCAACAAATTATTCCTCCGTCTGCCTGAGGATAAAGACGAAGAAAAATAACAATGATTGCAAAATAAAAATACAAGTTTATTTTGTGTGTAATTTCAGAGAAATTGCAAATGATTTCTAGATCAAAAAGGGAGGAGGCTCGCATGGAGCCTCCTTATCATTTATCTCTGTTTCCTTTATAGTTTCCAAATATCTTTATCATACTCTGCAATTGTTCTGTCGGAAGAGAAGAATCCCGCCTTCGCTGTATTAACGAGCATTTTCTTTGCCCAGGCGCTACGGTTTTCATAATCCTTATAGATTTCCTCTTTCTTAGCCGCATAATCCTTGTAATCCAACAGCGTCATAAACCAGTCTTTGTTCAAAAGTTCCTTATAAAGACGTTCTAGATTTTCCTTCTGCCCAACTTTAAGCATCTCATCGCTAATGATAAAGTCAACTGCTTCCTTGATATCTTCGTCTTTCTCATAGTATTCTTTGGAGACATAGTCCGCTTTCTCATAATGCTCAATTACTGTATCAGAACTCTCGCCGAAAATATAGATATTGTCCTCTCCCACGAGGTCGGCAATTTCTACATTTGCGCCGTCCATCGTTCCTAACGTCACCGCGCCGTTGAGCATAAACTTCATATTTCCAGTTCCAGACGCCTCTTTGCTTGCCAAGGAAATCTGTTCTGAAATATCACATGCAGGTATCAGCTTCTCCGCTTTCGTTACATTGTAGTTTTCCACCATAACTACTTTCAGATATGGGCTAACCTCAGGATCTTTGTTAATAATCTCCTGCAAGCAGAGAATCAGATGGATGATGTCTTTGGCAATCACGTATGCAGGAGCTGCTTTCGCGCCAAAAATTACTGTGATAGGCGTAGTAACCTTTTTGCCCTTCTTAATCTCTAAATACTTATGGATCACATACAACGCATTCATCTGCTGACGTTTATATTCATGAAGACGCTTAATCTGAATATCAAAGATGGAATTTTCATCAATCTCTACGCCCTGGGTAGCCTTGAGATATGCAGCAAGGGCACGTTTATTTTCCTTTTTAATCTCTAACAATTTATTTAACACTTTATCATCGTCCGCAAATTTCAACAGTTTTTCCAGTTCGTCCGCATCCTTATGCCAGCCAGTTCCGATTACTTCATCCAAATAGTGACTAAGACCTTTGTTACAGTGCATCAGCCAACGGCGGAAAGTGATGCCATTCGTCTTATTATTGAATTTTTCAGGATATATTTTATAAAAATTATTTAACTCATTTTTCTTTAAAATTTCCGTATGAAGATATGCCACGCCGTTGACACTATAACCATAATGAATATCCATATGCGCCATATGCACACGGTCTGCATCATCAATGATGGCAACTGATTTATCATCAAATTTCTCTTTGACAATCGTATCCAGTTCTCGGATAATCGGCATGATCTGGGGAACTACTTTATTGAGGTAGTCCATCGGCCATTTCTCTAACGCCTCAGCAAGAATCGTGTGGTTCGTATACGCACAAGTCTTAGACACAATATCAATTGCCTTTTCCATGCGGATTCCTCTTTCCATCAGCAGGCGAATCAATTCCGGAATCACCATGCTGGGATGGGTATCATTGATCTGAATTGCCGCATAATCCGGCAAATCATAGAGTGTAGAGCCCTTCTGTTCACACTCTTCTAAAATCAAACGCGCCGCATTGCTCACCATGAAATACTGCTGGTACACACGCAGCAAACGTCCCGCATCATCAGAATCATCCGGGTATAAAAAGAGCGTAAGATTCTTACAAATATCCTCTTTATTAAAATCAATACCGCTTTGCACTAAACTCTCATCTACGCTCTCAATATCGAACAAGTGTAGTTTGTTCGTACGATTATCAAATCCCGTCACGTCCAAATCGTACATCCTAGACTGCACCGTGAAACCGCCAAACTGAATAGGGTATGTCACGTCTGTCTTCGTCAGCCAGCTCTCTTTCTCGATCCAGGGATTCTTATTTTCTTTCTGTAAATGGTTCTCAAACGTCTGCAAAAACAGTCCAAAATGATAGTTGAGACCAATTCCATCCCCATTTAGGCCAAGCGTCGCCATAGAATCCAGAAAACATGCCGCCAAACGCCCCAGGCCGCCATTTCCCAATGACGGCTCCGGCTCTACCTGCTCAATCAAATTAATATCTTTGCCGTACTGTGCCAACATCTTTGCCACTTCGTCGTAAATTCCCAGATTAATCAAATTATTGGACAGCAATTTGCCAATCAAAAATTCCGCAGAAATATAATAGATTTTCTTCTTGCCCTTATCGCTCTCCTTCTCTTTCGCCAAATCCTTAACAATTCCCAGCAGCCCATAATAGAGCTGTTCATCCGTACAGGCTGCAATATTATTGCAGCATTTCTTTTCTAGTAATTCCCTTACATTCAAGCTCATTTTTTCCTCCATTCTCCTAAAACAATTCGCCGGGAAGTATACTATGCCATAGTTATTAGCCTTCCCTCATTTCTGATATTTATTAGTATATAGCTTATTGCCATAATTTTCTTGCAATATGATAGCAAAAAGTAGTACAATACTATCATATGACCTAAGGAGGACTCATGAACATACACGAATACGAATGCTCCCAGGAGACAAAACCTCATGGGCACGACAATTTCCCTTTTGATATTTATCTGTGCAGCATTCCCACTGATTTTACAATTGTGCCCACGCATTGGCACAATGCTATGGAAATAATTTATATCAAAAAAGGACGCGGCATCATCAATGTGGATCTATCTCCCTATCAAGTTTCGGAAGGAGATATTATTGTCGTGCCACCAGGACAACTGCATTCTATAGAGCAGCAATCTGATTATTCCATGGAATATGAAAATATTATTTTCAAGCTCTCTATGCTGATGGCTCCCCAGGAAGATATCTGCACGGAAGAGTTTTTTCAACCTTTAAAACATGGAAAATCTCTCCCAGACACCTTATATACAAGAAACTCTCCCCTGTACCCCGCTTTGTCCGACTGCCTCAACACCATAGACAGTATTTGTCGGGATTTTCCTTATGGATATCAACTCGCTATCAAGGGACAACTGTTTTCTTTTTTCTATGAGTTATCTAAGTCCTTTCACAGCGCAGCATCCCACGGAAATCACAAATCCCTCGACCGCCTAAAAGGGCTTCTCAAATATGTAGAGACCAACTATCGGGAAAAAATTTCTATTGCAGACGCCGCCAGAATCTGTGGTTTTAGCCAGTCACATTTTATGAAATTTTTTAAAGCTAGTATTGGGGTATCTTTTACAGACTATTTAAACGATTACCGTATCACTATGGCCGCGCGGCTTTTGGGCTCATCTTCCGACACGGTAGTCAATATTGCTTCTGAGACAGGATTTGAGAATCTCTCTTATTTTAACCGGGTATTTAAGCGAAAGTACCAGTGTACTCCTAGGGAGTTTCGCAAGAAATAGAGGGGCGGGAATACATTTTTAAATCTTCCATGAGTTTCCACAAATTGCATCCTATATGGTCTACAAGTTCATTTTCATCCCCGGGGAATTTTTTTGCCTGCTCGATGGCCTTATCTATAAAAGGCATATATTTTCTGGCAAAACTTATATTACTTTTGCCATGATGCGCCCTGTCAGAGACCTCTTTACTCACAAACGTATGCTGTTTTGACATCACCCTGTTTTCTTTAATTTCATCCAACTGTTTCCCAAACTCTTCCTCTATATCAGCTAAATGCATGAGAAGCCAAAACTCAAAACATGGATTCGCAATATAACACTTATACCCCTTTTCTTTACAATGATTAATGCATTCATACATATTGGCTTCTGAATGTGTAAGCTTATCTCTGTCAATCAATACAGCAAATTCGTCCAATTCACGGTTGTATTTTTTCAGATATTTCCGATAGTTAATGTCAAATCCAATCTTTCGTAATTCTGTAACAAACGCATTTCTCTGTCTTCTTGGTATATTTTGAGGATTCTCCATATATTGTTTTATGAACTCTACAGAATACGTCTCTCTAAATTGATTTGATATATCCTCTAAGAAGTCGTCTTCATTTTGTTCCCTAAGCCTGATATACTCCTCCAGCAATTCAACTACTTGTTGCGGCGCACTGTTCGTATCTTTTCTCCCTCTGCCCAAAACTTCAACGTCAATTTTACCATTGATGCCTATTTTAACTCTATTTTTTGACACGCCGTCAAAATATTCTTTCTCCGTTTCATTTCCTTCTACTGATAGAAAAATCCTTTTTTCTACAAGAACCCTCACATCCTCTTCTTCTCGTTCATATGCTGTTGACATTAATCTAAATTGATTATGCATTTATGTCCTCCAAAATTTCATCATCAAATACAGGTATAGCATCGTAACGCCCCAACAAATATTCTTTATTAATTACTTTATCATAACGTTCTTTGAAACGGTTTAACGAGTATATTTTAGAACTATGGTCCTCCATCCTTTTTACAAACCAGATTTCATCCTGCCTGACCAATTCTAAATCCAGCAAATTGGAATCATGTGTCGTAGCAATGATCTGGCTGGTATCTCCTTCTGTCAATTCATAAAACAATTCCAAAAATCTTCGGATAAGGTTCGTGTGAAGGCTCCGGTCAATCTCATCAATAAAAATTACTGCATTTCCATTGTGCTCATAAAATAGAGGTATAAGGTCAAACAGCCTTTGGGTTCCATCAGATTCCTCCTGATAATCAAAAAGCTCCTGATTATTACCATGATTTTGCACCATTTTCGTTGTAACAATATTCCCCTCCATATCTTTTCGTAACAGATACATTTGGTTATTCACTTTGAACATTACAGGCTCTTCTTGAATTTCATTAGAAACCCTGATTTTTAGCTTTTCTGCCTCTTCCCTCGGAATACCATCAAAAATTTTATCAAACTCTACATAGCCTAACTTTGATTCCACAGCCTCAATTCCCGTATCAAAATATTTTAATAGATGCGAAAATAATTCCCTGATAGCCTCGTCTTCCACCATCTGATTTAACCTACTGTATTGGCTGGTAGGAAATATTATGATCATACTTTGAAACCAAAGAAACACATCAAAAATTTCTGAGAAAATACCCTGTTTTCCATTACTTCTTTCCGCAACATCACTCAAAATACTTTTTTTCTTCAGGGCATCAGAAATATTTCCACTAAAATCCTCCAAATAAAATTTCCATCTTGTTTCTTCTTCGATATTCTTTATTTTTATTTCAGTCTCTGTATAAGGCACGCCTTGTTCGTCAATATTCCTATTAAAAATATAGGTCTCAGCGCCACTCTTCTCTATACGAATCAGCCATTCTGAAATTATCTTTTTTTCTACATAAGATATGGCAATCCCATAAGAATACTCTTTCCCCGACTGGGTAATCAGGCGATACTCAAAAACCGCCGGGTTTTTGTACCCATCGGTGCAAATACGAAAATATTTTTTATTTAAATCTACAGAATCCAGACCATCCAATATAATATCACTTGAAAAGTCAATTGCTCTGATTAAATTACTCTTCCCACCCGCATTGGCGCCATAAATAAGCCCTGTTTTTAAAATTCTTTTGCCATTACCATTTAGGATGTGTTCTTTGTGCCTGACTACTTTAGATGCCATCATAGAAATCGTCTGTGGCGTTTTAAAAGATAGATAATTACTTACTGAAAAGCCTAAAAACATTTTTCTGCTCTCTTTCTTTTTCATTATAATGAATTTATTATATTGTGAATAATTCTCTTTTGTCAATATTTATATACATTCTTGCTTATCTTTTTATTTGTTATTTGAGATTTTTTCCGTTTTCCCTCTTCTCATCACCCTCTTTCCTACAAAACGCAAAACCCCACTTCCGTTATGTACATTCCATAACTAGAAGTGAGGTTCGGTGATAGTCATACTGTAAACAAATCTATTATTATGTTAAATAACTTTTTATCATACAACTAATTATTTATAGCAAACAATTTTGCCAAAATCAGCCTTGAGGGAAGCCCCGCCAACAAGTCCGCCGTCAATGTCCGGTTTAGAGAAAAGCTCTGCTGCATTGCCAGCATTCACAGAACCGCCGTACTGAATACGGATAGATTCTGCGGTAGCCTCATCATAAACCTCTTTGATGCAGGCACGGATTGCCGCACAAACTTCTTCTGCCTGATCGGAAGTTGCTGTCTCACCGGTTCCGATTGCCCAGATTGGCTCATATGCAATGACTGCTGTCTTGGCCTGATCTGCGGTCACATTTTGGAATGCAATCTTAATTTGCATGCGAATCCAGTCAATATAAATACCCTGTTTTCTCTGTGTCAAAGTCTCTCCACAGCAGATAATTGGTGTAATACCATGCTCAAATGCCTTGAGCACTTTCTTATTTACAGTCTCATCGGTCTCTGCAAAATATTCTCTTCTCTCAGAATGTCCGATAATGACATATTTGACACCAGCGTCAGTCAGCATATTGGGAGCAATTTCTCCTGTGTATGCGCCGCTCTCTTCGTAATACATATTCTCTGCACCAATATTGATGTTAGAGCCCTTTGCAGCTTCCATTGCCGGAATGATGTCGATTGCCGGTACACAGAATACTACGTCAACCTCATCATTGGCAACTAAGGGCTTTAATTCGTCTACCAAAGCTACTGCCTCGCTCGGCGTCTTATTCATTTTCCAGTTTCCTGCAATAATTTTCTTTCTTGCCATGTTCTTATCCTCTTTTTCTTATATTTATAATTTACTTGCCAATCGCTAGTTATTTCTATAAGGAAGTTCTGTTCGCTAACCTCAATCTTCGCCTCTGGCTCGCTTTCGCTAATCTCACAGAACGACCTCGCAACACGCTCTGTCTGCGCCTTCGGCTTGCCAATCGCTAGTTGCTTTCGGTCTATTTATTGGTTGCTGCCGCTACTCCCGGAAGCTCTTTACCCTCTAAGAATTCCAGAGAAGCTCCGCCGCCTGTAGAAATGTGGCTCATCTTATCGCCAAATCCTAACTGATTTACTGCTGCTGCGGAATCTCCACCGCCGATAATCGTGGTAGCGTCTGTCTCTGCCAATGCTTTGGCAACTGCAATCGTTCCTGCTGCAAGTGTTGGGTTCTCAAATACACCCATCGGTCCGTTCCATACTACTGTCTTTGCAGATTTTACAGCGTCTGCAAACAACTCTGCCGTCTTCGGTCCGATATCGCATCCCTCACGGTCTGCCGGCATTTTGTCAGAATCATAAACTTCTACCTCAACCGGTGCGTCAATCGGATTCGGGAAATCTGTGATCGTTGCAGAGTCAACCGGCAATAATAATTTCTTGCCAAGCTTCTCAGCCTTCGCAATCATTTCCTTACAATAGTCAAGCTTGCTGTCATCTACCAAAGACTTTCCAATCTCATTTCCCTGTGCTTTTAAGAATGTATAAGCCATACCACCGCCGATAATCAGGGTGTCACATTTCTCCAGTAAGTTAGAAATTACATTCAGCTTATCTGCAACTTTTGCTCCGCCTAAGATTGCTACGAATGGCCTTACCGGGTTCTCCACTGCATTACCCAGGAAATCAATCTCTTTCTGCATCAGGTAACCTACAGCTGCTGTGTCAACCAATTCAGAAACACCAACGTTAGAACAATGTGCTCTGTGGGCTGTTCCGAATGCATCATTTACAAAAATGTCACAAAGGGAAGCTAAATCCTTGGAGAAAGCCTCTCCATTCTTGGTCTCTTCTACTCTGTAACGTGTATTCTCAAGCAAGATAACCTCGCCGTCTTTCATAGCCTCTACTGCTGCCTTTGCATTCGGTCCTACTACTTCCGGATCAGCCGCAAATTTTACTTCCTGTCCTAACAGTTCTGTCAATCTTGCTGCCACAGGAGCAAGAGACAATTCCGGCTTAGGCTCTCCCTTAGGCTTGCCAAGATGAGAACAGAGAATTACTTTGCCGCCGTCTGCAATCAATTTCTTAATGGTAGGCAGCGCTGCAACCAAACGGTTCTCGTCTGTAATCTTACCTTCTTTTAAAGGTACATTGAAATCGCATCTGCAAAGTACGCGTTTTCCGCTTACATTAATATCATCCACTGAAACTTTATTCAAAGCCATCTTTATTTCCTCCTAAAAAATTTGTTAGTATTATCAAAGAAACGCCATACACATAGTATTTTTATTTTATAGAAAGATACTTTCACACTTCAACGTAACAAGGTCTCTCCCATAGACTAAAATAGGGCCCGGTCCAAAAAAGACCGGACCCTTTCTGAGTCTTATCTGCACTTCTGGCAGCCTGTCGCCTCCAAAGGTAGTCTACCGTGCAGTTTATTATCCTTATCAATATAATAGAATAAGGTAGTTCCGCTCGACTAGCACGCCAGTGTCACCTGCGGTTCACTGCCGTTAAGTCTCGGGAACGGCTATCACACTAACCTCAGGCTGCGCCAAAGGCTTGCCTTCGTTAAGTGTTCAATGCCTCGCTAAGTGTTCGATGCCTCAATGCCTATGCTAACTCGCTGAAATACTTAATTGTACGAACCATCTGGCTGGTGTAGCTGTTCTCGTTGTCATACCAAGAAACAACCTGTACTTCATATAAGTCATCAGAAACCTTGGAAACCATGGTCTGAGTTGCATCGAACAGAGAACCAAATCTCATGCCTACGATATCGGAAGAAACGATCTCATCCTCATTATAACCGAAGGACTCGTTAGCTGCTGCTTTCATAGCTGCGTTGATTCCGTCAACAGTTACATCATTGCCCTTAACAACTGCTGTTAAGATCGTAGTAGAACCTGTCGGGGTCGGTACACGCTGTGCAGAACCGATTAACTTGCCGTTCAATTCAGGAATAACCAAGCCGATTGCTTTTGCTGCACCTGTGCTGTTTGGAACGATATTAACTGCTGCTGCACGAGATCTTCTCAGATCGCCTTTTCTCTGCGGTCCGTCTAATGTCATCTGATCGCCTGTGTATGCATGGATGGTGCACATGATACCAGACTGGATTGCTGCATATTTGTTCAGAGCATCAGCCATAGGAGCCAGGCAGTTTGTTGTACAGGAAGCTGCGGAAATGATAGTATCATCAGCTTTCAATGTATCGTGGTTTGTATTGAAAACAATAGTAGGAAGGTCGTTGCCTGCCGGAGCAGAGATAACAACTTTACGAGCACCAGCGTTGATGTGAGCCTGTGCTTTATCCTTGGAGGTGTAGAATCCGGAGCACTCCAGAACAACGTCAACCTTCAAATCTCCCCATGGGCAGTTATTTGCATCTGGGAAAGCGTAGATTTTGATTTCTTTTCCATCAACTGTAATGGAATCTTCACCTGCTGTTACCTTATCTGCTAATTCATACTTACCCTGAGATGAATCATACTTCAACAGATGTGCTAACATTTTCGGGCTTGTTAAATCGTTGATTGCTACTACTTCGTATCCCTCTGCACCAAACATCTGTCTGAATGCTAAACGGCCGATACGTCCAAAACCATTAATTGCTACTCTTACTGACATGATAATTCCTCCTAATTTTGAATGAATTTAGTATTTCCTTGGATATATTACCCAACTTGTCTATATTCTAACTAATTTCAGGCAAAAATTCAAGGGGCTTTTTCAACTTTGTTAAAGTTTTAGCAACAGTTCCGCCATGTCACTTAGTTAAGCAGGCAAATACTGTTCACCTGTCGCTGTAAACTCTTCATGAAATTAAAAAATAAGAAGCTCCAATAAAAAAATAGTTACCGTGGAGAATGCGGACGGTTACGGTGACAATACATTTTACATTACGCCCAAAAAAGCGGGGAAAACAAAAGTAACGTTTCAATACAAAAAAAAGACATACACGATTTCCGTACAGGTTAAGTATTGGGAAAATCCTTGCAAGACATTTCAGATAGGGAAAACGAATTATTCAAAATATTTTAATACTTCTAATAAGTATTCCCTGAGCCAGCAGAATAAGTCTAAAGTAACGATACGCGGTGGCAAGAGAGCGCCCGGCATGCTTTCCGTTGTAGCACAGAGAAAACTGGTGCTTGGCAAGATAGCCTAGCACCAGTTTGTCTACAGTCTCAAACCGCCTATTTCTAGGCGGTTTCATAGCAGCAGATAACGGGAGTCGAACCCGCCTTTCCAGCTTGGGAAGCTGGTGTTCTACCGATGAACCATATCTGCGTGAATCAAGTTCATTATAACATATCCGCAAGAAAATGCAAGAAAAAATTTGCAACCATTGTCGTAAATTTTCTGCTTTCCAACGACCGGCTTATAGAGGGTAAAATACAGGTTTACGCTCGCGGAATACTGTAAAATACTGAAAGCCGGCGTCTTTTAAAATAGTGGTTACCTTTCCGAAATCGTATGCCACATGCTCCGGCTTGTGGGCGTCCGCTCCTATTGTAATAATTTCACCGCCCATTTCCCGGTAACGTTTGAGGATTGCTTCTGTCGGATTGGGGTGCCCAAGGCCGTATTTAAAGCCTCCCGTATTGATTTCAATGCCTTTTCCCCGTTCAATGAGTATTCGTAGAATTTCATCAATCACATCCGCAAATTTTTCGTAAGTGTAATAGCGGTTGGTGTTTGGACCGTAGCGCACAATATAATCAAGGTGTCCGTAAACATCAAAACAATCAAAGGCGGCAAGGTTTTCCAAAATGGATTCAAAGTACTCCCGGTAAGCTTCGTCCTCGATTTTGCCCACAAAATATTCTGGATAGTAAGGGTCCTCCCCATTTATCCAGTGAGAAGAGCCGATGACGAAGTCAAACGGATGTTGGCGGATGATTTCCGGCAACAAATCTTTCAAATAAGTTTGTAAACCAATTTCTACGCCGATATATATAGGAAATCTATCTTGCGACTGCGTCTGAAAATGTTTCATTTCCTTGAAATATGCGGGGATATCGAGAGGAAAGAGGTCAGGCGTGGTCTGTGTTTTTTCAAGGTCTAAGTGATCGGTAAAACAAATGCCGCCAACACCGGCATTCATGGAAGCCGCTATCATTTCCGCGGTGTCTGCTTCGCTGTCAACAGAAAAATGCGTGTGCATATGTGTGTCCCAGAGCATAAATATGCCTCCCATTCAAAATAGATATTTGTTCTTGAGGAATCTGAAAAGTTACCAAACAATCATAGAACAGAATTTCCACTTTGTCAAAAGAAATCTTCCTACTCCTTCACCTGTAATAATTTGAGCAGCCTACCTCTTGTCACTTGTATCGCCGCCACAGAAGCGCCGCAGACACATCCCCAAAAGGTACAACCCATAGCAGGCAATAAACGTCTCTGCCCCCCTGGTAAACCGTCCCGGATCATACAAGGCAATCCCGGTTGCTACAAGCACAACCCCGGCAATACTGAGGATGACCTGTTCAAATACCAGTATACAACGAGCGCGTTTCTTCGTTACACCAAGAATCCGCAGGAATGCCGCATCCATCGCCGATTGCAGGATAACTAACAGTGGACCGAACAAACCAATCAGCACGGCGGCAGCCACAGCAATCGGAAACAACGATTCCAAAAGGCCGCGGATGCGCTCAATATTTGCAAGCCCGCCAGAATCAATATGATAGTCTGCCTTTTGTGAATACATGACGCTGCCACCCTGCATGCTAGCTAACAGACCCTCCAGTTCGTCAAGCCTATCGTTATCAACTAAGGTAAATTCACAGTGTTCTACCGGGAAATCCATAGAAAATAGTCTTGTCAGATCGCTCCTTATCCCAGTAAAAATACTTCCTCTAACATTTACATCTGTGGATTCAGCCACACCTATGACCTTATACGTCTTAAATCCCTTCGATACTGCCTCTTTCCCGCCCTGATCCTTTAGCGCGGAATATAAAAGGTCTGACAGTATACCAATCTCATCTCCGGGAGAAATCCCAAACTTATTTGCAATCTCCCTCCCAACCAAACATACCTGAGCGGTTCCGGCAAAATCAGAAAGAGCATATCCTTCGGCAAAGTTTATTCTACAGTCATCCCCCATATTCCGAACAAGGTCACTGGTAACCGTCATGGGAATGTTATCCTCTACCCCCTCGACGCGCACGCCAAAACTGTCATAACAGTAAAAATCTTTTGCCAAAGAAGAGTTTGACAGTTCGCTAACATATTTAAATATAAGATCAGACGCCGTGCCTTTTACACCAAGTTGATAAAAAGCATCCTCATACGTAATCCTCGCCAAGACAAATGTTCCAATACCGCAAGCAAGCACAACCGCCAGAACCAGCGAAACTGCTGTTTTTCCAGTGGCACGCCGCATGTGACGCCAGATATAGGCAATCACGTGACGGACGGAACCGTAATTTCTCTGCGGTGCCCATGCTCCGACGGCAGAAATCTTTTCCATATGAAACGCCACCCGGACATGAGAATCCTCCGGGACATCTATGGGCTCTTGCAAAGCCTCTGCCTTCCTTTTAAATGTCGCACCTTCCTGCAATAATTCGAGCGGCGGCGCCGCTTTCATATTCCGCAGGAAGAAATAGCAAATTAATGAGACAAATAACAATTCGGAAAGCAGACAAAAAATTATCACACGAATCGGAAGTTCCGTATTGGGAACATATCCCAAAGGAGCGCTGTCCGCCATACGAAGAAGCGCCGTATTTGCCGCTCTCTGCGCATAAAACAATCCCGCTATACCGCCAATGGACACCGCCAATGCCGACACCAGCACAAAAGGCAATAAGACAAAGTTCCCCGCCTCCTTTCCGGGAACACCGAGCATACGCATAATAGCGTATGACTTTTTATTGCGCCCGATATAAAGATACACCGCCAAAAACAAAGCCAGAGCCGCCCCCGCAATATACAATACCGTAGTCAACAGAGACGCCAGCGCCCCCATTCCAAGGCTATCCTTCACATCCAGCCATCCCCTATCGGAAAATTCCAATTCCAGGTCCAATTTATCCGCAAACTGCCTGGCTGCCTCATGAAACGCCTCTATATCATGCGCGTCCTCCACAAAAACACTAAACTCATCCGGCTTTACCTCATAGTCTTTGGGAACTTCTACCGGCAAAAGGACAGATGGCACATAAATAGTTTCCGGTGAATATGTATGTGCAGAATCCGCATTTGCGCCAGCGTATGCGCCAACAATGGATAGTTCCACCGGCTCCAAAAATTCAGGCAGCTCCTTCCCTTCCATAACCTTAGTACTTCCATGCCAAAGAGCATTTCCTAACCGTAGGCTAAGGCTGTCGCCGACAGACAAGCTGTATGCCCTCAAGAAGTCTTCGCTTACCACACAAACGTTTGTATCTTTCACCGTTAGAGAGCGCCCTTTGGTAACTGCTAACCTCTGGTCATTAAACCGGGGAATCGCACGCATATCTGAGGTATACACGATATCGTAAACATGATTGTTATAGTCGATTGCCTCTGCCCATCCCTTCTGACGCGCAAATGATTCCATCTGCAAATAATTGTCCGGCAAACCATCTATGACACGCAGGGCATCCTGTCCCAGCGAATCCAAAAAGCAAATACCCGATTCTGCGCCTCCTTTGGCATTAACGCTCGCAAAAACAAGACAACGGCTCCCTATTTTCAGACTGTCGTAAAAGGCACGCGTACAAGAAGACCTGGCATAGTGCATATCCCCCAAAGGCACATCTTCCATGATGATAGATTTGCCTATGTCAAGCGCCTCATCACCGGCAACTACTTTGATGTCATCAAATTTTAAACGCACATGATCTTCCATGACAGATACATCTTTATCATCAATATATCCATGATAAGTTCCTTCAAACAAAAACTCTCCGCTTCCCAACAGACGTTTACAATCTTCGACCATTCCGGCTGTCAGATACCTCGTATCAGCTAATGTCACGCCTGGCAGAGATGTGAATTCTGTCAGTTCCTCCTCTGTCGGCCACGGCTTGTCTTGCATTTCATAATCAATGCCATAACCTGTCATTACAGAACCGTCCGCTGATTGAACAGCCTTCGTCTCAATCCAAATATCTGCCACTTCATTGTCCAAAGATGCAACAGCGTGGTAGAGGCTCTTCGCATTCTCCGCCTCCCGCGTGGTGACGGCGTAATCCGTAATGCGCGAAAACAGCGCAAAGGATGACGCTGCAAGCAAAAGAAAGGTCAGCAGTGTTTTCAACGGAGCGCGCAGTAATGTTTTTAGAGCAATCGTTTTTCTCATAAGCTATCTCCTATCTAAGTTCTTCATTTATGACATAAAGAAGTCATTGGCATTTGATTTACTGATACCGCAATGCTTGATCCCCACGATAAATCTTAATATCTGCAAGCGGTTCCGAAATTTCCAATGCTTCACCCACAAATTCACCATCTACATAAATCAAATAGCCAACCTCTTTTCTGACCAAATAAGCATTCTCTGGCGTCGGGCAATCAAAGGTTCCCGGAATATCAGCATCATAATCAGGCTCCATAACAACTGAAATCGTCATCAAAAACAGCAGGCACGAACATATCGTCAAAAAAGTGTGTTTCCAACTTTTCCTCTGCCAATGGTTCTCACATATGCAACGAAATCTCTGCTTCATTACCTCCTCTTTCTGTGCAGCAAATGTAATCATAAGTTCTTTCTTTTCCTGTTTCCCCGCCCGCATCGACTTGACGATGCACTCCAAATAGCTTGTCTTCTCACACTCACTAAACCTCGATGTCAGGATAGCATCCACTCTTATTTCCAGCACTCTTGCAATTAACTGATTTAGCAGGAATACGACCGGGTTCCACCAATAAATAATACCGATAAATTCGCATAGTATTTTCACCAGCATATCGTGATGGTAATAATGCAACATCTCATGTTTCAAAATATAATACATCTCTTCTTCCGAATAATTGATCATCGGCATCAGTATCTTGGGATACGCCAAGCCAAACACAGCCGGCGTTTGAATGCCGGGAAGAAGCAATACCTGAAATCTTCCTTTCTTGCCACATTCCCTGTTTATCTGGGCAATCATCGCTTCCACATCATATTTAAAATAGCCGGGACATTTCCCAATCACACGAGAAAGGTGAATATATCTCCCTACATAAATAACAAATTTGCATACCGCTCCCAATACCCAAAGAACCAGCAGCGCCTGCCCTACCGTTATCTCAATTCCCCCAATTTCTAACTCTAAACGCATCAAATCTTGCAGCCTTGTCAAAATATATCTGCTACGAAGCGTTACCGTGAAATTAAACTCAACAGGAAGCAGTATTCGCGCAATAATAAGAGCAAGAAAAATGCCAATTTGCTTCCCTGCCATCTTCAACGCTGAATCATATTTTAGAATCACCCACGCGAAAACTGTGAGCAAAACGCTACTCACCAGGCTGGACAACAAAGATAGCGGCGTTACCGTCATAAATGCCCCTCCCCTCTTACTTCTGCTTTCTTTCCTTTATAACCTTCTCTAATTCCTCCAGCAATTCCCCATCATCTCCTATGCTATCAAACAACGTATTGAAGTACCGCATTTTTGATTCAAGCTTATCCAGTGGAAAAATTTCAGATGTTACATATTTTACAGCATATTCTTCCGGCGTAATCAACGGGGCATAACTTCTCGACAAAACGGTTCCGCTTTGGACAATCTGGGCAACTTCTATAAATCCTCTTTGAAGCAGCTTCTTCAATACGCCCTGCACCGTATTAAGGCTTAACTCCGGCTGCCTTTCCGGAATTTCCGACGCTATCAGCGGCTTTCCCTCCGCCCAAAGCACGTTCATTACCTCAAGTTCTCTTCTACTTAATGCTATTCTTTCTCTTTTACTCATAATCTCCTCACTGTCCTCTAGCTGTTTTGCAATATTTTCTCTATTATTTTCATTATATAATTCACTTTCTGTCTTGTCAATATTTACTCTGTCCTGATATAACACATTGTATATTTAAATAGCTTTTATTATATTTTATTACTATAATAGCATTCTATTGAGTCCTCTTGTGCGAGTGCACATAATTGTTTTTCTCTTATCGGAAATATACTTTCCGCCTTAGTGTAACAAGATGTTTCCTATTAAGAGAAAAATAGGGACCTGACAGCAGAATCTGCCGCCAGGCCCTTTTAGATGATAGTCAAATACCCATATAAACATGGCTACTTTCTTAATTACCCCGTGGGTGCATTGCTCGCGGGAATAAAAACTGTAAACGCCCAGAGAAACTTCCGCCTATCTGCGCCGTCACGGTTCCAACGTAGCAACTTTGCTGCCGTCCGTTAGACTGTACTCTTCCACTAGTCCACTCTCCAGAAACAGGAAGAATCTTTCTCCTATATAAGTCCCTCTGACCTCATAACCATACCGCTCATAATCGCTGCAATCAATTTCCATAACCTTAGCAAACGCATCGTCCTTAAACGTAAAAAGCATATATACCGTCTTGCTGTCATCTGCAAAATAATCATCTGCACAAAAACCAAACAGGTTCTTTTTCGTATCAATCAATACTGCTTTATAGTTATAAAGCGCTTCCGAATACTCAAAGTTTGATAAGAGCAGCTTCGACTGTTCTTTCACATCTTTGGGATCTGAAATATCAAACATGGACAATTTCATGCATTCTGTTGCTCCAGTCTTCTCGTCAGCTTCCATACCAATTCCAAGGAGTAGATTATCTTCATAGAAATGAAGATATTCGGAAAATCCACTAATCTTCAATTCCCCCAAAACCTTAGGCTCCTTAGGGTCGGACAAATCTACGGAAAACAACGGGTCTGTCTCCCGAAATGTGACAAAGTAACCGGAATCTCCCATAAATCTTGCCGAATATATGCGCTCGTCTGGCGCAAGGTCCTCAATCTTGCCTACCGTTTTCAAATTAGAATCCAAGACATAAAGACTATTCGTCATCTTAGTACTTGATTCATCATACCCAAGAAACTGCTCCGATATATCATCTATAACTTTCGTGATAACCTGGGACTGCACCGTAGTAACCATACGCAGATGACCGCGGTACTCATTCATCGCCATATCATCTCGAAGCGTTCCTTTGACCTTGCCCATCGCTTCCTTGCGCATTTGTCCGTCTTTGTATGAGAAACGATAGATGGTCGTACTATCCGACTGTTCCCCCTCCTCGTTGTAAGAAGCATACTGCGTATCTGCCAGATAAATATTCTCCTGACTAACATAAAGTTTATCTGCCGACGCCACCAATGCCTGCGTATCTGCAAATGTATCAGGATGCGCCATATCTACAGACGCCATCACCAGATAAGAAGCCGTATTGCTTCCATCCGGAAGCGTAATCTTATCCTCCGGCATAGGCTTGCCGTCCATCATAGGAATATACGCCTCTAAATCATCTGCTGTTTTCGGCTTACTGGTATCACAGAGGGCAAAATAGTACAAATACCCATCGGAAATCCTGGAATCAAGATAGTTTCCCTTCACCGTAAACGTGTGATATTCCTTAGGAGCAGTGCGGTCTGAAATATCATAAACATGAATTCTGCAATAAGGATAACCGGAACCCCAAGCAATATCGTCAACTTTTCCAACCTCGCTCTGTCCCTCCGCTTCTGCGTCGCTGCCCATCGCCCACTTATTCTCCATAACAACCAGTTTATCTTCCCAGACATAAATATTCTGGACAATTTCAAAGTTACCGACCATGGATGCTTCTTTCAGTCCGTCTTTGGTATCCACAATCCTGACAGAGTAGTCCATATTACTCTCCAACCGTTCGACTACGCGGTAAAGATATCTTCCATCATTTTTGATAATATCCGCTTCCTCTACGGACTCTTCCTGCTGGTTCGTCTTCCCATAATCCTCCGTACCTTCTTCTTTCTGCCCGCTCTCTCCCCCAGTAACTATATCGTCAGACATATACGAATCATCGCCGCCCTTATCATAATGAACATTCTCCGTCTCTCCTGCGGAATATGATGTGTCATCTGCGGCTGCATCATCTACGGCTGCATCCTCTGCGGCTGCATCATCTGCGGCTGCATCATCTGCGGCTGCGTCATCCCAAACAGCATCTGCGACTTCCGCACTCTCTGCAACCTCCATCCGGTAAAGCTCTTCCTGCTCTTGCCAATACTTGTCAAACGACTGATACAGTTTGGCATACGTTGTTCCTTCCTGAAATTCACCCTCCTCTGTACCAGCTGCATCCATTGCTTCATCTGCGGCTGCATCCTCTGCAACTTCATCCGCCATTTCCAAGGAATCCCCTGTGCGGAAGGTATCTCCTGCTCCCATATTTCTTGCTACTGCAAACAAAACCATGATCACACATGCAGCCTCCACAAATATGCTGCTCCACCAAACGATATATTTTACACGCTTTCTAGTTGGCGTCCCTTTCGTCTCATTCTCCTGATCGCCTACAAACTCCTCCTTTTCTGTCTGCTGTTGCAGCCATTCTTTCATTTTACCCGGGTGCAGGCTCTCCGGAATTGTTTCTTCCCCGGCGCTATCCCGCAAAAACTGTCTGATATCCTCTTCCTTCCATTCATTTTTCATTTTGCCCTTACGCATCATCACACCTCCAGTTTCTTTCTCATTTTTTGAAGTGCCCGCCGATACTTAGAACGAACGGTACTGTGATTTTTATTAAGAATCCCGGCGATTTCCTCGCTGGTATATCCGCCGAACACAAACAACCCTACTATGAGCCGTTCCTCCTCTTTCAATTCCCAATACACCTGCCTGACCGCAGATGCCGTGGCAAGATCTGTTTCCCGGGATACGGAGAGTTGCTCAATGTCCTCCTCCTTGCGAAACCATTCCCGCATTCTACGTCTGCACCTATTCACCAATATCTGCATAATCCAAGGTGCAAACTTTTCTTTATCCCTGAGCTGGTAAAACTTTTCGTAAGCAGCCAGTACTGCGTCCTGCACCGCATCTTCCGCCTCCTGGCGGTTCCTCATATAGTACAGGGCGATTCGGTATAACTGCGGATAAACTTTTTCATAACACTGCATAAACTCTTCCATATTCTCCTCAACCTCCCTTTGAAATGCATTTCATCTATACCGAGTCAAAAAATTGACAAAATGTTGCATTTTTTATTTTACATCTGATATTTGCCAGAAAAAAGGAAGCACCATTCATGAATACCTTCTGAATGGATGCTTCCTGTCGTCTCTCCAACTTAAAACGCTATAACATCTCTTTTACTTCTTTTTTCAAATCATTTACGTTAAATTTCTTAATGTTCTCCACCAAACCGTCAGACACTGTCTTGACCTGTTCTGTAGACTCCTTGCACTCTGTCACAATCTCTCCAAAAAGATCCATTGCCTGTAACGTCTCCTGCGCGCTTGTAGAGTTTGCCTGCGCCGCCTCTGTCAAAGTCGTAATTTCACTGTCAATAATCTCTTTGACTTCCTGTAACTCCTTAACCTCCTCGTCAATTCCTCCAATTGCACCGCTCACCTGCTCAATTTCATAATTCAAGGAAGCAAATACCTTTTCCGTCTTGCCAATCTGTTCCGTTTGTCTATCAAATGCTTCTGAAACTTTTTGTGTAATGCTCACGCTGACATTGGAATTCTCAATTAACTCATTGACAATAGCATTAATCTTCTCCGAAGATTCACGCGACTGGTCCGCCAATGCACGTATCTCTTCCGCCACAACTGCAAAACCTTTTCCCATGTCACCCGCGCGCGCCGCCTCAATACTGGCATTGAGAGCAAGCAGATTCGTCTGGCTGGAAATTCCTGTGATAATCTCCGTAACCGTGCGAATCTGCATCGCAGACTGGTTGGTCACGTCCGTCTGCACCCGTACATCCGCAATCGCCTTGCTGCTCGCCTCATTGATAGATACCAGCTCATTCATAATATCTTCTGCCGTCTCACTGCATTCCCTCATTTTATCTGCACTGTTGCTTAAGGTATCTACATTCTGTACAATTGCATCAACCGCATGACTCATATCTATAATCTGCGTTCCAATCTCGTTCGTCCGCTCAGACTGGGAAATCGTATTCATACCGATAGAATTGACTTCCTTTCCCACCTGGTGCATGGATGATTCCATCTCACGGAATGAATGAGTGAAATCCTCCGAAACTTTTACCAACGATCCCGTGGCATTCTTCACACTCGTAATAATCCGTGCAAACGAAACCATCATTCTATTGACGGAGCGCATCATCTGTCCAATCTCATCGTTGCGCTCAGAGAGCTTATTTTCTTTCAAAGAAAGCGTGCCATCCGCAATCTGATCCAAATTCCCCACCAAGTTATGTATACGGCTCAGTAATTGTCGTACCATAAAAAAGATTACTATGAGGACAATCACTAATACCGCCACCAAGCATACCGTCCCCTGAAATACGGTCATCTCTCCATTGGCAACCAGCCGCAGTACGATTGATGATATAAGTCCGGTCAGTACCAATGGTACAGCCAGCACAAACAGCGCCGTCAGTAACATTCTCCTGCTCTTTCGATTTTCTTTCACAGCAGATTCCTCCTTAGAAATTTCATACTAAAAATATTATACGACACTTTTTCCGGTATTGCCACTGGAAATTTTGCCGGGAACATTCATAACTTACAGTTCTATTTATCGAACAAAAATTCCCACAGGGAAAAAATCTGCCCCATATTTTCTTTAACAAATGAAATCGCTTTCCGCACGGACAAGAATATTCCCGCTTTTCTTCCCTGTCCGAAACAGCCAACTGTTATTTAAAAGCGCCCTGATTTCGTTAAATTCTGGTCTGATCTGCAATTGTTTTTTTATGTAAACGAAAAAGTACTTACCAACCTCTCTCCTTCAAAATATACGTATATTTTATGCGTAAACCTGTTTACATACATTTAACAACAGCGTATAATATTTTTATAAGGAGGACACCACACGACGGTTCGGGAAATACTAAAAAAACTCCACAAAGATGGATGGTACGAAATGAATCAAGAATGTTCTCATATAAGCCTAAAACATCCATCTAAACCCGGAAAGGTTACCGTGCCAAACCACAGCGGAGACCTGAAACCTGGAACGCTGAACAGTATTTAAAAACAAGCCGGGCTTAAATAGCCCTACTATCTGTGTTTCTACAGAATAAAAGGAGATTATTTATGCAGAATCTAACATACTTTGCAGTTTTTGAGCCAACGAAAGACGGCTCGTACAGCATTTACTTTCCCGATTTACCCGGATGTATCAGCTTTGGAAATACCCTTGAAGAAGCTGCACACATGGCAGCAGAAGCTGCCAACCTTCATATATACAGCATGGAATGTGAGCATGAAGAAATTCCTACCCCCTCTGACACCCTGTCCAAACAAGATATTGAGGGCAATATTATAATGCCAATTACCATTCATCCAGATTTATTCCGCATGAAAAAAGACAACGAACGTATTAAAACAAATATCACACTCCCAGCGTGGCTAAAGAGACTAGCCGAAGAAAAAAAGGTAAACTATTCCAGACTTTTAGAATCTGCTCTTATGGAATATTTGCAAATCCCTATGTCTAGAAGGCAATAATTAAACGCTCTGCTGTTCTATATCAATCTCTCAAGAACAGTAGTTACATACCATTTAACGAATCACCCCTCCACCAACCACCATATCCCCATCATAAAACACCACTGCCTGCCCAGGCGTGATGGCGCGCACCGGCTCATGGAACTGGCAAATAACCCTGTCCTGATCCGCCTTATGGATGGTACAGGGTGCTCCCTTATGGCTATAACGAATCTTGGCGGTAACTTCCATTTCCCCCTGTAAATCAGGAATCGACATGAAATTCAAACTGTCTGCGCAAAGTATGTCGCCAAAAACTTGTTCATTACTGCCCAGCACGACTTCATTCGTCTCTGGGCGTATTTCTGTGACAAAGACAGGGGTTCCTAAGGCGATGCCCAGACCCTTGCGCTGCCCGATCGTGTAATGGGTAATTCCTTTATGCTGCCCTAGAATCTGACCGTCTACGGTCACAAAATTTCCCGCTGGCGGAACTTCTTCTTTTGCTTCCCGCTCAATAAATCCGGCATAATCATTATCCGGGATAAAGCAAATTTCCTGGCTGTCCGGCTTATTTGCTGTGCGAAGTCCAATTTGCTCCGCTAGAGCACGAATTTCTTCTTTCGTATAGTCTCCCACCGGCATCAACGTGTGCGCAAGCTGATACTGCGTCAGATTATACAACGCATATGTCTGGTCTTTCGCCGCAGTTGCAGATGTGCGCAGCGTATATCTGCCGTTTGCAAGCTGTATAATCCTTGCATAATGTCCAGTAGCGATATATTCTGCTCCGATGTCCATGCTGCGCTTTAACAGCGATTCCCACTTCACATAACGATTACAGGCAATACAGGGATTGGGTGTACGCCCATGCAAATACTCCGCCACGAAATAGTCCATAACATTTTTCTTAAATTCTGTCTTAAAATTCATCACATAGTATGGAATGTCAAGCATCTGTGCAACGCGCCTGGCGTCCTCTACCGCTGATAAGCCGCAACATCCGCCGTTTTCTTCCAGCACGTCTTCTTCCTCATCCTGCCAAATCTGCATGGTTACGCCAATGACCTCGTAACCCTGTTCTTTTAAAAGCCAGGCTGCCACCGAGGAATCTACGCCGCCAGACATTCCTACTACTACTTTCTTTTTATTCATGATATCGGCTCCAGTACAAGGATCTCCTCCCTATCTACTTTTTGGGCTCATATACGAGACCTCAGGACTCTCCCCAACTTCGTTGGGTCCCCCCTCAGGTCAATTAATAATCTTCCTCTTCTTCTTCCTCGCTGATATCGTTCTTGGGCTTTTCCAATCCTTCGATTGTAATTCCGTTTTTCTCAGCATAGTCCCAGAGCGCAGCATGAATCGCTTCCTCCGCCAAGAGAGAACAGTGAACTTTTACAGGCGGAAGCCCGTCTAACGCTTCCATAACCGCCTTGTTGGTGACCTTTAACGCCTCCTGCACGGTCTTGCCCTTAACGAGTTCCGTCGCCATAGAACTGGTTGCCACGGCAGCTCCACAGCCAAAGGTTTTAAATTTCACGTCTTGAATGATTCCATCCTCATCAATGTCCAGAAAAATGCGCATGATGTCTCCGCATTTGGCATTGCCAACAGTGCCTACGCCGCTGGCATTTTCTATCTCTCCAACATTTCTGGGATTTTTGAAATGATCCATTACTTTTTCACTATACATTTGTTTTCCTCCATTTTACAGCATTGTATCTTAACATTTAAACGCTCTCACCATTCTCATGAGGTTATGAATTGTTCTTTTTCATATAATCCTCATACAACGGGGACATTTCCCGCAGTTGGGTAACAATTTCCTTGATTGCATCCACCGTATAATCAATATCTTCTAATGTAGTGTCCGCCCCAAGTGTCAGACGCAAGGAGCCGTGGGCAATCTCATGCGGAAGCCCGATGGCAAGCAATACATGGGACGGATCCAGAGAACCGGATGTGCAGGCAGAACCTGAAGAACCACAAATCCCTTTCATATCCAGCATAATCAGCAATGATTCTCCCTCTACAAATTGGAAACAGAGGTTCACATTGTTTGGCAGACGGTTCGTCCTGTCACCGTTGACCCGGGTAAAAGGAATCTCTTTGAGCACACGCTCCATCAAATGATCCCTGAGCTGGCGCTCTTTTTCTGTACGCTCCGCCATTGTAGAAAGGGCAAGTTCGGTTGCTTTACCAAATCCTACAATGCCAGGAACATTTTCTGTCCCTGCGCGTCGTTTCCTCTCCTGCGCCCCTCCGTGAAGGAAGGAGCGAATCTTTACACCTTTGCGGATGTAGAGAAAACCAATTCCTTTGGGCCCGTTTAACTTGTGCCCGCTGCTGCTAAGCATGTCGATATTCAGCTCATCTACGTTGATAGGCACCTGCCCAAAAGCCTGAACTGCGTCTGTATGGAATAATACACCATGCTCCTTGGCAATCTTACCAATCTCCGCCACCGGCTCAATCGTGCCAATCTCATTGTTGGCAAACATAATAGAAATAAGTATCGTATCCGAACGGATCGCCTTCTTTAATTCTTCCAGTTTCACCACGCCAAATTCATCCACATCGAGATATGTCACTTCAAATCCATTCTTCTCTAACCACTCGCAGGTATGAAGAATTGCATGATGCTCAATCTTGCTGGTAATGATGTGCTTTCCTTTGTCTTTATATGCCTCGGCTGTGGCCTTCAGCGCCCAGTTATCCGACTCGCTGCCCCCTGCCGTAAAATAAATTTCGTTATCCTTGGCCCCGATAGCGCGTGCAATGATTTCCCTCGCCTCAGTGACGGCCTCCTTGCTCTTTGCTCCGAACTCATACACCGTAGAAGCATTCCCGTATAATTCGCTAAAATACGGAAGCATCGCCTCCACTACTTCCGGTGACGTCCGGGTCGTTGCCGCATTATCCAGATATATCATTTTCTCCATATTCTTACACCTCTGCTATTGAATTGTTTTGCTCTCTCGCACAAGCTCACCGATATAAATACTATCCACGGTATCATTGATGCTGTCATTGATCCGCTTCCAGACAATTTTACTTACACACTGTGAAGAACCGTTACAATGCGTGGCATTATCATTGTCAATACCCGCGCACTCCACCGGAATCAAATCACCTTCCAATGCCCTCAGAACATCTCCCACAGAAATCTCGTCTGCTGGCCGGGCAATGCTGTAACCGCCGTTCACGCCGCGGACACTCCTCACAAGACCCGCTTTCTTCAGCTTCGCCATAAGCTGTTCCAGATAGCTGACAGAAATCTCCTGTCTCTGTGCAATCGTCGCCAGAGACACCGGTTGGCTCTCCCCACAGACGGCAAGGTCAATAAAAGCTCTCAGCCCATATCTTCCCTTCGTAGATAATTTCAAATTCCCACCTTCCATCTGCTTTCTGTACGGCAAATATAGGCATAGCATTCCTTGTGCCTATTTTACCTTGCTTCTTCCTTTTTAGGCTTCCTTTTCAATATCCGAGTATTTTAGTCGGATTTCATTACAAACGCATAGTATCATGGTTTTATTCTGCTGTCAAGTTGATTTTTTATGCATGACGGAGATTTTCTGTTTACTGATTTTTTATGACCGTGAATAGTAGCCGTTTTTTTCACATATGTTTTATATAACTCTTTTGATAACTTTGGAGCATTTATGAATTCTGACTCTCTACGCAAGCATCCGCTAATTGCGGGCACAATGCTCTTAACCCTCGCCGGGGTTCTTTCCCGGGTCATTGGCTTTTTCTATAGAATATTCCTCTCACAGAAGATTGGTGCCGAGGGAATGGGCATTTACCAACTTACCGTCCCTATTTATATCCTCACGATTTCCTTAACTTCCTCCGCCATACAGACGGCTATCTCACGTTTTGTAGCACAAGCTGCCGTTGCTGCCATCCCCGGCTGCTGCACGCCCTCGAAAGGAAGCGGATGTACATTTTCCAATATGGACAGCCGCCCATCCTTCTCTTGGAGAAATTTAAGCTTACACAGGCACACGAGAAAAGATTACTGCAATGAAAGCTGTTACCTATGCGCTGGGCTCATTCTCTCATTGTCTCTGTCCTTCCTGTGCACCTATTTTCTCTATCAATTTGCCGAGCCGATCGCCGTACACTTTTTAGAGGAGCCAAGATGTACCTCCCTCTTGCAGATTATTGCGCTCTCCATTCCCTTTGGAGCTGTCCATTCCTGTATCAATGGATATTTCTATGGTTTGAAAAAAACCTTCGTGCCCGCCGCCTCCCAATTGTTGGAACAGGTTGTCCGCGTGGCAGGCGTTTGGCTGTTTTTTGAAATTTCTATGGAAAAATACCACGCCATTTCCCTTAATCTCGTGGTCTGGGGACTGGTTGCCGGGGAAGCTGCCGCCATGCTGTTTTCCATAAGCTTTGTGCGCCTGAAAAAAAGCCGCGGCAGCAAGATGCAGGCAATGCAGCAGATTTTTTTCCTGTCCCTGCCTCTGACGGCAAACCGGGTAATGGTGAATCTTTTACAAAGCATGGAAGCCGTAATGCTTCCGGGACAGCTCAGGCTGTACGGCTATTCCGCTTCCGAAGCGTTAAGCGTATATGGCATCCTTACCGGAATGGCGCTGCCTATGGTACTGTTCCCATCCGTGCTGACAAACTCCGTCTCCGTCATGCTGCTGCCCCTCATTGCGGAAGCACAGGAAAAACAAGAAAGACGCTACATCATCAATGCTATCAAGAAAACATGCTTCTACAGCCTTCTTTTAGGATTCCTCTGCACCGTGTTCTTCCTGATTACCGGAAAATGGATAGGCTCCGTACTGTTCTCCAATGAGCTTGCCGGAACCTTTATCGTAATCCTGGGATGGATTTGCCCCTTCCTCTATCTGTCCACAACGCTGCACAGCATTTTAAACGGCCTCGGCAAGACGACCTCCACCTTCTTCTTGAATATCATAGGGCTTGGCATCCGCATCGCCTTTGTCCTGTTCGTAATTCCCCTTGCCGGAATCAAGGGCTACCTTTGGGGAACGCTGCTTAGCCAAATCTGTATGGCAGGCGGCGCGCTGCTGATGCTGATGCTTAACTCCGGTGGAGCCAAGAAATATCTAAAAATCAAACATTAGACGCTTGCTATGAACATAAAAAACATACCAGCTCCTGTTTTTCTTAAAGCTGGTATGTTTTTATTGATCATTTTAAAAATCTATCCGATAATCATCCCTAATAGATATTTTACTATTTTACTGTAATCGTTATCTTTGCTTTCCTGTTATTGAAAGTCTTCACCACTATGTTTGCCTTACCTCTCTTCTTTGCCTTTACTTTGCCGGATTTCGATACCGTCACAACCTTCTTATTATTAGAGGTATAGGTTATCTTATTGCTGGCGGCATTCTTGGGTCTCATCTTAACCTTAATTTGATAAGATTTACCCTTTTTCAAACTCTTTTTCGCAGCATTGAGCGTTATCTTTACGGGAGCCGCTTTGACCGTTACTTTACAGGTTGCTTTCTTGCCGCCTGCCTTTGCAGTAATCGTCACGCTACCCTTTTTCTTTGCCTTTACCACGCCCTTGGAAGATACCGTAACAATTCCTTTCTTACTCATGCTCCATGACACTTTTCTGTTGACCGCATTCTTTGGCGTTACGACTGCGCTTAAAGTAAACGATTCTTTTACGCCCAGAGTCAGCTTCGTCTTATTAAGCTTTACCTTAGATACAGATGGGTTTGTGCTCACTGGTTTCTGCTTTATGATAATTTTCGCCGTTACCCGTCTGTTTTCCTCTGCCAGTTCTTCCTCATAACTCATTTTCAATATCGGCGTGCCGTCTATGGCCCAATGCACACGTTTGAGCCTTGCCTGGCGGCAGGGGTCATACAGGGAATCTGAACTTGCCCACTGGCACTTGTTCTGATAGCATTCTTCACTCCTGGCATGGTACACGAAAATGGGGTTTCCCTCTTCATCTACGGTAAAGGAGTTATGTCCAGGGCCGTACTCCCCCGGGACATCGGAAGAAGTCAGAACAGGGTATGCCTGTTTCTTCCACGCAGACGCATCCAGAAGGTTCGCATTTTCATCTATGGAAAGCAGCCCCACGCAGTATTCCGGTCCCGTACCGGAGGCAGAATATGCCACATAAATTTTTCCATTATTCTTAATCACGGATGGTCCTTCATTTACATTTACGACCTGACGCTCCCAGGCATATTCCGGTTTGGTTATCAAAACAGAATCTGAAATGCATTCTACGGGGTTATCGGGATTGATTTCCGCCATCAGCAAAGAAGAATTTCCTACTGTCTGCGCCCAAATCACATACCATCGCCCCTGATTCTCAAAAACCGTCATATCTAAAGAAAAATTGGAAAATGCGGTTCTGTCCGTTGCTTTTGCCTGCATGATGCCCATAGGCGTCCAGCTCGCCGGATTCATAATATCATCCGGATTAGTGCATTTCAGCACATGGGGACGGATTCCCCAACTGCTTCCTCTCTCAATACTGGATGTATAGAATACATAGTAATTATCTTTGACCAAACGGATTTCCGGAGCCCAGATATAACGGAATTCGTCATCTGAATTCTTGCATTCCCAAATCGCAATTTCCTCCGCATTCTGAAGCCCTTCAATGGTCTTAGAACGCCGCATGGCAATCCTGTCATATCCGATTCCCTGTCGTTCCTCTTCCGCTCCGCATACGGGATAAGACGCCGTAAAATAATAATACCCATCGTTCCCCTTTAAGATACAGGGGTCCGCCCGCTGTTCGATAAACGGGTTGGGATACTGCATCTGCTTTACCGTTCCTTTTACGGTATAAGTCCCCGGCTTTTTCACATCTATTTTGGCAATGTCCCGGCTGTCCCAATCCACTGACATGTCTTTTTCCGTCCCATCGCTGTAGAGAGCTGTGACCTTTTGGGAAGCCATCAGAGAAGCCGCATTGTTCCCATCCTTTAATTCCAGATCAATTGATTTCATGCCAATATTCTTCACCACGTCAAACTTACCTGTCACGCGCTCATATTCCGCTTGGCCTAAGCTGATAATATTCCCAATCTCAGTTCCTTCCGGCAGGCTGCCGGAAGCGTCCTTATTCTCCTGTTGATATACGGCTGGCGCCTGCTCTAAAACTCTTGCAAAATCTTTCGTTACTGCACGGTAAGTCTTACTGCCGTCACTCCAATAAATTTCATACCGGATATCATCCGCATCATAGCTTACCGCTTTCACCTGAAGCCCGCCTGCCACCGCATAATCCAATGACAGCCTTCTCTCATTCGTAAATTCTGTCAAATCCTCAGAGTCATATACATAAATATATTTTTCACTGTTTCCTACATTTTTAGCAACCAGCCCATAAGAGCCATCCGCTTTACGGAACAGGTACATATCACGCAGTCCGTTGGGGCTGGAATTTCCTCTTCCATCAGCATTATTGGCAAAACATACGCCCGTATTAGAATTTAATGCCGTATAATTGCTCCCATCTTTGCTGTATGCCAAATGCAGGCTGTTGCCCAAAGAAGCGTTTTCTTTCCAGTTTGTATAAGACATTAAATAGCCATAAGCTTTTGCCGGCACGATTACAGGGTAAGTTCTTGTTACTTCTTTGCGCCCTGTGCTGCTGTCATATACAATCTGCACTGTCAAATTCAATTTTTGCTCTTTATCGGAATGGACAACCGTACCCTTAACACTTGCACCTTCTTCTTTCAGTGCGATTGCCTTCGGATTACTGCTGGTCCAGGACACTGTAATATCAACGGCTGGGGAACCAGGCAGCTCTATGTCGCCCATAACAATGGCATCGACAGAAAGGCCAGCTAAAAGTTCCTCATAAAGATTATCTTTGGACGCGCCCTTCACCTTTACCTTAAATTCTTTCGTATCCGACTGTTTCCCGATAGTAATCCTGGCTGTCAATATTACATCCACATCTCTGGAGCTGTCCCTGTGCACTTCCCCTTCATTGGATATTACGGAAGGCTGGCTGCTTTCCCAGCTAATGGACGCTCCATTGCTTCCCTCCGCAGGTAACTGCAAATCAGTGGTCACCCCAGAAATATCGCCTAAATCCAAATCAGCCTTTGCGCTTTGTATGCCTGCACTGATAATGCCTGTCTGGTCCGCCTCAGACGGCATGTCGCCGTAATACGCTTCCCATATTTCCCTCTGGGTCAGGGCAGTTTGATAGACCTTTACTCCATACACACCGCCTTTGTAAAAGATATCGTTATAGCCGGAACGCCCGATATAAGACACCAGCCCAGTCCCAAAATCCTCTGTGGACTTGCTCTTGCTGTTGCTGCATACCTCTGCCCCATTGTAATATCCGATAATTTTATTCGGCGTAATTACCGTTGTATACATGGCCCATTCTGCCCCCGTTTTTGTGCCGGACACCGGCGTTTCCGTACTATATGGAGCGCCCTCATTATTGCTGTCCGTCCAGACAGACTTAAAATAACCGTCTGGCTGAGCCGGATTCAATAACCAGTAATTCAGCGGCATATCTGACGTACCCCCGCCGATATGTCTGCTGGGCGTCCCAAAAAACATTCCTGCATAATTACCGGATCCTGTTTGGTTCTTCAGCCAAACAGTGACCGTCAGCGTATTGCGACCTTCAAATACCTCTCCGGGAATTGATACATAGGCCGCCGACGAACCTGCCGCCCCGCCCGGAAGCGTCAGCATCCCATTGGAAACAGACGCCCCAACACCCTCTAACGTTGCATCAAATCCATTTCCGGACGTGTCTGCAATTGTTTTATCAGTGACATCGCCTTCTTCAAAAACATAGGATGCAACCAGCTCCTTTTCTGTCTCCTTTGCACCGACTGTTTCCTCATTCGCTCCCCATGCTTTCATTAAGGCAGACGGCGTCAAGGTGATTAACATAGCTGCCGCTGTTGCCGCTGCCATACACCGTTTCATATACTGTTTCATACAATTTTCTCCTTTTTATTTTACCGTTACTTTCACTCTTTTATAGATGCCATTCTGGGTATACAGATAGACATAACATTTTCCTTTCTTTTTCGCCTTAACCTTACCTTTCTTACTTACCGTCGCAATTTTAGGATTGGACGATTCATAGCGGAACTTCGCAATATGGGTCTTCACTTTCTTTTTTGACTTACATTGGGGCTTGAACGTGAAAGTTTTCCCCTTCTTGAGCGTCACTTTTGATTTCTTATATGCAATAGAGGATGGATTCGCATACTTTCCGCCGTTGGTGCAGGCATGGACAGACACAGAAGTCGCTATCGTGCGTTTCTCCTTGTAAATTACTTTGTAGGCAACAACCATATACTTATAATATTTTCCCTTTTTCAGCTTTGCTGCCTTATAAGATTTCTTGGAAGCCGGAAGCGTCTTTAAAAGCTTCATTTTTTTACCGCACTGCGCCCCATATACCATATAGCCGGAAGCTCCCTTCACCTTGCTCCAGGAAATTTTGACAGATTTACTGCCCCCTATCGCCTTTACCTTCATAGCTGCAAAAGCGCTACCTTTTACATCGCCTTTATCTGTATTCGCTGTGGTAATGGCTTTTTGGGTCTTTGAGATAGCAACGGTGCCGGCCTGTGCTTTCTTCTTTTCTTCCTCTTCCTTTTTCTTCTTCTCCTGCTCCGCTTCATTTTTCAGGCGGGCATAATCCCTCTCTGCATCCGTCAGTTTCTTTAATGTTTCCGGTGAAACCAGCTTCTTCTGCTCATCGCTCAAAGCATTGTACGCCTTTCTTGCCGCGTCAATCTCCTTCTTGCTGGCGGAATTATAGCCTGCTTTTCCAATCTTATTAATCAATGCGACAACACGCTCTGCCGCTTCCTGATTCGCCGCCCCTGTGCCGGGTTTCGCGACTGTAAAAGAACAGGATGACAAGGAAACAGGCTTTGCCGTAACAAGTTTCCCACCCGCAAATGCAAGATATCTGCCCGGAAAGGCCACGCTCTCAAACGATACGCCGCCTGAACCATCCAAAGCCTTCACTGTCTTGTAGCTCATCATAGCGCTCATGGTATCCATGTTATCCGATGCAAGTTTGGTCTGTGCAGCTTCCGTCTTGATAAAATACCCTGTCACGTTGGCCGATTGGATGGAGACATAATGATCGCTGTTCTCACCGTCTGGAACGTACCTTGCCGGCACGATCTCCCACTGTGTATCGTAGCCCTTCTCCTTAATGAATCCCTTCACATCCATCTTGTATTCGCCCTGGCCCAGCCCTCCGTCTGCGCCTACCACAAATCTCTGTGTATTGCCCAAAGTCACATGCCCAAGGTAACGATTGTCAGAGGTTCGTATCTCACTGGCAGATCCGCCAAGCCCTAAGGACATATCTTCCATCATTTCAATGCTGCCATCTTCACGGAATGTCAGCTCCTGGATGCAGACGCTGCGGTTTCCGCCGTTGCCGCCCGGAAGCGAACCGTTATGATAGATAAAATACGTCTTGCCCTTAAAATCAATGACCGCCGGATGGTTCGTATTCGAGGTCAGCGTGTTCTCCATGATGATATCCTGGAACGTCCACGGACCCCAAGGGTTATCGGCTGTTGCGTAGCCCATTTTCTCTGCCCATCCCCAGGCTGCGAACATATAATATTTTCCATAATAATTGCCGTTTTCGTCCTGCCTGCGATAGAGCCATGGAGCCTCTGTAAATCCCTGCCCGGGCAGTGTGTTTTCAAATTTGATGTATTTTATGTCGTGATCATTGCTCCCCGTATGGTCTACGGTAATCTTCCCATCTTTGTTTACGTCCTTGATGCTTATCATATCCTCGTTCAGTTCTGCAAGGTAACATGTCGTATTTCCCCACATGAGATAACGATGCTCTTCGCCTTTTTCATCCGTATCAATCCAGACTGTGGGGTCGATGTCAAAATGACCTGCATCACCAATTCCTTCCGCCCATGTTTCTTTGCCTTTTACGAGCGGAGCCGATGTCGCCCTGTAAGGTCCTCCCGGATTGTCGGCAACTGCCACGCCGATGCCTTGCCATCCACCATCGTATGTAGTACAGAAATAGAAATAATATTTCGTCTCTCCGGTAGTTTTATTCGTATAAGGCGTCATCTGGCTTGCCCATGCGACATTCGACTGTGATTTCCACGGAATGTCAGCCTGATCCATGAACTGCCCCTTATGCGTCCAGGTCTTCATATCTGTGGAGGTATAATACTGCCAGTCTGGCATATTATAATAATTCTCATTGTTGTTACCCTTGTGCCCATTATCATGGCCAATCACCAGGTATACTTCATCCCCGATGACAACTGCCGCCGGGTCTCCGCCATAGATGCGGTTTCCATCTTTGTCCGTGTGCAGAATCGGATTTCCTCCAGCGCTCTTCTCAAGAACAATTGGCTCTGTGGTAATCACAGCGGAGAGTTCTCCTCCTGAGACAGATGCGCTGCTCTTTGACGCAAATGCCGCACCGCCGTCTTTCAGCACAACCGCGCCATTTTCTATAACCGCCGTCAGCGTTTTATTTCCTACGGTTACCTTCGCGCCGTTCACATCACCCACGAAAACAACCACCTGCGTGCCGTCCTGCGCCTGATAAGTTCCGGCTATCATCTGTGCCGTCAATGCATTTCCTACCGGAAGCCAGCCTGCGTCAAATTCCTGCGTGCGTCCTGCATCTGTGATATCTTTCACAGTCAGCTCGTAATAAGCCGTGCCAGATTTTGCCTTGATATCTTTGGTGAAGACTGCGGTTCCCAAGGATTTGACCTTTACTGTCCCTCCGGCCTGCTGCGCCTTTTCCGTGACAGTTCCATTTGATGCATGGCCTGTTACATAATAAGCAAGATCACGGCTACCCTTGCTATAGTTTGTAACCTTCGTCTTAATCTCCACATTTCCCTGTGCTGCCGCCGACCAGACTGCTTTTCCATTTTGGGAAAAAGTTGTTTCCATCAACAGACGGTTGGATTCTGAAGACAGAACCTCATTGCTTTTTGCAATTGCGGCGACTTCATCCGCGTTTAATGCCCTCCCATAGATGCGGAAATCATCCATCATTCCCGAAAAACCTTCGCCGTCGCCCCAGTTTGCATGTCCAATCCAAGTAATAGCTCCTTCTGTCAGCAGCTGGCTGATATCAATCTGGTGCGTGTCGGAAGCAGCCAGTTCGCCATCCAAATATACTTTCGTGCCGCCAGACTCATATACCACGGCAACATTTCTCCACCTGGAAAAATCATCCTCCACTTTCAATATGCTTTTCCTGGAAGAATCATTGTGCCGTTCCGCCTCAATCTGGCTTTCTTTCACACCTCCTACTCCCAAATACTTCTCTCTGCCAAATTCCTGCCTGCCATCATACAGCGGCGTTGTCATAAATGCCCAGGTAAAATCACCCGTATTCGACGTCTTGAGCATAAAGGTATAAGTTGCCGCCTCTTTCCCTGCCAGGATTCCTTTGGGGAGTTCTAAGTAATTGCCCGCTGCATTCTCCGTGATCGAGAGCGCCTTCGTGCCGTTCGCACCGTCCGCATATGCAACTTTTCCATGCTCCGTAACCGTTCCGCCTTTGACGGCAGTAAACGTGCCTGTTCCCGTATTCGCCTCGTCAAAGGTGACGCGCATAAGCAGATCGTTATCCTCCGTCAGCGCAGGCGCATTCACAGGCGGTTTGACCGGCTCCTCCTGCTGTATGTTTCCCGTCTGGCTGGCAAATATTTTCAGGGAACCGTAATACTGCCTTTCAAGCGTCTGGATTGCGCCGATTCCGTTAAATGAGCCAGAATAACTCTCCGTGCTCACATGCTTGCCGCCAATATAAACGGAAACCGTATAGCCGTTTTCCCCATTTTGGAAAAGCAGCGTACACAGGTCGCCCTGATTGTTCGTCCCCTGTCCGGTATTGTCCGCTTGCGAACACGGTCCGATTTCTGTGCCTTCATAAGTGGAAAGCCTCTTTATCCCATACTTATCAATAAGCGACCCGCCAAAACTCCTCTCGCCATGACCTGCCCAGAATCCTGTATTGGCATAACAATAGCCGAAGACATTATTTCCTCTGATATCTTTTATTATGGCGTCTCCAGCAGAATTACCCGCCATCAAAAATTGGACTGCCACCCAGTCTTTGCCTTTCCCATAACCATTCCCCATAGAAAGGTTTCCATTGATGCCGAGATACTTCCTTGTATCATCATCAAACGTTGTGCCGGACGGCAGCGTCCAGCCTTCTTCCTGTAATCCTGCCAGATTATTTGCCGCCGTATAGCGGTCTGTTGCGTCAAATACTTTCCGCTCCTCACTGGTATAGGAAGAGAGATCTACCTCCGGGGCATACTTATATGCCTTATTAACCCGCTCATACTCTTCCTGGGTCAGGGACATGATCCCTCCATGCTTCGCCCAGGTACGCATCTTGGCTCCTTCGAGCTTAGTAAAGTTTGCTTTTGCGCCCACCCCGGTATTCAAATCCTCAATTACCGTAGGGAAAAACCCAACGCCGGCATTCTTGCCGTTATAGCCGTCCAGCATGAGACAGTATTTGTATCCCGTCCGCTCGGCATCGTCCTTATTATACCTGAACCATCCCGGTCCCTCTACGCCGTCAAAAGCGTCTTCTGATAAATTCGTCTCCACCCGGGTATACTCACCCATCGGATATTTTGCCACGTCCATAAATACCTTTGTGCCGCAGTTCCATTTACTTGGCATATCCTCAAATTTCGTGACCCTGTAATACAGACCGTCCGAGCCCTCTATTATCGTAGTGTCAATATAGCTGTCGCTGGTCCCATGTACAGTCCCATCCGTCCCGTTAGGGTAGACAAATTTCTGCTGCTCAGAAAAGGAATAGAAATCGCGGGTACGCGACACATATACGACCTTTTTGTTATAGCTGTCGCTGCCCGAATGCAAATCCTGCCCGGACCAATATACAATATATTCACCGGTCACCTCATCATAGATTGTCTCTGGCGCCCAGGCACAGCCCGTCATGTCATCGGCAATCTTTACCATCCTCTGCTCCGACCAGTTCACGAGATCATCAGATTCCCATATCATCAGGTATTTACTTCCATTTGATGCAAATTCCCCCCACTTGCCGCTTGTACAGTCAAGATCCGTTGCAATCAGATAGAATCTGTCCCCCTCCGGGGCGCGCAGTATGTAATGATCCCTCGTCGCCTTCGTCCCCAGTTTCGATTCCAGAACAGGCTTGTTTTGGTTCAGGTCGTCCCAATGGACGCCGTCATTGGATGAGGCAAAATATACCTGCTGACGGTACGCGCTGACCTCCGGCTCCACAAAGGATGCATAGAGATAGCCCGTGAAATCTCCATCCTCATACATCTGCTGCGCATTCTTCTCCGGTTTTGCCTTAACCGTCACCTGGAAATTCTTTGTGTCGTTTCCAACCTTTGCGGTCAGCGTAACAGAAGTATCTTCTGCCTGGCGCGTCACTACGCCTGCCGGAATTTCCTCATAACGCTCGCCGTACTCCTGCTTCTGCTCCGCCGTAAATTCCTGTTTCTCCGTGTTGATTACAGTCTCATTACTAGACGACCAGTCAATCTCGGTGACACCGTCCTCAAGCGTCTCCGGGAGCGTGATATTCCCCGCAATCTTGTAGCCCTCGGCCGTGTAGGGGAGCGTCAGCCCCGCTAAGGGATCCTCTGACGCAGTCGCATCCACAGCGGGAAATAGCCCTACTGCCATAACCACCGCCATGGCAATACTCAAAACCCTTTTCCTTCCCATTTGGGTTCCTCCTCCTTCTTTAATAAAATGGTATCTTTATTATATCCTAATATTTTCGCTATAAGTGTTCAATTTCAATCCTCTTTTTTGCATTTTTGATTCTATCAATTTCCACACTTTCTCTCCCTTTACCTTACGCTATGCGCGCACCCTTACATAATTAAATACCCCGGCAGCTTGCTGCGGGGTATTTAACTTGCATCTTCTATCATTATAAAGCCTTTTGCTCTTTCTTCACACTCTTCCTGCGCTTCACCTTTGCCTGGTACAAAAGCTCGTCCGATTTCTGAATCAGTTCATTGAGATCCGTTTCCTTGCTGCATCGGAATTCGTAAATCCCAATGGAGATTTCCACATAATATGGTTTCTTACTGGAACGGTTAAACCGCTCGCTGACAATGTGTAAATCCTCCATCGCCGCGCGCTTAAAATCTTCTTTGTCCGAAAATACCAGAGAAATAAACTCGTCTCCTCCGATACGTGCTGTAATTGCATCCGCCGGCAAGATTTCTCTTAGCTGATTTGCCACGCCGCGGATTGCAAAATCTCCGGCTGCATGGCCATAACAATCATTGATTTCTTTGAGATGGTCCAAATCTCCAAAAATGAGAAACGCTTTCTTCCCTTCTCCTTGCTGACAACTGCGAATAGAGCGCTCCATAAACCCACGGCGGTTTAAAAGCTGCGTTAATTCATCGTACTCTGAGACAAAACTTAAAATATCGTTCTGTTCCTGGATGGTACGCAAACTTTTCTGCAATTCCTTCTGGGATTCGCGCTCCATCTGATTGAGTTCCAAAAACCGCAGCAACGGACCCACTTGTAGACTGCAAAGCTGTAAAAAAGGAATATCCTGCTGCGCAGCCTCACAGAGCATCATGCCATATTGCTTATCTCCAGAAAAAAGTACAACCGCTGTCAAAGCCATGGGATTCTCTGAATTGATAAAGGAGGTAAACCCATTTTTCATCGTCACACAAGGGCGTTCTTCCTTCTTATAACAAACCATTTCTTCCCCCAGAAACCAGGCGCTGAGATAAATCTTCTCAGGAAAATCCGGGCTCATGCCGCCTTTATGGATAATCGGCGTATCGTAAAGATAAATATAACAGCTCTTAATCTGCATTGTGCGAAAACGTTTCATGATATAAATGAGCGCTTTCGTAAATCCATCCTCTGTGGCTATGCTGGTTAAATCCTGTACTAACGTAGGCACAAACCAGTTCTTGCGGTTGGAATCAATGACTTCCTCCTCCAGTTTGGAAACGTTTGCAAAATGAATATACTGCCGCGTAGTGTCCAGCACCATCAAAAGATGTTCCTGTTCCTTCACATTCTCCGCATTGGTAATGAGCACTTGCAACAAATTCGTCAAATTTTCCAGCAACAGCGAAATCGACATATGGTCAAAATCTGTCAGCTCTTCTAAAATATCCATAAGATATTCCAGATTGACTTCCTCGCCACTCTGACAGCAAATCGTCTTATAGATATGATTAAAATAGTCTAATATCAATTCCGAATAATGATTTCTCTCCTCCTGATACGGAATGGAAGAAAACAGCTCCGTAGATATTACGCTCATCGCTCTAATGATATAATGCTCTTTTTCTTTACGGTCTGCAAACACAAGAGACTTTTTCTTACCATAATCGCACCCGCAGGATTCTCTGATATGTATATCTACCGGCAGGCGCTGCTCAAACATCACACGCTTTTCGCAGAGCGTAATAGCGTTCCTGAGCGCAGCGTAACTAAACTGAAAACCATTTTGTGAAACACTGGTAAGAAGCGGATCCATCGTCCGCGCCAGTTCCACATCGTCGAATCCGGTAATAGCTATATCCTTCCCCACGCGAAGGCTTCTCGCAGAACATACCTGGTAACAGCATTTTGCCATATTATCATTTGCGCAGACAATCGCCTCAAGTCCCGGATTGTTATCTAGCAGATACTTTACCTGTCTTTTTACATGTACCGAATAATCCCCATAGGCAATCATCGTATCGCTCACTGGCAGATTATGCTCCTCCATTACATCACAATATGCCTGTATGCGCTCCACAGCATCCATGTTCGTCTTCGGCCCGCTCAAAAAAGCAATCTTGCGATATCCATGGTCCACTACTAAATGCTCGATACAGGTACACATCCCTTTATAATTATCCGACATCATATAAGGCGCCGGGTAACCATCCAGCTTCTCTCCAATCAACAGATACGGAATATCCGCATATTGATTGAGAAACGCCTCTTTCTCCTCCCTTGTGTTATAATACGCAAGCGCTGCATATGTAATAATCAGTGCGTCCGGCTTCGTAAAATGCGCGTACGCATAAACAGTATCAAACTGATAGCTGTAGTCTCCTTCCGAATCTGTAGCGAACACATTTGTACAATACTGCGGAATACGAGGTCCCATCAGAAATACAATATTCACATCTTCCTTTTGCGCACAGGTATAAAATCCTCTAAGGAGCTCCCCCGAATAGTCAGACTGCATATCGCCCAACATAATTGCAATTGTATATCGTTTCTTCTGATACTCCCTCATAGCAGCAATCCTTTCTCAGCTAGATTACTTTTATTGTATACTTATTTGCATTTCATTACAAGTTGTTCCTTTTGTATATATTACACGAAAAATTTTGTCAAAAAATAGCAATTTTCACCATATCCCTCTTTATCAAACCACAAATACTATAGCAAAATGCCCAATACATCGCCATCCGCTAAAACTTTCGGAATTTGTTAATGTCCGCCACAAGTTCCCGAATACAGCGGATTTGATTGTCAAAAACCCCCGCCTGATAAAGATTAATCACAATCATCCCCACCGGCACCGCTATAATCATACCGATCACACTGCTGATTTTATAACCGATATACATGAAAATCAACGTGGCAAGAGGATTCATACCAATCGTATCACCAACAATCTTAGGCTGAATCACTTGGCGCACGATCTGGGTAACAGCATAAAGGATAACAAGCCCCACCGCAATCTCATAATCCGCAGACAATAATTTGATAACCGCCCAGGGAATCAACACCGTTCCCGTGCCAAAGAACGGCAACGCGTCCAGAAATGCCACTACAAACGCCACCAGAGGCGAGTAGCCCACCCGCATAATCAACAGGCCAATCAGCAAAATCACATAAACGACACCCATAATCTTAAACTGCGCTTTGAAATAGCCGCCGACCACACGTTTGAGCTCTGTAATAACCGAAGACACCCTGTCCCATATTTCACTAGGCACATACTTTCTCAAACCTTGCAATATCTCATGACGCTCCGCGGTAAAAAAGTATGCTGAGAGAATGCACATGATTACAGCTATCAACGCGCTGGGCACATTTTTTACAAAATTTCCGGTTGCTGCAACGGTAGGCTCCCCAATTGTCTGCACTAACCCGCTCAAGTACCCGGAGAGGTTAGACGTAAGCTGCTCAATATGCAATTGGGTGTCCCTGGGAAGCCTGTTATATACAATTTCAAGATTCTCCCCGATTTCCTGGAAATCACTCTGCCAGTTCTCATAGATTTGCGGCAAATTCTCAATTAAATTTCCAGTCTCAGCTACGAGCTTGCTGACGCCGAGATAGCCCAACAGAATAACAACGGCCAGAACTGCAATGATAATCATCATAGAGCCATGCTTACGCACAATTTTCAACTTCTTCTCCAGCAATCGCACCAGGGGATTGGCAATCATAGAGATAATCCAGCCAACCACAAACGGCATAAAAAACGTAATCAGCTTGGGAAAAATTACGCACAGAAATACAATAACAAGCGCCGCTACCAGTAGATTTACCAGTATTTTCAGATACTTCGTAGACTGTTTCATATTCATTACCTCCTAAATTATACATTGTACCGGCTGCCCCACCAATAAGTGGCAAAATAGATAAAGGATGCCAATATAACAATCGTCGGCCCCGTCGCCACATTGGTATAATAAGAGATCACCAGCCCCAATACTCCAGAAAACACGGAAAAAAGAATCGAAAAAAAATGATATTCCCGCATATTCTCTGAAATATTCTTCGCCGCTGCTGCTGGAAGGATTAAAAGTGCATTGATAATCAAAATACCGATCCACTTGATAGATACCATGACAATCAGCGCTGTCAGCACTGCAAAGAGATTCTCCAACCAGACGGCAGAAATGTGCAGGCTCCCGGCCAGCGTCCGGTTAAGGCTCACTGCCAGCAGCTTATTAAATCCAAACAGCCAGAATGCCAGAGCAGCTAACAATATCACAAAGAGATACCAAATCTCCCTGGGCGTGATACTCAAAATATCACCCACCAATATGCTGGAATATTTACTGAAATTGCCCCCCTGTGACAAAATAGCAAGACCCAAAGCGATGCTGCAAGAAGAAAACACTGAGATTACCGTGTCCGTAGACGATGAGACCTTACCGCTAATCAAATTTAACAACAACGCAAATACAATCGCAAACACGACCATGGAAATACTGGTATTGTTCACGCCGAGCACTACCCCCACAGCAATTCCTGTCAATGCGGAATGACCTAACGCGTCTGAAAAAAACGCCATCTTCCGATTGACAATCATCGTTCCCATCAGACCGAACAACGGCGTAATAATCAGGATAGCCAAAAATGCATACTTCATAAAATCATATTGCAGCCAGGAGAAAAAATTCATCTATGCTTCCTCCTTCCTGCTCTCAAAAACCTGAGCAAATTCCGCACTCTTAAACACCTCGCGCGCGCTACCTTGCCTGAGCACACTCCGATCTAAAAGCACTACTTTATCTGCATATTGCTTCACATATTCCAAATCATGAGAAATTAAAATTACCGCCAGATCATAATTCTTTTTCAGATTATAGATTGTTCGGTAAAACAGTTCCATGCCATTTTTATCAATCCCGGATACCGGCTCGTCCAACAACAATAAGTTCGGAGAATTCATCAATGCCATTGATAAAAGTACCCGCTGCAATTCCCCGCCAGATAAATTGCAGACTTGTTTGTCAATCAGATGACCCGCCTCAAAGATTTCTAAATGCTCCTCAATCTCACGGCGGACTTTTTTGCCGCGCATCAAAAATACCGGAACGTTACTCTGATAGGAAGCAATCATATCATAAACGCTGACCGGCGTTTGCTTTTCCACATTCATAGACTGCGGTACATAACCGATCTTCAGCTTTTGGATATGTCCGTTTTCTCGATCCTTAAACTCAATATTCCCCGTGTGCGCAATATCCCCCAAAATAGCGCGAATCAGCGTGGACTTGCCGGCGCCGTTGCGCCCGATCACAACGTTCAAACTGCCGCAATGAATATGGAGATTGATGTCCTTGAGGATTTCCTGTCCGCCCAAGGTAACGCCAAGATGATTTACTTTGATACAATGCAGCCCACAGGGCATGATAATTTTTCGCAAACAACCTCATCCTTTTCCAACTCTAATTAATATGCTGATGTTTTTCCAAACGTTTACTAACAGTTATCAAACAATGTACGAAGCCGCGTTCTTGTGATAATCCTGCGCGAATGTATACCCTGGCTTACTTATCAGCAGAACGAAACGCCCGTTTTAACACATCAATATTTGCCTGCATCGCTGATAAATAACTGTCCGCACGATAGTCTCCCCGCACCAGGGCGTCCAGGTAACAAACCCTTGCCTGCGTCTCCGTCTCCACAGTATCTCCCATATCTTTGCCATACAATTCCTCCGCAAAGACTACCGATACCTCACCTTGCGCGATCTCTTCTATCACCTCCGCCACCTCATGGGCGCTGATCTGGCGCTCTTCATCCAAATCCAGACAGTACACGATGTTCATGCCAAGTTCTTCTGCCACATATTCGTACGCTTCATGAAAAATTACTACCGGTTTCCCTTCTGTTTCCACACGTAATTCTTCCATCTCCTCTGTCAGCTTGCCAATCTTCTCACAATAATCTTTGGCATTCGTCTGGTAAAGCTCAGCATTTGCCGGGTCAACCTGCTTCAACGCCTCCGCAATATTGCGCACCATCGCTGCATAATTGCGCGTGTCCATCCAGACATGGGCATTCTCTCCACCCGACAATTCTAAACCGTCCGAAGCTTTGACAATGGCAAGCTGTGGATATGACTTCCCCACGTCGCTAAGAAAGCTCTCAATTCCGCCGCCATTTACCAAAAACAAATCCGCCTTCGATAAGAGAATCATATCCTGCGGCGTCAATTGATAATCATGCATACACCCGGACTGCGGCTCACTCAAATTCTCTAGAACAACGCCTGAACTTCCCTTCGTCACATTGAGCGCTGCAATATACACCGGATAAAAAGAGGTCACCACATAAATTCCCTTCTGTTGCTGCCGCTCCCCATCCACATGGATATATGCCCCTGTAAAAATACCGCCTGCCAGTGTAATGGCAAGCAGCATCAAAAGTACAAACATATATTTATTTCTTTTCATGACTTCCTCCCTGAAAAGTCTCGGAAGATATATTGGAAACAGCTTCCTCTAATCCCAATAATTCCTCCAACAGATTCCAGATATCCTCTCTCCCCTGCTTTGTCTGTGCGGAATAGGGGAGTACGATCGTCTTAGGCTTCGCCCGCAGCCCTTCTTTGATCATTTTTATATGTTTTGCCACCTGGCTGCGCTTAATCTTATCCAACTTAGTGGCAATAATAATCGGGTCATACCCTTGATAAACAATCCACTCATACATCTGTCTGTCGTTTGCGGAAGGCTCATGGCGAATATCAACCAACAAAAATACTGCTTTAAGCTGCTTGGAGACGTGAAGATAATTCTCAATCATCTTCCCCCATTTTTCTTTCTCTCTGACGGATGCTTTGGCATAACCATAGCCGGGCAAATCTACCAGATACATACAGTTATTAATATTATAGTAATTGATCGTCTGCGTCTTTCCCGGCTGAGAGGATGTGTGCGCCAACGCTTTACGGTTCATTAAACCATTAATCAGCGAAGATTTACCGACATTTGACTTACCTGCAAACGCTACCTCCGGCTTGTCCGTATCTGGTACTTTGCTGGTTATACCGCAGACAATCTCTAATTCTACTGATTTGATTACCATAATATATTGCTCCTCTTCTAATGGATATAGCGCTTAGAAATCTGCTCTGCTTGAGCGTTTGCCGCTCAAAATTATGATTCCTTAACCAGCGCCGTCTCTAAAACCTGCTCCATATTTTCCACGAAAACAATTTCTAAGCCTTTCTTAATTTCCTGGGAAATCTCTTCAATGTCCGGCTCATTCTTCTTGGGAACGCAAATTGTCTTAATTCCAGCATTCTTTGCCGCCAAAGTTTTTTCCTTTAATCCGCCGATAGGCAAAACTCTGCCGCGCAGCGTGATTTCTCCTGTCATTGCCACATCTTTTCGCACCTTACGTTTTGTAATCGCCGACAACATCGCGGTCGCCATGGTAATTCCAGCAGAAGGACCATCCTTAGGCACTGCTCCCTCTGGAATATGAATATGGATGTCATATTCCTTGAAAAACTCTTTGTCAATATTGTACTGTTCACTGACGGAACGAATATAGCTAATACCCGCCTGCGCAGACTCTTTCATCACATCCCCCAACTGTCCGGTAAGTTGGAACTCTCCTTTGCCGGGCATAAGGTTGACCTCAATCTGCAAGGTATCTCCACCTACGCTTGTCCAGGCAAGACCGCGCACAATACCAACTTCATCGTTCTCATTTATCACATCAAAATTATATTTTTCTTTTCCAAGCAGTTTTTCTAATCTATTCTCTGTAACTTTAATACTTTTTTTCTTTTTCCGTTCCCGTCTTTCCGGCTTACTTTCCTCACCCTTATCTTGTTGCCCTGCCGGATATTCCTCGTTATACAATTCTCTTGCTGCTTTGCGGCAGATTTCGCCAATCTTTCGCTCCAGATTACGCACGCCCGCTTCTCTTGTATAACCACGAATTAATTTCTCAAGAGCTCGATCGCTAATTGATAATTGCCCTGGTCTCAATCCATTCTTTTCCATCTGTTTGGCAATCAAATGCTCTCTGGCAATATGCGCCTTCTCATTTTCCGTATAACTGCTAACTTCAATAATCTCCATGCGGTCGAGCAACGGCCTTTGAATATCCTGCAAAGAGTTGGCAGTAGCGATAAACAATACCTCCGACAAATCTATTGGCAATTCTACATAATGGTCGCGAAATTTGCTGTTCTGCTCGCTATCTAACACCTCAAGCAATGCCGACGCCGTGTCTCCCTTGTAATCACTGCTAATCTTATCAATCTCGTCCAGCAGCATCAGCGGGTTTTTCACACCAGAATTCTTTAACCCATTGGCAATACGCCCCGGCATAGCGCCAACATATGTCTTCCTGTGGCCGCGGATTTCCGCCTCATCACGGACCCCTCCCAGGCTAATGCGCACATATTGCTTGTCCAATGCGCGCGCCACAGAACGCGCAATACTCGTCTTACCAGTTCCCGGCGGGCCGACCAAACAGATAATAGGGCTGTCTCCCTTCTCCGTCAAGTTGCGCACAGCAAGAAATTCCAGCATACGCTCCTTAACCTTCTCCATGCCATAATGATCTTCATCGAGAATCCGCTCGGCGTCCCCAAGATTTTTATTATCCTTAGAGGTTTTATTCCAAGGAAGCTCTAGTAAGGTCTCGATATATCCCCGGATAACTGCGCTCTCGGAAGAATTGCTCGAAACATTTTTAAACCGCTCAATTTCTTTTTTCAGCTTATCCTTTACTTCCTGTTCCGCGTCAAGTTTCTCTGTTTCTTCCAGAAAATGATCGGCCTCCGATACGGTGTTGTCTTCACCAAGTTCCTCACGAATTAAACGCATTTGCTCCCTGAGGATATATTCTTTCTGATTCTTATCAACTTTTTCCTTGACTTTACTCTGAAATTCCGTCTTAATCTGAATAATATTGATTTCATTCAACAATATGATCATTAACGTCTCATAGCGTTCCTGAATTGTACCCGCTTCCAACAGTCTCTGCTTCTCTTCAAAATTTACGGGAAGATTATTGCCAATATCGTCTAAAAGCCTCGCCAAATCATGAATATCCTGCATTTGCTTGGCAAGTTCCTTGCCTGGTTTGGGATTCAATATACAATAACGGCCAAATGTCTCTTTCACGCCACGAATCATCGCCTCTTTGATATCCTCAGACAATCCCTCCTCGTCTTCTTCCTGCAAAAGCTCTATCTCTGCAAACAAGCATTCTTCCGCAGACAGATTTACCAGATATCCACGTTTTTCACCCTCAATCAATACCCGTACAACATTATTTTGGAGCTTGATCACCTGTTTAATCACAGCAAGTACCCCGACGGAGAATAAATCTTCTGCCGTCGGGTCTTCAATATTAATATTCTTCTGTGTAACCAGAAAAACCATCTGGTCTTCTACCATGGCATTTTCGATTGCCTTAATCGACTTACTTCTGCTCACATCAAAATGCGCCACCATCCCTGGAAGAATCGTCATCCCCCTAAGCGCCACTGCCGGAATTCTCCTGTATTCTTCGCTCATAAATTATCTCCTCAGGCAGATTTACTCTCGTTATGGTATATGACCTGCACGTCCTCCTGCTCCTCGACGACAGCTTTCGTTATTCTACAAACAGCAATCGTCTCATCCGAAGGCACACGGAACATCAAGTCCATCAACACCTTCTCCACAATAGCGCGCAATCCTCTGGCTCCTGTCTTGCGCTTCAATGTCTTATCGGCAATTGCCTCCACAGCATCTTCATCGAAGACGAGTTCTACGCCATCCAGTTCAAACAAAGCTTGGTATTGACGGATCAAAGAGTTCCTCGGTTCCTTGAGAATACGCACTAACGCTTCCCTATCCAAAGATTCCAGCGAAACGCTTACCGGCACACGTCCCACAAATTCCGGTATTAGTCCAAATTTCACAAGGTCCTGCGGAAGTACATGTTTCAAAATTAAACCTATATCCCGCTCCCTCTTGTCGGCAATCTCCGCATTAAATCCCATAGATTTCTGATCCATCCTGGTCTCCACAATCTTATCTAGTCCTTCAAATGCGCCTCCACAGATGAAGAGAATGTTTGTAGTATCAATCTGAATCAATTCCTGCTGCGGATGTTTCCTGCCGCCTTGGGGGGGAACGCTTGCCACCGTGCCCTCCAATATTTTCAGAAGCGCCTGCTGCACACCTTCGCCTGATACATCCCTGGTAATGGAGGGATTTTCAGACTTCCTGGTAATCTTATCGATCTCATCCACATAGATAATACCCATCTGTGCACGCTCAATATCGCCTTCTGCCGCCTGGATAATCTTCAGCAAGATATTCTCAACATCCTCGCCCACATATCCTGCCTCTGTCAGCGCTGTAGCGTCTGCAATGGCAAAAGGAACATTGATAATACGCGCCAACGTCTGCGCCAATAGCGTTTTGCCACAGCCTGTTGGCCCCAACATCAGTATGTTGCTCTTTTGTAATTCCACGCCCATATTCCTTGGCGCAAGAATTCTCTTATAATGGTTATACACTGCAACCGACAGAACCTTTTTTGCCTCCTCCTGCCCAATTACATACTCATCCAGGAACTTCTTAATCTCTTCCGGCTTCAACAGATTGATCTCCTCAACCTCCGGTTCTGACAAAATTTCTGCTTCCTCTTCTAACAATTCTTCTTCGATAATCTCCGCGCAGATATCCACGCACTCGTCACAGATATATGCCCCGTTTGGGCCTGCAATCATTTTACGCACCTGCCCATCTGTCTTGCCACAGAAAGAACAGCGAATTTTCTCTTCAAACCTTCCAGCCATATTTCTATTTCCACCTCTTCCATTTCAGATTTCTCAAAAGGGACAGTGGCATATGCACGCTGTCCCCACTCTTTATTTTCTGTTTGTAATCACGCCGTCAATCAGGCCATATTCCTTTGCTTCTTCCGCCGACATATAATTGTCGCGCTCTGTGTCCTCAGCAATCACCTCATACGGTTTGCCCGTATTTTCCGACAAAATAGTATTCAGACGTTTCTTTGTCTTCAATATATTGTCTGCTGCAATCTGAATATCCGTCGCCTGTCCTTTTGCTCCACCTGAGGGCTGATGAATCATAATCTCCGCGTTAGGAAGCGCAAAACGCTTACCCTTCGTACCTCCGGCAAGCAAAAATGCTCCCATGCTCGCTGCCAGCCCTATACAAATTGTTTCCACATCGCACTTAATGTAATTCATCGTATCATAAATCGCAAGTCCAGCCGTTACCACGCCCCCTGGAGAATTGATATACAAATGAATATCCTTGCCAGGATCTTCCGATTCCAGGAACAAAAGCTGTGCCACCACAAGGCCCGCTGTCGTCTCATTGACTTCCTCGCCCAAAAATATAATCCTATCCTTTAACAGTCTGGAATAAATATCGTAAGACCGTTCTCCTCTGCTGGTTTGCTCAACGACATAAGGTACTAAACTCATGCAATTCCCTCCTTATTCTGGATCTGCATCCTTTTCCACTACATGCTCCATAATCAACGCTACGGCTTTCTGTACGGCAAGCTCTATCTTCATGGATTCCTTCTCAGACTCTCCCATAAATTCTTTCAACTGGTCTGCCTCCATACCATACATTTTTGCCATTTTATCAAGTTCTGCATCTATATCTTCCTCAGTTACCTGGATATCTTCTTTCTTGGCAATCTCCTCCAATACTAAGGAAGACTGGATGCGCTTCAATGCCTCCGGCTTCGTCTGCTCTAACATCTGCTCCATGGTCGTACCACTGAACTGCATATACTGCTCCATGGACAAGCCCTGCTGAGAAATTCTGTTTGCAAAATCTTCCACCATCGACTGCGCCTGCGTCTCTATCATGACATCTGGAATCTCCATCTGGGAAGCTTCCACGATACTATCCACTGCCTCAATCTCCTGCGCGCGCTTTCCTTCCTCCTGTTTGCGTTCCACAAGCATCTTCTCAACGCTCTCTTTATATTCAGCAAGCGTATCGAATTCCGATACATCCTGCGCAAATTCATCATCTAATTCCGGCATTTCTTCCATTTTGATTTCATTAATCTTTACCTTAAATACAGCAGGCTTACCGGCAAGCTCCTGCGCATGATATTCTTCCGGGAACGTCACGTTGACGTCAAGCTCTTCTCCTGTTTTCCTGCCAACAAGCTGTTCCTCGAAGCCTTCGATAAAAGAATGGGAGCCAATTACCAATGAGTGATTCTCACCTTTGCCGCCCTCAAATGCAACGCCGTCTGTAAATCCTTCAAAATCAATAACTGCAATATCTCCCTCTTCAATTGCACGATCCTCGACTGTGATGGTTCTTGCATTGCTCTTTCTCTCTTTGTCTATCTCTACATTCAACTCTTCTTCAGATACAGTGGTATCAATCTTGGTAACGGAAATGCCTTTGTATTCTCCGAGCATCACTTCCGGTCTCACAGCTACTTCCGCAGTGAAGATGAACGGCTTACCTTTTTCCAACTGTGCAATATCAATTTCCGGTCTGGAGACTACATCTGTCCCGGACTCATCCACAGCCTTAGGGTATTCCTGGGTAATCAGCATGTTTGCCGCATCCTCAAAGAAAATCTCCACTCCGTACATTTTCTCAATCATAGCTCTCGGTACCTTGCCCTTGCGGAATCCCGGCAGGCTGATCCTGCTCTTCTCTTTCAAATAAGCAGCTTGAATCGCTTTCTCCAACTCCTCTGCCGATACCTCAATGGTAAGTTTGACCATATTCTTTTCTAAATTTTCCACCTGTACGCTCATGATAGCTATTTCCTCCTTAAATATATATCACCCTGTAACATTTTTATACAGATATATCTCATTTTGTATCTTGTCGGTAAACTAAATTACACAATTATTCTAGAAGTATAGCATATTTACCGAGAAAATGCCAGAACTTTTTTATTTTGATTTTCAGATGTAAAAAAGAGTGTCGCACGAATTTAGTTCCTCGTTCAAAAGGTCTTGCCGCTTATGCGGCAAAGACAGAATGCACAAAAATTATCTTGGGAAGCTGGCTTCCCAAGATAATCTTTGTGCATATTGTGTTTCTTTCCAACCAACTAACATTATCCAAGCAGGGAAAGTACGCCCTGTGTGGACTGATTTGCCTGTGCAAGCATAGACTGTCCAGCCTGTGCAAGAATATTGTTCTTGGAGTATTCCACCATCTCCTCTGCCATGTCGACATCACGGATGCGGGATTCGGCAGCGGTGGTATTCTCTACAACATTATCCAGGTTGGCAATCGTGTGCTCCAGACGATTCTGGATAGCTCCCAGGGCAGAACGCTGCTCAGACACTTTGGCAATGGCATTAGAAATCGTGTCAATTGCTGCCGTTGCATCATCCTGAGTCATCAGACCCTTTCCTGTCAAGATATCCACGCCAATTCCACTTGCAGACATAGATTCAATCTTAACGCCAATCTTATTGTCCGGCGCAGACTCAGAACCTACATGAAGTTTGAACTCTAAAGCATTATCATTGCTCTTGCTTGTGATCTCAGTGCTATCCACCTTTACAAATTTACTGATTTCTTCTGCACCAATCTCTACAGAGGTTCCAGTTGAGTCTTTTCTAAAGATTCCGCCTATGTAGGCGCCATCCTCAAAATATGCGGACAAATCGGTGATCTTCGTCGTGCCGTCAGCTTCTGTCAGCGGATTTCCACTGGTTTCAAAATATTGGCTTAAATCCGCCTCTGCAACTGCCGTAGCCGCTAACTGATCGCCGTACTCGCCTGGATTTGACGGCGCTGTATAGAGCATTTGACCGTCTTTGTACTTAATGTTTCCAGCATCGTCCATCTCTACATACAGATCAAGGTCGCCTTTGCCTGCTGTAGTCTTAGGCGTGCCAGTAATCCAACCGTCAGCCACTACCTCTGCCGCCGTCTTAATTCCTGCCGCCGCACCGCCTGCTGCCGCTGCATCCACGGTATCGCCTGCCACCGCAGTCGTTTTTCCTGCACCATATACATCCCCTGGAGCGCCTGCCTTGAGAGAGAGTTCACCTTTTTCTGCCGCTTTTGCAGCCTCCGTCAATTCATAACTATATGTGGTCTTAGTCTCGCTCTTTGCTGTTGCAGGATCTCCCTTGAGCAGATAAATTTCATTGAACTTCGTGGTCTCAGATACACGGTCAATTTCTGTTACAAGCTGGTCGATTTCGTCCTGGGTAGCTTTTCTGTCATCCTCGGACATGGTTCCGTTTGCCGCCTGTACTGCAAGCTCATTCATACGCTGCAACATGGAATGCACTTCTGTTAAAGCGCCCTCCGCTGTCTGTACGCAGGAAATACCGTCCTGTGCGTTTGTAGATGCACGATCTAAGCCGCGAATCTGCTTTCTCATTTTCTCAGAAATTGTCAATCCCGCTGCATCGTCTGCCGCACGATTAATCCGGTAACCGGATGATAATTTCTCTGTTGATTTAGACTGCTGCCCTGTGGTGATTCCTAACATTCTGTTGGCGTTCATTGCCTGCATATTGTGTTGTACTACCATAATTTTTTCCTCCTTGTTTCCCTATGGTATTTCCCTCCCCCTTCATGGAGGAGGGACATGGCGCTGCAAATCCGTTTGCGCGCATTTATAATAAGCAAAGCCCCTAGGTTAGCCTTGCATTATTACCGATTCGTCGCTGCTCTCTCTTCCCGGCGAATTCTCTTGCGTTCAGCCATGAGAATTGATTTGATCTTCTCCTGCGCCTCGAGCGATATTTCCTTTTCGGGATAATACTTGACTTCATTTCCAGGATCTGCCGCCATTCCATAACGTGCCAGCGCTTCGCTCCTCACAATGTTGTACTGTTTGGGTGCATCTATGAGAATCCTCAGATTCTTGGAACTGCCCCCGGAAAACACCAGCTTAATGTCATCGCCAATCAGCAGATATTCCCCTGGCTTTACTGTCAATTTGAGCATTTTTAACCTCCTGTTTTCTCTTCATCTCCTAATGAGCGCCTTGCAACACTTTGCTGACAAATGTTACATTTAAGCAAAGTGGGCAAGCCCGCTTCAACTACCATGGAGGAATATCATATGAGCAAAACAGAACCGATCCGCAAGAACTGGCAATTAACTGAATTTAAAAATTATTACCGGAAAACACATCCCAACCCCCGAAATTATGCGCTAATTATATTCGGGCTTAATACGGCGCTGCGCATCAGCGACATTCTAAATACCACCTGGGGCATGGTATATGACTTTGAAAACAGCCATTATCTGGAACACTTATATTTACAGGAACAAAAAACCGGGAAAAATACAGTTGTACCGCTAAACAACGCAGTCACCGAAGCGCTGGAACTTTTGAGAACCGTCGGCAACTGTCGGGAAGCAGACTTCCTTTTTCCCAGTCAGAAAGCGCCCCAAAAACCTATCAGCCGCTGTCAGGCATACCGCATTGTGAAAAAAGCTGCTATCGAAACGCAACTGCCAGAGCACATTAGCTGTCATTCCCTGCGCAAGACTTTCGGCTATCATGCCTGGAAAAACGGTACGCCCCCCGCTCTTATCATGGATATTTTCAATCACTCATCCTATCAGATTACGAAACGATATCTTTGCATTGAACAAGACGAAAAGGATGATGTATTTCTGGGGATAGATTTATGAAATTGAGAGATAAAGAAAAAACTCAGAAAAATTTATAATTTGCTATAAAGAATTCAAAATTTGTACCGATATAGATTGTGTAATTAAAAAATGCAACATTTGTCAGCAAAATGTTGCATTTTTTGTGTTGAAAACGTGAATTCTAATTGGGAAATTTGCGGATTGTATTTTTTCGTAATCCCCTTTCCCGCATTGATATTTTGCAACAGCCTTCCACAAAATATACTCAGACTCTAAAAAAGGCTGTCGCACTAACATAAATTACAAGTTATGTCAGTGCGACAGCTCGTCTTGATTTTTTAGTCAAATTTTCCAATGTCTATCACATGATTATTCAAGATCCATCAATTCCTGCATCAGCCTTGTGTAATCCGTGCGCTTATCCTTAATGAATTTGATGGCTGTCGAAGGATGGCTATTTAAGATGCCTGTCAGCAGATAGGGAATATCGTACCCCCAGACTGCTCCCTCCTCTTTCAGCTTGAGCATGTGCTTTTCTACAAAACGAATCGTGGGAATTTCGTCATACTTTGGATTCTTGAGAAAACTAAGCAATGCTTCTAAGAAACAATTGCCTGCGCCGCGCCCCATGCCATTTACCGTCGCATCCAATAGACATACACCCATTCGACAAGCCTCAATCGTATTCGCAAACGCAAGCTGCTGATTGTTGTGTGCATGAATGCCCACAATCTTGCCGGAGGCGTCGGCAATCTCCACATATTTCTTGGAAAGCTTGGTAATTTGCTCTGGATAGAAGGAACCAAAGCTATCCACCAGGTAAATAGCATCCACGGAACTGTTGGCAAGAATTTGTAATGCCGCATCCAAATCATCACTGTTGACCTTGGACACCGCCATAATATTTACGGTTACCTCATAACCCTTTTTCTTGATATCCTCTATCATCTTAACTGCCGCGGGAATCTGATGTATGTAAGTTGCCACCCGCACAAGATCTATCACGCTGTCCTTCCCCGGCAAAATATCCTTCTTATAATCACAGCGTCCCACATCCGCCATGACAGATATTTTCAAAGGAGATTTATTATCCCCCACAATCGCACGGATGTCTTTCTCATCACAAAACTTCCATTTCCCGAAATCCTTAGGGTCAAATACCTCTTTGGACGCTTTATAGCCGAACTCCATATAATCAACGCCCGCCTTTATGTTTGCCTGGTATAAATCACGGACAAATTCATCTGTAAATGCAAAATTATTTACAAGTCCTCCATCTCTCATCGTACAGTCCAATACTTTGATATCCGGGCTGTAATCCATCAATGTCCTCTGATTGTAATTCTCTGACATCCCTATTTCCTCCATTCCATTGCGCTTGCCAATGATATACGATTGCCGGATGGCAAGCTGCTCTTTTGCTATTTTGCATTCGCACTTTAAACCGTTAAAGTATAAGTATCATACAAAATATTTTTCTATTTGTCAATCCCCACAAGACAATTTTTTATTTCTCCTGTAACTATTCAGCTTTAATTACTTTCTTCTTGACATATACAGTTCAACTGTATATAATACAAATATATAGTTTAAGTATATATTTAAACTGAATAAATTAAAAGGAGACACATTATGAATTTAAGCAGTTACCTACCACTTACCGAGACTACCTGGTATATCCTGGTAGCCCTGCTGGAACCGGGACATGGCTATTACATTATGCAAAAAGTGGAAGCATTAAGTGATGGAAATGTACGGATTGCCGCCGGAACCATGTACGGCGCCATTGAAAATCTGCGAAAGCAAAAGCTCATCTGCTCTGTCAAAAGTGAGGATAAGAGGCGGAAAGTCTACCAGACAACCGCACTCGGCAGAGAAGTGTTAAGCCTGGAAGCAAAACGCCTGCGCTATCTGGTACAGGTAGCAGAAGATCATAACTTATAGAAAGGAGTATCTCAATGACAAAGTTCAGAATGTTTTTAAATATTGACAAAGAAGAGGCGTGGATTAACAAGATTATTGCACAAGGCTATCGCCTGAGGAATGTATCTTGGGGACAGTATACATTTGAAAAATTTCCTCCTGCCAGCAATTTAGAAAAGGAGGATTATAAGACTGCACAAACAAATTATCCCCACGCAGAAAACCAGAACACAAAACTGTTCCTGCCTCTGGTGAGGATGGATTTTCGTATTTTTTCCAAAAAGGAAGATTTCAATGAGTACTTAACGTTATTTGAAGATTACGGTTGGCATCATGTCGCTGGTAAAAAATCAGACGGAAACCAGTATTTTGAAAGAATGCGCCCGGACTGCCCGCAAGAAATCTTTTCCGATTCCCCTTCCAAAGCAGCCCGCTACCGCCGGATTTCCAACAATTGGCTGATGATGTTTGCCCTATATCTGCCGTTACTTGTCATCTATTGGAACAATTTTCATTTTCCATTTGCCTCTGGCTGGAAAGAGCTCTTCTACACGCCTGGACTGTGGGACATGAGCGGCGTTGCATTCCTGGCAGCATTCCTGTTTGAACTGCCTTTTGCGCTGGGCAGAATTGTTGGCGGCATCTTTCCTCTCATGCTGTTCGTAATTGCCATAGGTTATGGCTATTTTAGCATAAAGACGCTTTATTGGTATCGGAAGGAAACCAGCAAGCATTAGCCCGCCAATTCATCGAGGGATTTGAATGTATAACCCATCTCCTCCCATTTAGTCAAAAGTTCATCGAGAATCTCACCATTGGTCTTAGAGGTGTTATGTAAAAGAACAATTGCCCCCGGGTGCACCCGGCTCAACAATTTATCAAAAGCTTCCTCATGTGTGGGCTGGCTGTCTTGATTCCAGTCCACATAGGCAAGACTCCAGAAAAAGGTTTTGTAACCCAAATCTTTGGCAACTTGCAGGCTGTTGTCGCTGTATTTCCCCTGGGGCGGGCGGTAATATTTCGTCATCGGCGTGCCAATTGTCTGCTCATACAACGTCTCCAATTCCCCCAGCTCCGCTGAAAACTCCTCTGTGCCCATCGCGGACATATCGGGGTGGTGGTAACTGTGGTTGCCCACAATATGCCCTTCTTCGACCATACGTTTTACCAGATCAGGACTTGTGGTGAGATAATTTCCCACGATAAAAAAGGTGCCTTTGGCATTGTGCTTTTTCAGCGCGTCTAAAATTGCCGGCGTATTGCCATTCTCAAAGCCACAGTCAAACGTCAGATACAGCACTTTATCCGGTGTGTCCTCGGCATAAAAGGCGTCGTATTTCGCAAGCTCCTCAAAAGTTGCGTTACCAACCGGCGGCTTGCCCTCCTCCTGAAAGCTCAACCCCCAGTTGCCGTCTGCCCCCGATTGGATTGCTGTTGTCGCAGCCGGTACAATCTGGGCTGCCAGGCGCCCCAGAAAAAAAGCCCCCACAAATATACCCAGTACTAAAATGAAAGATGTTGCTTTTATATTTTTCAGCATTATCATCACTCCTGCCCTTTCCATTAGGGCATTTCTCTTTTGTACCATGTATATTTGTAATTGGGGCTTTTCATTACACAAAATTACTGACGATAAATAATTTTCTCTGCCAATTCCTGTGCCTTATCCTCACCTGCCAAAAATGCTGTAATGCGCAGTGCAAAAGCAATAGTCGTTCCCATTCCCCGGCTGGTGATAATATTTCCGGCTTCTGCCACCTCGTCATACACTACCTCTGCTCCGGTTAGCTTATCCTCATATCCCGGATAGCAGGTAGCCTTCTTGCCCTGTAAGAGTCCCGCCTGCCCCAGCACGCTGGGAGCGGCACAGACAGCGGCCACCAATTTGCCCTCCGCTGCAAACGATTGAATCGTTTGATTGACGCCTGCATGGGCGCCTAGATTCAGCGTGCCCGGCATACCACCCGGCAGCACAACTGCGTCCAGTTCCCCGAAATTAACATCCTCATATTGTACATCCGCCTGCACGCAAATCTGATGAGAACCACAAATCTCTTTTCTTCCCATAATGGAAATCATCTTTGCTTCCATCCCCGCACGGCGCAGGATATCTACCACTGTAAGCCCTTCGATTTCCTCAAACCCATCTGCTAAAAAAATGCCAATCTTTTTCATTTCTTATTACCTCCATTTCTTTTTCTGTACGCTCTAATATCTTCTGCAATTTTCGTATAATCCCGTTCAAACAGCTCCTGGCTGATTTGCCCATACAGCTTGTCCTTGGGAACTTTCAGAAGAATTTTCTCAATTACAAACTGCTTGCTCTTTTCTTTGTAGCGGGGCATCTGATTCAACTCCTGGATATGCACAAGCTCCGGTCTCCATAGCAGACTCATCTTTTTCTGCCAATCCACCTTGGGATTAGCCCCCGGCTTACGCAAAACATAGAAGTCCGGTCTGCCTTCCTCCAGCTCTGCCGTAATGATCCCCCACCAATTTGGCACATGTTCCGCCACATGATGCGCGTGACGTGTGCCGGCAACAATATAATTGCAATCGCAATACTGATCGTAATCTTGCACCTGGCGACTTAACCTGGCATAAGTATCAGCATCACTCTTAATCTCTATGCCGCAGACGGCATTCGATAAAACCATCACCACATCCGCCCTTGACCTGCCTATTCTTTTCTCTTCTATAATGCGTATTTTTCCATAATACTCTTCCAGAAATTCAAACAATGGTTCCCGAATGTCTCTGTCGTACATCATCTTCTGTAATCCTACTGCCTATCCTATATCTATCTCAGAAAAATCAATTTCCAAATCTTCAAATATTGCGGCTTTAACTTTGTCAGAAAACATATAATCCGTCATTTCTTCCTGTTCAAAATTATAAGTCGTAATACGATTACGCTCATAATCAACTATCCAATACTCACGAACGCCCGCCGTACGGTATTTAAACAATTTCTTTGCGTAATCCATCGAACGGCTTGAGGGCAAGACAGCCTCAATCACCCAGTCCGGCACTCCATTGCAGCCCTTCTCTGTAATCTTGTTTTTGTCGCAAATCACCGATATATCAGGCTCTAAATAAATCTCATTATTCGCGTTTAAAAATACGGCAAATGGAGATGGGAATACTTCACATGTGCCTTTTTTCCTTCCAATATAATCTCTTATGCGAAAAGAAATTTCCATGACAAGCCTCTGATGTACCATTCCAGGCGTTGCCATCATATACAGTTCGCCGTCAATCAATTCTGCCCTCTGCCCATCCGGTAAATTGTAAATATCGTCAATCGTATAACATTCTAACTGTCTTACTGCATCCATTATATCACGCTCCTTTTTCATATTATATACGATAATACTGCACATAACAAGGCTGCTTTACGCCCGACATGAAAATCAATGTAACAAAAATTTCCATTCATATTATTTCTTCCATGACAAATAATAACACCATGATAAGCGACAAAGTTTCGAGGCGGACATCATTCCAGGGAATGAAGCCCTTCGGAATGATGCCCTTATCAGCAAAACAACAAAAAAGAAAAACATTTGGAGGTGAATCAAATGACAAGCAATTCTGGTTCTAACACAAGTAAGATGGCAGTACCTCAGGCAAAAGAGGCTATGAACCGTTTTAAACAGGAAGTTGCATCTGAAATCGGAGTACCTTTAAAGGAGGGTTACAACGGTGACTTAACTTCTGCTCAGGCTGGTTCTATCGGCGGCGAAATGGTTAAGAAGATGATTATGAAACAGGAACAGCAGATGTCTGGCGGACAGCAGTAATCAGCAATCCGCAAGAATCAAGCATCAAGAATATTGAAATTTGTAATATAGAAATCCCTCTGCTTGGGCAATGTGCCAGGCGGAGGGATTTGTTTTTGCTCGTTTCTACCACCTGTATTCCTAAAATAACCGTCTGTCGCAAATCTATTGAAAGCAGAAATCTTTTTCCCTATAATGAGGTCACACAAGGAGGTGAGCCCATGCAGGTAGAAATAAAAATCGACAGTTGCTACACCGAGCCTAAGGTCATTATCATGACTTCCTCGGTGACAGAAGAAGTCAATAACGTCCTAAAAAAATTATCAGAAGACACGTCGCAAATTATTTCCGGCAGTAAACATGGAAAAATTATGTTACTGGAACAGGCTGATGTGATTCGGATTTACGCGAACGATAAAAAAGTCTTTGCCGTGACCGGGGAAGGAGAATACGTCTTGCGCCAACGGCTGTATGAGCTGGAAGAACGTTTAGACGCGCGCTGGTTTGTACGGATTTCCAATTCAGAGATTATCAATCTGAAAAAAGCCAGCCATTTTGATTTAAGTTTTAGCGGTACAATCTGCGTCAAACTGTCAGACGGCACTACAACATATGTCTCCCGGCGTTACGTCTCCAAAATCAAAAAAATATTAGGAATATGAGGTGATTACTATGAAAAAGAAAATTATGTTACGTCTGGCCCTTGGTTTCCCCATTGGCGTTACCATTGGACAGATCATTTCCATTGTGATTTCTCTGATTTGGGCAAAAGGATATTACGCTCCATGCGTGCCTGAACTTGCCGTTGCCATGGGCAATGAAATTAATGCTATTGTTCTACAGACGATCCTCTGTGGGCTGCTGGGTATGGGCTTCGCTGCCAGCAGCCTTATCTGGGAAATCGAGCATTGGGGCATCACCAAACAGACAGCTATCTATTTCCTGATTGTATCTGTCATTATGATGCCGATTGCATATCTTACTTATTGGATGGAACACAGCCTTGTGGGATTCCTGCGTTACTTTGGTATCTTTGCACTGATTTTTGCAATTGTCTGGGTGATACAATTTACAATCGGCAGGAAAAATATCCGAAAAATGAACGAAAACTTACGGTCATACAAAGAATCTTAAAACATTTCCGTCTGGCTCTTGAAGCCTTAATTTCTACGGTAGCTGCCTTCGTATTTTTCAGGTAATATGATAAAACGGGAATCTTGTATAGCAATACCTGATTCCCGTTTCGTACTCTTATATCTTTATATACCTTTTAAAACCTATGTATTCTTTACTCTTATTCTTTTAAATGGAATTTAGATACCAGCTCTTTCAGCGCGGTAGCCTGGCTTGAGAGCTCCTCACTGGCAGCGGCGCTGGATTCCGCTGAATCTACATTACTCTGGACAACAATGGAAATCTGTTCAATTCCATGGCTGATTTCCGCTGCTGTGACGGTCTGTTGCTGTGTATAATCCGCAATGTCAGCAATCAGGCTGTCCATCTCCTCTGCCCGTCCTGCTGCCGCCAACATAGAACTTGCCGTATCTTCTGCTGCAACAACCCCTTCTTCCATTGAGCTTATTGTTTCTCCAAGAAGTTCTGTCGTCTCCTGAGCCGCATCCGCAGATTTGCCTGCCAAAGTCCGAACCTCTTCCGCCACAACCGCAAAGCCCTTTCCTGCCTCTCCTGCCCGCGCAGCCTCCACCGCTGCATTTAGAGCAAGAATATTTGTCTGAAATGCAATATCATCAATTGTCTTCACTATCTTGTGAATCGCATTTGATTTCTCGCTTATCTTTTGAATTACTTCGGTCATATTCTGCATCTTGGTATTGCTCTCTAACAGCCCTTCTCTGACTTCTTTAGAAATACCACTGGCTTCCTGTGCGCCCTGCGCAATCTTTTGCACACTATCAGACACTTTTCCAATATGCCCGGCAAGCGCTTCAACCTCAGCCGCCTGCTCCGTAGAGCCCTGTGACAGGCTCACCGCGCTATTAGAAACCTGCGCCGCACCAGCAGCAACATCTCTCGATGATATGTTCATCTGTCCGATTACAATATTAAGCTCAACCGCAATCTCATCCAAAGATTCCCGAATCTTCGCAAACTCGCCAATATATTCATTTTCCAGTTCAAATGCCAAATTCCCCCTGGAAATCTCCAGCAACGTATCTGAGATTTCATTGATATATTTTATGTAATCACGCAGCCTTACCGTAATCTGATTAAAATTATCCGCCAGGACGCCCAACTCATCACCAGATCTATAATGGATTGCCTGGTTCAATTCACCTTCTGCAATCCTTGTAGCTACCCGGCTCATCTCTCTTACCGGCCTGCCAATAATCCGCCGGGTTTGAAGAATCACGAGAAGCGTTAATACAAGAATTGCTATGATCGACACCGTTACCATAGTCTTTGTCAAATTATAGAGTTCCGACAATACCTCCGCCCGCGAAACATATGCCACTGCTATCCAACTACTCCCTGCAACTTCAGCTATCTCGATGTAGGTATCGCCATAAATGCTAAGTCCTATATTCCCCGCCTGTATCTGTTCACCTGCGTAGGAACACATCCCACCTGCCTCACTCAGCTTTTCTCCAACAACCGCCGCATCCTTATGTCCAATAATCGTATCGGTACGGGTATCAACCAAAAAAATGCCGCCACTAATTTGACGGTAATTCCTAGCCCTCTTCGTTTCGTCTTTCCGGTTCTGATTGCTTTCGTCTGGCTCATCTTGATTCCTCTCCCTTTTCTCTTCTTTGAATCCGACACCTTTCTAGAAAATTATAGCATAGCAGCCAATATATAGCAATCTTCATTTCTTTTATACATAGCATACAATTTTTCCATACTCGACCGCTTAACTTCTTTACAATCGCCTCTCTGTGCCTTATAATGAAGTTGCTTCGCAACAATATTCTTATTTAATATTAAAAAACAGGAGAATTTCTATGGAAATCGAACGGAAATTTTTACTCAAGACCATACCTGACAATTTGAAAGAATACCCTTTTCATCAAATTGAGCAAGGCTACTTGTGCACTGCCCCGGTAGTACGCATCCGCAGGCAGGATGATGAATATTATCTTACTTATAAATCCAAAGGACTCATGGTGAGAGAGGAATATAATCTGCCCCTTACGAAAAAAGCTTATGAACATCTACTGCCTAAAATAGACAGTATACTAATTTCCAAGAAGAGATATTTGATTCCCATAGACTCCAAACTGACAATTGAACTGGATATTTTTGAGGGGGAACTGGCGCCCTTGATTCTTGCCGAAGTGGAGTTTTCCACGGAAGAAGAGGCAAATGCTTTCATTCCCCCCGAGTGGTTTGGCGAAGACGTCACCTATTCTCCCATGTATCATAACAGCGTCCTCAGCCAAAAGAAATAGAACAATATTTAAATCATTGATGAATGAAAAATATATACAACAAGAAGTTGCCTATGAAACGTTTTAGAAACAGGCATTAGGATAGGAAAAATTATACTGTTTCTATTTGGAACTGGAATGGTAAAATATACTTACCATCCCAGTTCCAACAGCCAGTTATTTAATAATCTCTCCCTATCTTTCTCTTTGATTTCTAAGTCTTTCGGACTTATATACTCGCCCTTAATGTTGCCGTCTACAAAATACAGCACTCTGGAACATTTTGCGGCTACCTTTGCATCATGGGTTACCATCATAATCGTTGTTCCTTCTTTGTTTAACTTCACCAGTTCCTCCATGACCTCATTTGACGCGGTTCTGTTCAAAGCTCCCGTAGGTTCGTCCGCAAATAAAACCCTGGGCATATTAATCATGCTTCTACAGATACAGGCTCTCTGAAGCTGCCCTCCCGAAACTTCATTGATGTCATTATCGGCGATGTCAATAATACCCAGCTTACGCATTAGGTCCTGTCCACGCTTGATCGTTTCCTTACGTGTCTCGGTATTCTTTTTAGACTGCATCGCAGGAAGAATAATATTGTCGAGCACGGTCAGATTTTTCAACATATACATCTGCTGAAAGATAAAGCCCATTTCATCAAGACGTAAGTCTGCAAGCTCCCTTCCACCCATTTTGGCAATGTTCTTTCCACAGAATTCTGCCTCGCCTGCGGTGATGGAATCCATGCCCGAAACGGCATACAAAAGCGTTGATTTTCCCGAGCCTGACGGTCCCATAACGGCTACCATTTCGCCTTCGGAAACGGTAAAGTTCATATTTCTCAAAACGTTGTTCTGGCGTTTGTTCACGATATATGTTTTACAGAGGTCTTTTACTTCTAAAGTATTCATAATAGTTTCCTTTCTTATTCAATGTTAGCAGTATCAGAGGACTTGATTTTTCTTGTATAAAGCGAGGTCAGGAATGCACTTACGGTTGTTGTGACAAGAATGATTACAGGGAAGAACAGATACATTTCAACAGGATTGATCACGTAGTCAACCGCAAGCTCCATACCCGCCATTTTAAAAAGCGGATCAAAACATAAGTGAGTAAGCGGTATTGCAAAAATTTCCCCCATAATTACTGCAATCATTCCCACAAATATAAATCGCAATGCGTGGTATGCATAGATTTTTCCGTTTCGTGTGCCCACGGCTTTCATGAGTGCGATTTCGCCCTGCTCCTTTGCGATAAAAGAACGCTCCATAAGTACGGTTATGAGTGCGGCTACTACGATTGTGAGAACGGCTACAAGGGATTTTACTGCATCAAGAGTTCCCGCGATACCGACCATATCCGCTACTGCTTCGGCGCAGGTTCTTATATTTCCATAATCGGGAAAAATTCTCTGAATTTCTTCCATTCTACGTTCAATTTCCCTGCTGTCAGGATGATCCGTAAAGGTGATCTGCGTATTGCCGCCGCTTCCTGCCTGAACGTAATTGATGTACGCATCGGTGTGAAGCCTGATACCGCTGCCCATCATATTCATAGACTGGAAAAACGCCGAAATGATATATTCCTTATCTCCGTCAATAGTTTTTATCGTAACGGTATCACCAATAGTTGCGTTCAGCTTATCCGCGGCAATCCGTGTTATCGCGATTTCATCGGTACCCTGTGGCGCTGTTCCTGCCGTGTATTCGTACATATCCATTGTGGAGCCTGTGCCTTGAAAGATACAGATATTATTGCCCTCGTTTTCTCCGAAAGAGACGGGCAGGATAAACATCATTTCCTGATAGCATTTTGCGGGAATGCCATGTTCCGCAAGAGTCTGTTCCATTTCGTCAAGGTGCTTTTCAAGCTTTTCGTGTCCGTCTTCCATCATACATTCCGCAATGATTTTACTGTCCAGATAGATATCGCAGTCCGCCCATCCAAGTGATGCGGCGAGACTGCCGCTGTTTATGGTAGAAACCGTTGCTGAAAGTATCAGCAAAAGAGACAGACATAAGAAGAATGTAAGTGAGATAATGCCGTAACGCCTGGGGCTGCTTACAATGTCATTCAGTGCAAGGAAGGGCGCCATCGGAAGCCTGGATTTCCCCAGACTCATAAGGCTCTTTTTGCGGAAACGCTCCCCTGTCTGACCATTTCTGATCGCGTCAATGGGCGTTAATTTCTTCACCCTGCCTGTACAGCCATAGCAGAACCATATAATTACTGCGACGACGAGAACAGCACAAACAATGTTTACCAAAACCGGACTCTGATTTCCGACAATCATGTTCTGCGAAGAAACGCCCATAAGCATTTTACCGAAGGGGAAGCTCAGGGCAAGACCAACCGCCGCACCGATTACAGAAAGTCCTATATATTTCACAAGGTATAAGCCCCGGATTTTGAAATTGCCGATGCCAATCGCCTTCATGACTCCGATTTCACGGAATTCCTCGGAAAGTGTAAAGGAAATGGTAAAACGTAAAACTACAAACGCTATCATTATAAGAATAATGCTTACTATAAGCAGAATACCTACCACGATCATATCAAAAACATATAAGAATTTCATAAGGGCTCTGTCCAGTGTAAGAAGGCTGTTCTCTACAAGCGGTTTGATCTGTGGCAGGGCCGTTTCCATATCGGAAGAATAGATGTAAACAAGCTTACCGCCGTAATATCTTTCCGTGTTTTCTGCGGAAAGAAAACTCTCAAAATCCTCCTTACTTATGATATAGCGGTAAAATGTTATCTGCTGTGAACCCAAAAGCGCATCCTTTATTTTATCCGCAAGAACAAATTCACGGCGCACACCATTTAATTCTATGGTAAGCTTGTCGCCCACATCAACCCCGAGCGCGTCCGCCTCGCCCTCCTGCATATAAAACTCGCCCTGCCTGACCGTTTCGAGGGTACTGCCATCGGAAAGAAAATAATTCATACAAATGTCGCTTTGAATCAGATTCGTACCATCGACAACGATATCCCCATCCTCATAGATAAAATTCTCGGGCGATAAAACCAATACGTTCTCTGTTGCATAGTGATCTACTGCGCTTGCCTGGTTTAACGTTTCATCAATGTCAAGGGCAGAATTTTTATTCATGGCAGCGGCAAAATAATCAGGCGCATTTGCCATTTCAAAATAACTGTCCAGCGCCGTGGTAACATTAATGATATTGTTTACACTTGATGATACAAACATTGTGGCAAGAATCATAAATGATAGAAGAATAATATTCATTGCCCTTTTTCGTTTCAAGTCTTTTTTTAGTATGCTTAAATACATTCTTTTGCCTCCCTCTTGCTTCTGATTTGCTTCTGCAAGAGATATATTAACACCAAAATTATGAACTAATCATTAATTACAAAACTTCAGAGCCATTTAATCTAACCCTGAAGTTTTCATACCCGTTATGCCTTTCTAGCTACTATCGTCACACAAAAAACATCTTCATTCATCCCGGCAAAGATGTCGCCGTCCATTTTACGCATCAGTGTTTTGCAAATATAAAGTCCCAGACCGCTTCCTTTCATACCGGTACTATTGCTTCCACGGTAAAAGGAATCGAAAAGATTTGGAAGTTCCTCGTTTTTCAGATTGCATCCCGAGTTCTCGATCTGTATTAATTTACAGTCCTCCTCCTCCCCAAACGAAATGCGGATACGCTTACCATCACCATACTTGATAGCATTTTCCATAACATTTTGCAGAACCTCAGCCATACGGTTCTTATCCCCTTTGACGAGACATTCGGAAATTTCATCCACTTGAAATTCAGTGTGAATTACAGACAACTTATCCTTGTAATAACTTTCTGTGGCTTTTATAACTTCTGAAATGTAATATTCTCCCATATGCACTTCCAAATTCAGAAAATCCTCCCTGGAGGCAGTTACAATTTCATTCACGTACCCCTTTATTTCTTTCACATTCCTAGCAATGCCCTGCAAAGTTTCGTCCCTTCTCTCCTGTGTGTCATACAAATCCTCCGACAACGCTTTGGAATACAATTCAATGGAAGAGAGCGGCGTTTTGATATCATGGGACAAAGAAAGAATCAAAGTCTTCCGCTCCTTTAGAAATTCAAGTTCTTTCTCTTTTGTTTCCTCCAGCTTTTCGCGAAGCATGTCCATTCCCCACAGGAAACGCCCAAACAGCTTACTTTTTTCTTCTTTTATAGGCATGGACAAATTCCCTTTCGCCAGCTCGTAAGATAAATTACTCATATCCTGAAAAGGCTTTAAGATTTTATGATACACATATACGAGCACAATAATTGTCACAATCATCATACCCAGCAACGAGAAATTTATATACAAAGGTAATCGTGAACTTCTTTCCGCTGCATATTCGATTCGATACAGTTTACCAGCTATTTCTTCCACTAAATAATCATTGTTACAGGCTTCTTTGGCAACAAACTCTCTGATTCCTACTATCGTTTCATACTTATCGAAATTCATTGCTTCTATTTCGGAAGCCTCTGGCTTTTGTTCTTCTATCTCTTTCATCAAACGCCTTGCTTCCACGAGATATAATTTTCCGTCACTGTCATTGTTTTGATAAAAATACAGTATATTAACCAACAATATAAGAACTATTTCAGCAATGACAATCCAAAGTGTAAAAATTTTAAACCTACTCAAACCGATACCCTACGCCCCACTCTGTAATAATATGCCTAGGCTTTTTGGGTTCTTCTTCTATTTTTTCCCTAAGCCGCTTAATATGTACTGTCAGTGTCTGAATTTCCGAATCACTGTCACTTCCCCAAACAGTATTAAACAAATACTCCTTCTTCATAGTTACATTCTTATTCTCGATGAGCAGTTTTAACAGTTCAAACTCCTTTTCGGTAACTTCTTTTTTCTGCCCATCTACATATACCGTCTGTTGCACGGTATTCAATCGGATATTCCCTTCTACAATCTCCGCCTGGCCATATTTTCTTTTAAAAATGCCTTTCATCTTGGCAATTAAAATATCTAAATCATAAGGTTTCTCAATATAATCATCTGCACCAAGATTTAAACCTTTTAATTTATCATTCTTTTCCACCCTGGCGCTGGCAATTAAAATATGGGTATTGGAAGTCTCCCTGATCTTAGAACAAACCGCAAACCCATCTATTCCGGGAAGCATAATATCCAACACAATCACTCTGGCTCCATATTTTTCATACAGTTCCAAAGCCTTTTCACCGGTCTGGGCTATGCTAACCGTGTAATTCTCCTTACGCAAAAAATCACACAGCAATATACCTATTTCTTTGTTGTCTTCTACAATTAATATATCCAGCATCTTTCCTTAAATATCCTTCCTTACCTCCAGAACATAAAAAATGATATTTTACAATGCCCGCAATGCAGCAACAATGTTTTTGAGAAAATCGCGAACACTACTTTCTGTTATTTCTTCCTTCAACAATTCCAAAGCATACTCCGAATAGCGATAACGGAAATTTTTATTACAGATATATGTGTTGTGAAAAATGTCAGTCGTTTCATTTAAGACATAGCGCCGCAATTCCTCTAATTCCTGTACGCTGAAATTGTTTCCCAAAATCCAATAATACAAGGTAGATGCAAAACCGACTTCATACAGTTCCAAATCGAGAATTTCCCAAAAGTCCTGGTAAAATCCCCGTCGTTTTGCCTCCTGATTCAGCAAAAGCTGCGCCATCATCCAGTTATGTATCTCTTTTGACGCAGGCGGCCCGTCTTTTCTGACATGATGATACAGTACGCTGGGAATCCAGCAAAGAGAATTCAGATTCATCTCTATGAGGCTCCACCAGTAAAAATCTTCTCCCCACATCCCCTCTGGAAAGGCAATCGTATGCTCCAATAAAAAACTTTTGCGAATCAGCTTACTCCAACATTCCAAATCGTTACGGAATTGCAGCATAAACCTTTGACGCGCCGCATGGTCCCGTAGCTCGAAGAGTTGTGCTACTGGCTGCCCGCTGGAAAATAGTTTGCCCGCATTACCATCCCGGCTGTATACCTGCCCTGTATTCCCGTCTTTTTCTACTATATAGTCATGAGCGCACATTACTATTTCGCAGTCATTTTTTAGCATGCTTTCATACAATATTTCATATAGAGTGCACTCTAAAACGTCGTCATGATCCGCAAAAGTAACAAAAGGTGAATGGCTTTCCTCCACTCCGCGATTTCTCGAATAACTCACTCCATGATTCTTATCATTTTCTATGATCCGCACATTCTGCGGATAGCATTGCTGAAACTCTTTCAATTTCGTACGCGTGCCATCCACAGAATCATCATCCACAAAAATAATTTCTAAATTTTCTATGCCAATTGTCTGCTGTTTCAGACAATGTAATAACGGATCTATGCAGTTCATGGAATTGTAACATGGAATAATTACGCTTATTAGCATAGACAATCCCCTTTCCAAAGTTCTAGGACTTGTTCTCATCCTATTTGCACTAGCAGAAATTAAATATTCTTCACCTTCGCAATATCAATGAGATTCAGTTTTTCGCTGACACTGGCGTGCTCTAAACTGCTTGCCAACGCGTCCGCAGTGTCCATAGCCGTGATACAGTACACACCCGTCTCAATGGCATTTCTGCGTATTAAAAAACCGTCGCGGCTCTTATCCCGCCCCTGTGTAGGCGTGTCAATCACGAGATCAATCTTATGCCCTAGAATCAAGTCCATCACATTGGGGGATTCCTGGGCAATCTTGTTGATGCGCCTTGCCTTGACGCCGCGCGCTTCCAAATATTTTGCCGTACTTCTCGTCGCATAAATCTTATAACCAAGCGCCTCAAACCGCTTGGCAATATCTACCGCTTCCGGCTTATCCGCATCCTTAACAGTCATAATCATCTGCTTATACTTGGGGAACTGCACACCTGCGCCTAAAAACGCCTTATACAATGCTTCATCAAAAGATTTTCCAATCCCTAAGCATTCCCCGGTCGACTTCATCTCTGGTCCCAGGCTGATTTCTGCTCCGCGCAATTTCTCAAAAGAAAATACCGGCATCTTGATTGCCACATATTCCGCCTCCGGCGCAAGCCCGGTGGGATAGCCCATACCTTTTAAGGTATTGCCGATGATCACACGCGTCGCAAGGTCAACAATGGGAATCCCCGTAACTTTGCTGATATACGGCACAGTTCTTGAAGAACGCGGATTTACCTCGATCACATACACTTCTTCATCCATAGCGATAAACTGAATGTTAATCAGGCCCACAACGTGAAGCGCACGCGCCAGCCGCTGCGTATAATCAACAATTTTTTCCTTTACCTGCGCGCTGATGGTGGGAGCCGGATAAACGGAAATACTGTCGCCGGAATGGACACCGGTGCGCTCAATATGCTCCATAATGCCCGGAATCAAAATGTCTTTTCCATCACAGACTGCGTCGACCTCAATCTCCTTGCCCTGCAAATACTTGTCCACCAGAATCGGATGGTCCTGAGCAATACGGTTGATAATCTCCATAAATTCCGCAATCTCTTCATCCGAATAGGCAATCTGCATCCCCTGCCCGCCAAGCACATAGGAAGGGCGCACCAACACCGGATACCCAAGTTGATTGGCAACCTCTTTGGCTTCCTCGGCGGTAAATACCGTTCCGCCAGCAGCGCGCGGAATCTGTGTCTGCTCTAAAATCTTATCAAACAGTTCACGGTCTTCCGCCGCGTCCACATCCTCCGCTTTCGTGCCCAAAATAGGCACGCCCATCTTCATCAGGCTTTCCGTCAGCTTGATTGCCGTCTGCCCGCCAAATTGCACGACCGCGCCGTCCGGCTGTTCTAAGCGCACAATGCTCTCCACATCCTCCGGCGTCAGCGGTTCAAAATATAATTTGTCTGCGATGTCAAAATCTGTAGAAACAGTTTCTGGATTGTTGTTTACAATAATCGTCTCATAACCCTCTTTGGCAAACGCCCAGGTACAGTGCACAGAGCAATAGTCAAACTCAATTCCCTGCCCGATACGGATCGGACCAGACCCCAGTACGAGCACTTTTTTCCTGTCTTTCACGCCCTGCGCCTCATTCTCACTCCCAAAACAAGAATAATAGTAGGGCGTCTCCGCTGCAAATTCCGCCGCACAAGTATCTACCATCTTAAAGGCTGCGGTAACGCCATTTTCATATCGTAAATCACGGATTTTTGTCTCTTCTTTTCCGCTCAGACGGGCGATTACGTTATCCGGGAATTCCAGCCGTTTTGCCTCTTTTAACAGCTCTATTGTGAGCTCTTCTTTTTCCAGACGTTCCTCCATCTCTGTGAGAATGGCGATTTTATCAATAAACCAATGGTCAATCATCGTAATATCGTGGATTTCGTCATACGAAATCCCCTTACGCAATGCTTCCGCAATCACCCAAATCCTGCGGTCATCCACCTTTTTCAACTGCTTTAACAGCCCTTCTTTCGATAACGCTGTAAAATCATAGGAACGCAGGCAGTCCACATGCTGTTCTAGCGAGCGGATGGCTTTCATCAGCGCACCCTCAAAATTCGTACAAATGCTCATGACCTCCCCGGTGGCCTTCATCTGGGTTGTCAGCGTGCGCTTCGCCGTAATGAATTTATCAAACGGAAGCCGCGGAATCTTCACGACGCAATAATCTAACATAGGCTCAAAGCTGGCGTAAGTCTTACCCGTAATGGCGTTTTTAATCTCATCCAGGGTATACCCAAGGGCAATTTTTGCCGCCACTTTCGCAATCGGATACCCGGTTGCCTTGCTTGCCAGCGCAGAAGAACGGCTGACCCTGGGATTCACCTCAATGACGCAATACTCAAAACTCGTGGGATGCAGCGCATACTGCACGTTACAACCCCCGGTAATATTAAGCTCCGAAATAATGTTCAATGCAGACGTCCGCAGCATCTGATACTCCTTATCTCCCAACGTCTGAGAGGGCGCCACAACAATGCTGTCCCCGGTGTGCACGCCTACGGGATCAATATTTTCCATATTACAAACGGTGATACAATTACCAGCGCTGTCACGCATCACCTCATACTCAATCTCTTTCCAGCCGGCAATGCAGCGTTCCACCAGCACTTCCCCCACGCGGCTCAGGCGCAGGCCGTTGGTGAGAATATCAATCAATTCCGTCTCATTGTGGGCGATGCCGCCGCCGCTTCCGCCAAGCGTATACGCCGGACGCAGCACGACCGGATAGCCGATGGTATTCGTAAAAGCTATGCCGTCCTCCACATTGTGCACGACCTGGGAGGGTGCGCACGGCTCACCGATTTTCTCCATCGTGTCCTTAAATGCTTGACGGTCCTCCGCTTTAAAGATTGTCTCGGAAGTCGTGCCAATCAGCTTCACATGATGTTTTTCCAAAAAGCCGGATTCTGCCAGTTCCATGCCCAGATTCAACCCTGCCTGTCCGCCCAGCGTAGGCAATACGCTGTCCGGCTGCTCCTTGCAGATAATCTGCTCTAATACCTTGACAGTCAAAGGCTCGATATAGACCTCGTCGGCAATCTCCTTGTCCGTCATAATGGTTGCCGGGTTGGAATTTACCAGCACAACTTCCACGCCTTCCTCTTTCAGAGAACGGCATGCCTGCGTGCCCGCATAATCAAATTCTGCCGCCTGCCCAATGACAATCGGACCGGAGCCGATAACTAATACTTTCTTAATATCTGGATTCTTTGGCATTACTGATTCCCTCCCATCATAGCGATAAACTTATCAAACAGATAGCTGCTGTCCTGCGGTCCCGGGCAGGCTTCCGGGTGGAATTGCACGGTAAAAATCTTTTTCCCGGTATAGCGCAGTCCTTCATTGGTGCCGTCATTGACATTTACAAACGCCGGAACCGCTACTGCCGGGTCTAAATGTTCCGTGTCTACCACATATCCATGGTTCTGGGAGGAAATATATACTCTCCCGGTCTCTAAATCCTTAACTGGATGGTTGCCGCCCCGGTGTCCGTACTTCATCTTATGGGAATCCGCCCCGTTCGCCAATGCCATAAGCTGATGCCCCAGGCAAATGGCAAAGATAGGCGTGTCCGATTCATAAAGCTTTTTCAGTTCTGCAATAATCTCTTTACATTCTTTGGGATCTCCCGGTCCATTACTGAGCATAATCCCATCCGGCTTGTCCGCTAATAGCTCCTTTGCGCGCGTGTGCGCCGGATAAATAGTGACCTCACATCCTCTGTCCTGCAAAGATTTGGCAATATTTCTCTTGGCGCCAAAATCCATGAGGGCAACACGCTTTCCTCTTCCTGACAATCTGGAAATACTGTCGCATGTCACTTTATCTACCACATTTCCTGTATGATACGTTTTCAGCCGCGGCAAAATTTCTTCAAGCAGATAATTTTCGTTGGTGGTAATCATACCGTTCATCGTCCCCTTTTCCCTGAGAATCTTTGTCAACGCCCGGGTGTCAATGCCCGCAATACCCGGAATATCATGCTTGACAAGAAAATCCTGGATGGTTCCCTCACAGCGGAAATTGCTGGGCGCCCTCGACAATTCGCGCACAATATAACCGTCCGGCCAGGGCCTTATCGACTCCATGTCCGGCGTAATTCCATAATTTCCAATCAACGGGTATGTCATGACGACCGCCTGTCCGGCGTAAGAGGGGTCTGTGAGAACTTCAAGATAACCTGTCATAGAAGTGTTGAACACGATTTCACTGATTACTTCCCTGGTAGAGCCAATGCTGTTACCTTCAAATACTGTTCCGTCTTCCAGTATTAGAAATGCTTTCATGTATTTACCACCCTTTCTTTGTATTAGCTGAATAGTTACACTGATTTTTACAAAAAAAAAAGAAATTCAGATTCTTTTTTTCGTAAGGGTTCTATATTGGTACTAAGCACTATAGGTGTTTTATGCCCAAATTGTAGAAATTTTATCACACTTCCTTTATTTTTTCAAGACTCTGGGATGATTTTTTATAAGGATTTCCAACAAACCAAATGCCGGAAAACCGTCATTCACGCGATTTCCCGGCATTGTGCCTACAAATCAAACTCCTTACTCAGCAACCATCTTGGGCTCAATCTGAACTTTCTACCTACAGTATTTCTCCCCATCTAGTTCAATATAATCTATCTGGGAAACATCCACAAGATTCGTGAATTCCTTCTGTATATACCAGGTCTGCTCTGTCTGAGAATCCCCGGTAAGAATACTCGTCGAATACCCTTTCCAAGAATCGTTGACTGGTTTAGAATGGTCTGCCATAACAAGTTTCAAATCCTCAAAAATTTCATAGTCCAACATATTTTGATAGTCTTTTTTCTTATCTATGGCAATCGTGAGCGTCATGCCAAGCGGACTGATCACAATGGCATTTTCCGTTTTCTTTTCTGAGACAAAACGCGTACATGCCACGTCTCCACTCTGTGGCAAGGAAACTCTCAGCTTTTTCTCAATATCTCCAGCATTCTCTAACGCCATCACCAATTGCGGTATTTGCTGCATCTTCTTTTCCACTGCAAAATTGTAACGTATACCAATCAAATAGCCGCCGTCTTCCGCCATTTCTCCTGTAAAATACATCATTGTCGCAGAAACCATCTCTTTCCCATTTTCACTCTTAACACGGAAAGATAAATCTCTATCCGCTCCTTTTGCATTTTCCAGTTGGAATGTCTCTCCATCTACCACCCTATTCTTCTTCAAAACTATCGTATTGTACTCTCTATCCAATACATTCAAGTGCGTATTGTCTTCTTTCAGAAAATGAAAGGAACAAAGAATTAACCCCATCTGCTGTTCTTCGCTGTACAGATGATTAAGTACCGTATATTGATACTTGTCATTCTCTGCCGTAACTGTCTCTGTGCTCGCTTTCGCCAAGAACTCTTCCGTAAGTTCTGCTTCCTGGTTCCCATTGTCAAAAAATAATTGGAACCACTGGTAACGAACTGCTGCATAAGCGGTCACAGTCGTTCCCAAGAGGCAAATTGCAAGCGCCGCGGCAACTGCATAACGCTGCCATACTGTCCTGGTATTCCTTTTTGCTTCTGTTTGTTGTATTAAATCAGCCTTCAATTGTTCATACTGCTCTTTTGGCATCTGCATATGATCTATCATCTCATTAAATTTATTCATAATCTTCCTCCTTTAAATACGCTTTCATCAGTTCCTTTGCCTTGGCAAACCGAGAACGCAAGGTAGACGCATTCATTTTCATCATACCTGCAATTTCTTTCAGAGAATATCCCTCGTAATAGTACAGGTATAGAATCACCCGGTATTTTTCCGGCAACCCCATCATTGCCTCATACACCTCGGAATATTCATCCGGCACATCCACCTCTTCCGACGGTTTTCCTGCATCGAGACAAAACTCACGTTTACGGTAGCTGCTTTTCATAACATCTTTACAATAATTAACCGCCGTGCGAATCAGCCACGCTTTCTCATGTTCCTCGCTATGAAAGGATTTTGTGTAACTTATCAGACGGACAAATGTTTCCTGGGCTGCATCGTATGCATCATGGGAATTACCAAAACGTACCAAACAGATTCGCCAAACCATTTCGTAATACTTCTCATACAAATCTAAAATTTCTTTCTGCGTACGCTTCATTGATTTACCTCCTTTCACTGATAATACGATTACCACTCTTCCTCTGTCCATTCCATAAAAAATTTTTTTATTTTAACAACGCCTTGGCGTTCTTGCGGCGGCGCGCTGGTCGTAACTATGACAACAACAATCATTGACACGTCGGGCACGATACGATATAGTTGATTTAAAAATGGAAAAAATCCAGGAGATTATTACACATGACATTAGAAGAAGCTATGAAAAAAAGACACATGGTTCGTAAATATACAGACAAACCTCTGCCAGCAGATGTTATAAAACTGTTAAATGACCGGGTGGAAGCAGATAATAAAAAATATAATCTCACCATACAATTAGCGGTCAACAATTCTTCTGCTTTTCACGCTGTAATAAAATTACTTTTAGCCAAAGGCGTGAAAAATTATTTTGTATTAGCCGGACCCAATACGCCTGATTTAGATGAAAAACTTGGCTATTGCGGCGCGGATTTAATGCTTTACGCACAGACGCTTGGACTTAACACCTGGTGGGTTGGCGGAACTTTTAACCGCAAAAAATTAAACGCCGCAGCGGGTAAAAACAAAGTCATTGGCGTGATAGCTGTCGGCTATGGCGCCAGCCAGGGCACACCTCACAAATCCAAAGCATATGAAGATATTGCTGTATATGAGGGCAAAACACCAGAATGGTTTTATAAAGGCGTAGAAGCCGTATTACTCGCTCCAACTGCTCTTAATAAGCAGGCATTTCAAGTAACATGCTCAGACACAAAAGTACAGATCACTTGCAGCAATGGCAAATTTTCCGGCGCAGATCTTGGACTTGCAAAATATCATTTTGAATTAGGAGCCGGGATAAAGAATTTTCAGTGGGACAATGATTCGCAGGCAAGCAAAATGCACGACTAAGCCTGTGAACCTTTCGCCACAGCAGGAGTCAAATACCCCGCAGCAAGCTACGGGGCATGACCTGGCTTATTCTTTCCGCCCCAAGGGGCGGGGTATTTGCACCCCCTCGTCGGGGTGGCATCTCCTTTTCTACGAAAAGCAGATAAGCCTCGCGGGAATAAAATGACAATTCCATATACGATATGTCATTTTATCCCTTACACTTTTTTATTGAACACCGACAGATTTTCACTCTCTTCCATACTGAAAAACCGTTCGCGGTCATTATGCGGAAATAGAAGTTCCATATACAAGCTCCCCAACAATTCCTTCACAGTATCGGAATCCACATCTTGAATAGGAAGTTCCGCTACCTCCATCTTCCCCAAATTGTCAAGAACAGCTTCTATTTTCTGCTTATCTGCCTGCGGTTTCTCCATAAGCGGCACCATAGGCGCAGGAATCAACGCCGCACCCTCTGGCGTCTTTTGCGGCTGTAAAATTTCTTCCGCCTCGGGAATCTTATACACAATATTCTTGCAGGTCTTCTCAAAACATTCCGGGTCGTATTTTGACAAATACTTTAAATCATCTATGGTTAGTGTACGTTTATTATGAATTTTAATGTAGATATTAACAAGACGCGTATCTTTTCCCATAAGCCTGACCTCCCATTCAAAACCAAGTGGGCGTTATTGTGTAGCAACCGTTATATTCATAATTATCTATTCAGAACCCCACGCCACAGACATGCCAGCAGAGCTGTCATGTCTGTGGCTGAGGAGGATTATCCCCCTCATGGAAATAGTAATTCAGCCCTTTTCAAATATATTTGAACGGTCTGGCTTTCTATTTCCATGGGGTTCTGAATAGTTATATTCATATTATACTTTCAAAATGCTAAAAGTACAATTACTTTTTCAAGCTTAGACCTCTAACGAAAATCATGTTCCGCTCTCTCGTTTATAATCGCATCCAAAATTTTATCTGCCGCATCCTCCTTGCTCATTTTCTCCAAATACTGGACCTTTGAATTCGTAATCAAAGTAATAACATTCGTATCCGTGCCAAATCCCGCCCCTTCTACTTTGAGGTTATTTGCCGCCACCATATCAAGATGTTTTTTCCTAAGCTTCGCCCTTGAATTATCTTCTAAATCGCAGGTTTCCATAGAAAAGCCACATAAGAATGCCGATAACTCCCCCTTCGCTTTCCTTTCTCCCAGCTCGCCTAAAATATCTTTGGTGCGCTCTAATGCTATGACAGCTTCTCCCTCAGATTTCTTAATCTTGTCCTTTGATATTATTGCCGGACGGTAATCTGCCACTGCTGCTGCTTTGATAATAATATCGGCAGTCTGCGCACGCGCTATTACTTCCTGATACATCTCTTCGGCAGAAGTTATGTTTACTACTTCCGTAAACATAGGCGGATTTAAGGACGTAACGCCTGTCACAAGCGTCACCTGCGCCCCTCGCATCATCGCCTGCTTTGCCAGAGCATATCCCATCTTTCCGGTAGAATGATTGGTGATATACCGCACAGGATCAATCGCCTCCTGCGTCGCCCCAGCAGTCACGAGAATTTTTTGCCCCTGCAAATCCTTTTCATAGGCAAGTTCCCGTTTCACATACTCCACCAGCGTTTCTTCTGCCGGCAACTTACCATCCCCCAAATCTCCATTCGCTAACATACCATGGTCAGGCGGAATGATAAAGTAGCCAAACTTTTCTAATTTCTGCAAGTTATCCTGCACAATTGGATTATGATACATATTATGATTCATCGCCGGCGCAAGCAAAATCTTACACGTACATGCCATCACCGTCGTACTTAGCATGTCATCTGCAATACCCCCGGCAATCTTGCCAATGATATTCGCCGTTGCCGGCGCAAGCAGAACCAAGTCTGCGCGCTTCGCCAACGCCACATGCTCTACAGAGAACTCGAAATTGCGGTCAAAGGTATCAATCAAACATTTATTTCCGGTAAGCGTCTCAAATGTAACTGGCGTTATAAAGTTGGTGGCATTTTCTGTCATCAGCACATATACCTGACAATGAAGCTTTTTTAACATGCGCGCGACATTCGCCATCTTATACGCCGCAATGCCCCCGGAAACACCGAGCAGCACTGTCTTTCCCTCTAACATTTTCCCACGTCCTTTCTCAAATGCCGATTTCTCCATGCTTCTCATAGGCGGTAACCCGGGAAATCTTATTCTCTTCGTCCACAAATACAACCTGCGGACGGAACTCTCTTGCCTCCTCAGGCGTCATCTGAGCATACGCCATAATAATAATATGATCTCCGGTAAGCACTTGCCGCGCCGCCGCCCCATTCAGACAAATCATTCCACTGCCTGGCTCCCCGCAAATCGTATACGTCTCAAATCGGTTCCCATTTTCTATGTCTACAATCTGTACATTTTCATACTCCAAAATCCCCGCCGCCTCCATCAGCTTGGGGTCGACGGTAATACTGCCCACATAGTTGAGTTCCGCCTGTTTCACGACTGCACGGTGAATCTTGCCCTTTAACATTTTTAAATACATCGAACTACTCCTTTCGGATAAAACAGAATGTCCTGTTACATCACGTTATCAATCAGCCTCGTCTTTCCGATATAAACTGCTGTGGCAATGAGCGCTTCGCCCTCAACCACATCTATATCTTCCATGGTGTCTGGATTTACAATTTCTACATAATCTATTCTAGCTAGCGGTTCCGATTCTATATTGTGAATTACGGCTTCCTTAACCCGCGCCGCTTTGTGTTCTCCCTGCTCTATCATCTCTTTCCCCAGCAGCAAGGATTTATGTAAAATCAATGCCGCTTTGTGCTCCTCATCATTGAGATAAGTATTGCGGGAACTCATGGCAAGCCCATCCGCTTCCCGCACAATCGGGCAGCCAACAATCTCAATATCAAAATTTAAATCGCGCACCATACGCCGAATCACCGCCAACTGCTGGGCATCCTTCTGCCCAAAATACGCACGATCAGGAGTCACAATATGAAATAGCTTAGAAACAACCGTACAAACGCCTCGAAAATGCGTGGGCCTGGTCTTACCGCAAAGCCCTTTCGTCAACCTGTCCATATCTACAAAGGTGCAGTTGTCCGCAAAATACATTTCCTTAGGCTCGGGATGAAATATCAAATCTGCTCCCGCCTGCTCGCAGATAGCTGCATCCCTGTCGATATCCCGCGGATAACTGGCAAGGTCTTCACCCACCCCAAACTGCGTGGGATTGACAAAATCACTGACAACTACCTTATCATTTTCACTGACTGCTTTCACAATCAAGCTCTTATGTCCCTCGTGGAGATATCCCATGGTGGGCACTAGACCTACGCGCAGCCCTTCCTTTCTCCACGCCTTAACAATGGGGCGCAACTCTTCAATTGTCTTGATAATTTGCATGTTCTTTGCCTCCTAATATAACTTCTCTATCACATCATCTTCTATTTTAAAAGTGTGCTCCGGCGCTGGAAACGCCCCGGACTTTACATCCTCTATATATTTCCCAAATGCCTCTTTCATCCTATCCCCAATTTGGGCAAACTGCTTGACAAACTTAGGCTTGAAATCACCAAACATGGCAAGCATATCCTGATACACAAGTACCTGTCCGTCACAATCCGCGCCTGCGCCAATACCAATTGTCGGTACACGAAGCTGTTTTGTAATCAGTTCAGCAAGCTTTGCCGGAACACACTCCAACACAACTGCTACCGCTCCTGCCTCCTCAACTGCTTTGGCATCTGCAAGCAATTTCTTTGCCGCCTGCTCTGACTTTCCTTGAACTTTAAAACCGCCAAATGCATTTAATGACTGCGGCGTAAGTCCCAGATGCGCCACCACTGGAATCGAAGCGTTGGTAATCGCACGGATATGTTCTGCAAATTGGCTGCCGCCCTCCAGCTTTACGGCATGCGCCCGTCCCTCTTTCATCAAACGCCCCGCATTACACACTGCATCATAAACAGATGTCTGATAAGACATAAACGGCATATCTGCAACTACCAATGCTTTGTTTGCCCCCCGTGCTACCGCACGCGTATGGTGAATCATATCCTCCATTGTCACGGAAAGCGTATCTTCATAGCCCAGCATCACCATTCCCAGAGAATCTCCAACTAATATCATGTTAATCCCCGCTTCATCAATAAGCTTTGCCATGGAGTAATCATACGCGGTCAGCATCGTTAACTTCTCGCCCCGCTCCTTTGCCTGTCGGATTGTTACTACTGTGTTTTTCATTTTCTTTACCTCCTGTAATGCACCCACTCTGAAATTTTAATAAATGTGAATTGATTACTGAACGCGTAAATTGGACGTGCAGGACAAAGCAACGCACCTGTCCCTGCTCGATTTGAGAAAACTTGATTGTATGATACAGTTTCTTTCCAGAATACCGTTCATCAATAATGTAGCACATAGAAGGATGTGTTTCAAGAGGATAATTTGATCAAAAGATTGACAATTACACTGCAATGTAAATAGCATGTACATAAATTATCTTGGGATTGTTGCACTAACATAAATTACAAGGTTTAGATTCGTTCAAAAGGTTTACATTGCAGAGCAATGTAAACAACATGCACAAAAACCACTCTGGGAAGCTAGCTTCCCAGAGTGATTTTTATGCATTCTGTCTTTGCCGCATAAGCGGCAAGACTTTTTGAACATCATAATGTACACACGATTTCCACTAAATACAAATTACCGAAAATGTTTCTTCCCAGGCTCTTCCCCGATTCTGTGTTCTATGGAAAATACAATCGCCATCTCCCCCGCCAGCAAACAGAATACAGCCGTGCCTCCATAAGAAATAAAAGGAAGGGGAATTCCCGTATTAGGAAGAATAGCTAAATTTACACAAATATTGAAAATTGCCTGCAAGGTAAGATGCGCAAATACGCCAAGACACAGCATACCTCCAAACAAATCTGGAGCAGAAACCATAACTCTTGCAATCTGATAAATTAAGTAACCGAAGAGATAGATTAAGACAAGCGCTCCAATAATCCCCAACTCCTCACAGATGACGGAAAATATCATATCATTCTCCACCTCTGGAATCTGGCCTAACTTCTGAATAGAACCGCCAAGCCCTTTTCCGAACACGCCTCCCCTTCCAATCGCGTATAGTCCCTGCAACGTCTGGTGCCCCTGAGACGCAGCATAACGTTCGGGATCCAGCCATGCCGCTATTCTGCCCACACGGAACGACATTTCACTTAACTCCTCCGTCGTAGGCATATTACTCCAAATACTCCATACGTACATGACAACAACCAACACGGCGGCAAGAAAAACAGCAATATGTAGCTTCTCCGTCTTCGTACTGATAAAACTCATAATAAAACATATACCCAGTACCACGGCTGAACTACTCAAATCCCTACTAAGAAAAAATAACATAACGGTGGGAATCCCGCCTGCAATCCACAGATAAATTACCAGTTTCGGTGAGTTCAAATGATTCTTGTTCTTGTCAATCAGATATGCAAGAAAAACAATCACACAGATTTTCACCCACTCGCTTACTTGAAACTGCCCCACCCCGGGAATGTTCACCCAACGCGTTGCTCCATTCGCCGACACACCAAGCGGCGTCTTTAAAAGTATAATAGAAACAATTCCGCTCAAATAGAGAAGCGCTGCAAAATGCTTCAAAAGCCGGTAATCCACAAACTGAAGTGCTATTATGGCAATAAATCCTGCCAGCATAAATATTACCTGCCGCTTTACTAACGCGAAAGAATCATAATCATAATCCTTACTCATTGCACATTGGTATGAGGTCGCTGAGAAAACCATCATTGCCCCATAAGCGCATAAAAAAACAAGCGCTATCCAGAGCATATAATTATTCCTGACAATGATCGGCATTTGTCTTTTGTTCAAGCTTACCGCTCCTTTCCAAATTGATCCCGGACTCCTTTTACAAGAACCCATAACTTCATAAACTGTTCTATTTCTTCCTGTGTCATCACAGATGTGCAAGCTGCTATTTCCTTTGCCGGACATGCACGTATCTTCGCTTCATAAGATGCGATACTCTGACTGCCTTTCACATCTTCGCCCATGATAAAAATACCCAGCTTTCCGATTTCAACCGCCACCTGATAATCTTTCCAGTCCATTGTAAACTGCTGCCCGCCATCCGCCATTTTCTCTCGTTCCATCTGTCCCAGCATCATAATATATTTCCATGTGCTCTGTCCAGATGAGCTCTCGGGCAGAGCAGGCAGAAACATTCCCTTGATGTCTATCTGAAAAATATCTTCGATCTGTTCCAAGGACATATAATCACTGTATTTCCAATCCGGCAGAAAATTACCTAACAGTGGATGCGCACTGGTAAAATTATTCTGTAACGCCTCGTAGATCATTCTCACATTTACCCAGGTATCGTCTTGATTGAAATGCACATCTGTCACCGCTCCCTCCAGACCTTTGCAAAAAATCTCCCCAAATCCCTGTCCTTTTGTTAGAACCCCGCTAACCTCCCAAGATAAACAAGATGATTCGTCAGTCTCTAACACCCAGGAAACTGCCCGCAGAAACTGCTCTTGTTTCTCCGAGAATTGCTCCTGATTCAATGTCAAATGTATCTCATACTCCATACTCTCCGCATCCAAAACACGCCGCACTGTCTGGGCTGCCCGCAGCAATGGAAAAAGCCGCACAGCCGCACAAACAATCGCTGCACATAGTAAAAAAGCGCCTAGAAAAATCCCTGTCTTCAAATATTTCCTTTTCATTTACTCCCTCCTATAAAAAAACAAAGTGGGCAATCTCACTTCAGCTTCCCAACTCCCTCAATCCCCAGGAGATTGCACACTTTGCTGCGCCGAGCACGGTCGCCTTGGCGACATATTTCCCTTCGTGCGAGTGCGCATAATTGTTCTTATTTTATAGGAAATACTTTATCACGCTAAAGCGTAACAAAGTATTTCCTATAAGATGAAAAACCGCCAGACTGCAACCGCCTGGCGATTATTTCCTCCTAGATTACTTCTGCGGCGGAACAATCTTGTCCTGCCCGCCCATATATGGGCGCAATGCTTCTGGAATCTTCACGCTTCCATCCTCACACAAGTTGTTTTCCAAAAATGCAATCAGCATTCGCGGCGGAGCTACCACTGTATTATTTAAAGTATGCGCAAAATATTTACCATCTTTTCCGGTTACACGGATCTTCAGGCGGCGCGCCTGAGCGTCCCCTAAATTAGAACAACTTCCCACCTCAAAATATTTCTGCTGCCTGGGGGACCATGCCTCTACATCTACAGACTTCACCTTCAAATCAGCGAGGTCGCCGGAACAACATTCCAAGGTACGCACCGGAACATCCAAAGAACGGAACAGATCTACCGTATTCTGCCACAACTTGTCAAACCACATTTTGGATTCTTCCGGCTTGCAGACTACAATCATCTCCTGCTTTTCAAACTGATGAATACGATACACACCGCGCTCTTCAATGCCGTGCGCCCCCTTCTCCTTGCGGAAACATGGAGAATAACTGGTCAGCGTTTGCGGTAATTGCTCTTCCGTCAGAATCGTGTCAATAAATTTACCTATCATAGAATGCTCACTGGTGCCGATTAGGTACAAATCCTCTCCTTCGATCTTATACATCATGGCATCCATTTCTGCAAAACTCATAACGCCCGTCACAACATTGCTGCGAATCATGAACGGCGGCACACAATAGGTAAAACCACGGTTAATCATAAAATCTCTCGCATAGGAAATTACTGCGGAATGCAGCCTTGCCATGTCTCCCATCAAATAGTAAAATCCATTTCCTGCAACCTTCCTGGCGCTATCCAAATCCAGTCCCTGAAAGCGTTCCATAATCTGAGCATGGTAAGGAATTTCAAAATCCGGCGTCACTGGTTCACCATACTTCTGTACTTCCACATTTTCACTATCATCTTTTCCGATTGGCACAGATGGATCAATGATATTGGGAATTGTCATCATAATCTTTGTAACCTGCTCCTGCAATTCTCCTTCCATCTTTTCCAATTCTGCCAAGCGCTCTGCCCCTGCATTTACTTGCGCTTTTATCTCTTCTGCTTCTTCCTTTTTGCCTTGTCCCATCAAAGCGCCAATCTGCTTGGACAATTTCTTGCGCTCCGCGCGCAGTGCGTCTGCCTCCTGCTGAGTCTTTCTTGCTTTTACATCAAGCTCAATCACCTCATCTACCAACGGCAGCTTGCTATCCTGAAACTTATTACGAATATTCTGTTTTACAATATCCGGATTTTCTCTCAAAAATTTTAAATCAATCATGATTTCCTCCTACAAATATAAATGTATTTTGTAACAACCTATAAAATGTTCTTTTACTTCTTTGGCTACGGCACGAGACCTAAGGCATCCTCCCATCTCCGCTTTACTTCTTTGGCTACGGCACTAAGCATCAGGACTCTCCCCAGCTTCGCTGGGTCCCCCCTCATGCTCATTCATGCCGCAATGCCTCTATGGGATTTAAGTTTGCCGCCTTGTAGGAGGGCAATAAGCCAAAGAGAATGCCGATGAACATGGAAAATACCACCGACAAAATGGCTGCTGGAACACTAATTGCCATTAATGTCCCCGTCACCTTAGAAATTACCTCCGCCAGCACAATGCCCACAATCACACCAACCAGTCCGCCAAGGCTGGTTAAAACTGCCGCCTCCGTCAAAAACTGTCCTAGCACTTTGCCCTTTCTGGCGCCAATCGCTTTTTTAAGTCCAATTTCCTGCGTACGCTCTGTGACAGACACCAGCATAATGTTCATAACGCCAATTCCGCCTACTAAAAGAGAAATTCCAGCAATCCAAATCAACATCATATTTGTGGATTGTCCCAAACTTTGAATGTCCTCCGCCTTCTTCAGCAAATCATCCGCCTTGTATTTCATTGTTTCATCCTGCACGGTTATCCTGGCATTCAAAATCTCTGCCGCGCTTCTGCCTGCTACCGTCATATTATCCACTTTATCCAGTTTCAACACCAACGACTGCGGCTCATCGTAACTATAAAGTATCGGCCAGGTTGTATCCGGCACATACAGCGCACCGTTATTTTGCTGCGCATATATATCATAATATTCTTCTATACTATTAATTACCGGCTCAAACTTTGAAGATTTGGCAATAACCCCGATGACCGTAAAAGGCTCCCGCTGAATCTCCAGGGTCTTCCCTATGGGTTCTTCCCCCTGAAACAGCGTCTCCGCGCTGCTCTCATCCAACAAAACTACTTTGCGGAACTTCTTATAATCTGACTCCGTAAACCCGCGCCCTTTTTTAATAATATAATTGCACACGTTCAGATAATCTCTGTCTATTCCAAATATTTTTCCACCGGATAATCCATTGTTCTTATAATATGCTACGTTGTACGCCTCTCTTGATGTGTAGAGTGACACGCCTTCCACATGTTTTAATTCCAACAATGTGTTCCTTGTATCTTCTGAAATTACCGGAACCCCATCTGGAATCCCATTCCAATCAATTTCATAGACATTATCCCCTTGATAAAATTGCACATTCACTGTATTTTCACCGGAACCGATCAGGTTTTCCTTAATCTGCTCGTTCGTGCCTTTAATCGTTGAGACAATGGCAATGATCGCTGCAATACCAATGATAATGCCCAGCATAGTGAGAAAGGAACGCATCTTATGTGACCATAACCCCTGAAAGGACAATCTGATATTCTCTAACATTTTTCCTCCATTCTGCGCCTATACTGAATTATTCAGTAGTTTCCACTTTTACGCCTTCCTGTGCGCTCTTCCCATAAGGAAACGCAATTTTGTCTTCCTTTGTAAGCCCAGACACAATCTCCACAGCCGAACCATAAAGCGTCTTTCCTGTCTTGACATACTGTTTTACCAGACAATGATTCTCATCCTCCTTGAGCACATACTTACGATTGTCCTCATCTCTGACATATGCCTTCTCTATATAAATGCTGTCTGACTGTTCCATTCCATTATTGGGTGTCATTGTCAAATCTACATACTCACCATTGTGAAGCCCTTCCGTATTTTCAATATACGCCGTATATGGATAGTAAGATACATTGGGATTTCCCTCTCCCCATGCCTCATAATTTTTGGAAGGATAAGAGGAAATTTCTGTAATGGAAGCCTCAAAATTATTGCCACTCTCCCAGGAATATGCATACACGGTTTGCCCCACCTTAATATCTTCCAACTGTAATTCACTCAGGTAACCTTTGACATACAATCCCTCCGAACCCGCCACTGTCAAAATCGGCGATCCGTCAGCCGGCAGATTATCCTTTTCTGCCAAATCTTTTACGATACCGTTTATCTCCGCCTTAATGACACCGTCACCGGACATCTTCTTCATCTGCTCTAATTCTAATTCACCACGCCGCTTCTCAAGATCCAGATCACGGATTTCATTCTCTTTCTCCTTAATCTTCTCCGCAATCTCCTCTGCTGTAAATCCCTCCGGCTCTTCCGGTTCTGGTTCCGGCTCTGGCTCTGGCTCCGGTTCCGGTTCTGGCTCTGGTTCCACCTCCAACTCATCCTTATCGACCTGGGATTTGCTTCTGACTGCCCATCGCGAGTCATCCGCCATTTGTGGAAATCCACTCACCCCACTAATTTCCCAACTGGTGATCAATTTTCCCTTCAGCGTATTCTTCTCATGAATCTCCAAACTTACATACACCGGCTTCTCTTCATTTTGAGAAAGATTATTGATAAATTCTCCCAATACATAACACTCAGGCATGCAAAGATATACATAGGGATTCTTCTGCGTCCCCTTTCCTTTATTCGGTTTAGAAGTCTTCGTGATATAGTTATACGCGTTTCCCGTCTTCTCCGGTTTGGGCGGTTCCTCGGGCGCTTCTGGTGGCTCCGGCTCCTCGGGCTCTTCCGGCGGCTCTGGCGTCTCCGGTCTGGGCTGGACAGGCTTTAACTTTCTAAGATTCTCAAGTTCCTGCTTTGCCGCCTGAATCTGCCCTGCTGTTGTCGCTACATCCAGTTCCTTCATTTCTAATTCCAGATCAGACAATGTCATATCATAGGAAATCAGAGGATCCCCAGCTTCCACCGTCTGTCCTTCCTCTACATACACTTCTTCAATATTCTTTTCTTCTAACGGATAAACCTCTTGAAAATAATCGTTTGTCAGCATACCAGAGCTGCTCATCTGCGACTCTCCGTAATACATATTCAATTCAGAAACACTCTGCACTTCCGCCTTCAAACTATTAAACTGGTAATTTTGATATAACTTAATTCCACCATATATGGCCCCGCCCACGGCACACACAGAGATCAATGAAATAATAACTGCTTTTTTACCCATTCTCCGCCTCCTTGCCTGCATCTGTCGCAACCATAACTTCTTGTGTTTTTGCGCCTCCTTCTTCCGTAATCATACCATCTATGATATGTATTACGCGTTTTGCTTTTGAGGCTATATTTCTGTCATGGGTAATCATTACAACGGTTACCCCTTCGTCATTTAGCTGCTGAAACAGCTCCATAATCTGCTCCCCGGACTTAGAATCCAACGCTCCGGTTGGCTCATCCGCCAGCAGAAGCTTGGGATTATTCACCATAGCCCGGGCAATGGCAACACGCTGTTTCTGCCCTCCAGATAACTGGGTCGGCTTAAATGTCATACGATCCCCAAGACCTACCCGCTCTAATGCCTGCGCTGCTCTCTCCTTGCGTTCTTTCTTCTTGATTCCAGCATAACTGAGCGGCAGCGCAACATTATCTAGCGCCGTCTGTCTTGCCAGCAGATGAAAACTCTGAAATACAAACCCAATACTCCGAAGCCTCAAGTCTGACATTTCACGGTCCCTGCATTTGAGCACATCCTCTCCGGCAAGCTGATAATTTCCTGAAGTCGGACGATCCAAACATCCGATAATATTCATTAATGTTGTCTTACCTGACCCAGAAGGCCCCATGATTGCCACATACTCTCCTTCTTCCACTTGAAATGAAACATCTTTGAGTACCGGAACCACCAGTTTATCTTGCTGATAATCTTTATATATATTCTGCAAATCCAATATCATCTCTGTCATCCCTCCGGTTCCTATTGCAGAGTTTCAAATCCACCCATGTCTGAGCCGCTTTGACCATCTTGAATCAAACCATCTGACAATGAATCTCCGCCACTGTCCGAATCGCCATCATCTGAGGTGTCGCTATCTTCGGAAGTATCTTCGTCCAGACTTTCGTCTTCCGTAAAATCACCATCCTCTGAATAATCACTGTCCATGCTTTCATCCTCCATTGGCTCTCCGCCCTCATTGGTCATTCCATCATCGCCAAGCATTCCCCCATCTTCTGTATATTCTCCATCTTCAGAGACTTCACCTTCTTCTCCCTGATTATACAGAGGAGACGTGTAATCTACATCCTCCACGTCTGTAACCGCAGTTACACCTTCATAAAGCCCTTCCATCGGAAACGCAATATAATCATCTTCCGTAAGGCCGGACAAAATTTCATAAGCTCCCAAAGCTTCATCGTATTCGCCAAGCTCTACCGGACGTTTCTCCAGCCTGTTTCTGCTGTCTACCGCCCAGACATATGTTGTCAATTCCCCTGTTTCGGAATCTTGCATATCTGTCACCTCTGATGCATCTCCCGTCGCATTATCCAGAACTGTTTCCTCCTCAAACACATTGTTCACGCCCTCTTCGGTGCCTTCACCTTCGATGCTCATATCTTCAATTCCGGCTTCTGTATCTTCTCCTGCGACGTCCATATCTTCTATTCCCGCTTCTGCATCTTCTCCTGCAATATCCATATCTTCTATTAAATCTTCTGTATCTTCACCCGCGATGTCCATTTCGTCTATTCCGAAATCTTCCGCCGCATCCCCGGATGCTGAACCGATAGCTCCCTCTTCTCCTGCACCTTCTCTGACAATATAACCTTCAAACAGCCAGATTCCTTCTTTCTCTTCCGTCTGCCCTTCATCCAACTCGATAAACAAATGCTGTCCCATCATCAAGCCGTCCGTGGAATCCAGTGTAATGTAAAATGGATATTTCGTCGCCTTTTCAGCACCCGAACCCGAGTCATACATCATCATATCATTGCTGTCGTCACTCGTTTCATTCTGAGTATCAATCTTACTGATTGTCCCTGTCCAGGTCTGATCTTCGTCCACACGGGAGCGAAGGATTACCTGCTGCTCCTCAGACAACATCTGCACATTACTTTCGCTGACAGTTCCCTTTACCCGAAAATCTCCAACCGCAAGCACTGTCATGTAAGCAGAATCTTCCTCAGACGCATAATCACCACCGCCTGACTGGTTAATAGACTTCACAACTCCTGCTATCTTGCTCGTCACTACCGCGTTGTCAATACTATCGCGCTTCTTTTGCATCTCCGCTTTCTTGCTCTCAATGTTATACTCTGTCTGTTTGATGCTGTTCTCTTTTTCCTGAATCTCTGCCGTATATTGGAACTTCTCTTCTGACGGTGCGGCATTTCTCTCTTTGGTAAGCTGGTCAATCTGAGTCCTGAAATCAGTAATCTCATTCTCCATACCCTCTAGCTCCAGCTCAGCCTGCGACAATTCAGCCTCAACATCCTCCATGTCGTACTCAAACAGCGGATCGCCTTCTTCTACCATATCACCCTGTTCTACAAAGACTTCTTTGACCTCACGTTCCATATCTTTATTTACTTTCCAACTCTCCTGCGCTTCCACAACACCCGAATAACGATTCTGCACGCCTGATTTCGCTGCATTTAACGTCGATACTTTTTCAACATAAACTTTGTCAGCGCTATTACCAATTCTCATGTTTCCATTCAGAAAATACCATGCCACCCCGCCGACTGCTGCTGCAACGATTACAACTACAGCGATGATAATACCTATTTTCTTCTTACTCATTCCTACCTCCATTCTGCGCACTTTCCGGCACAAACAGGCGGTCTAATAAGGAAATACCTGCTATTTCCCCGCTCCTTTGCCTGCTTCAATCAGACGGATTTTCCCATCATTAGTAAACATCTTATCACAAAACCTTTATGATTGCTAACAAATTTTCTTAAAAATTTCTTAAATGCACCTATGTTAAAAATGCGTAAATCCAATATTCCCTCAAAATTCATAGGGCACATTGGATTTGCGCACGATAATATTTTTGCTTGTATATGTATTTCTTGCCAGATATTCCTGTACTAATAATACTTTTCTTTCATCCTTTTCCTCATTCATATAACGATTCAGCACCTCATACAGTACACCCCTGCGATTAGATATAGAAGAGCATCCACTGCGCACATCTTCTAGTATTTTGTTACAGTCCTGTTTCAAAATCTGATACTGTTCCAACCACTGACAAATTCAGCTATGCTCTTTTCCTCGTCAATGTCTGCAACCTTAATCCCATCCGTATGCTCCACAAAATGGCAGATACTTGTGTAGACATTATGCTGGTTCCTTCCCGGGCCAATCATAATCTCCGTCACAGGCCAGCCGGATTCCAGGTAGATATCCAGGTAAGAAATCAAAACGCCTTTTGCATTCCTATACTGCACAAGAGGCTTTTTCCCATCAGGCGATTGTCCACGAAAAACTAAACGAACTTCTCTCTCCTGCCGAAATTCATAATTCTTAATATATGGCGCATAGCCGCTCCAGATCGCGGAAATTGAAGATTGGGTTCTTTCTCTTCTTCTTTATCCATATACTTTAACTTCCAGCTCATCGTCATCCGCTATATTCATTTTCAGCCTTACGCCGGACTCTTTCGCGTACATGTACCACTGGCTCAAAAGATCCTTCTCCTGCGAGAAAGAAATCGAATAAATATCATGAACTTCTTTCAATGCTTTCCTGTATACCTCCGCTTCCGGCAGATATTTTTGGGCGCTTTTGGCATACTTTCCCGCTGTATTCCCGCACAAAAGCTCCCTCAATTCCTTCAAACCGTTGATATACTCCTCTGAATCATTCAAATAACTTATATTCGTGGCAAATATATCTCCCTTTTTTAAAATAAAACTCGTGGTTTCTGTTGTTGTGTAGTAATATAAACTCATTTATCCCCTCACCATTTCCCTGATCTGTTCTATTTTCCACGTAAGCAACATCTGCTCATAATCAAAATCAGCATCTATCACATGGCCTTTAAACTGCGCCATCAAAATACTTTTCACGTCTACATTCCCCGTGGTATAGAACCAAAACCTTTCATTGCCCGCCCCCTGCTTTTCTTTATCCTTCACATAGAGCACATTAATCCTATTATCAAAGTTGGTGGAACCATCCCCTTTCAAGTCAAAATCCACCAGAAAAACCACCTGTTCATCCGCATACCATTGATCCATAGCATCGACAAATTCTCTTTGGTTATTAACCCATATTACATTTACCCCTGTATTATTTGTAAACTCCAGCACCATCCTTTCCTGTTCTTGCTTTGTAGAATTTGAATTTGGATAATAAATCATGGCAGCAATCTCTATATTTTCTTCTCCCAGCCTCAGTACATCCTTCTCTGTCACCCAGGGACGGTCTTCCACAATCACTATTCTTTTCATCACGTACACCTTCAGCTCTTATTCTATTATATAACTGTCTGCCAATATCGGCAACTCAACAGAAAAATAATCCTCTTTTCTATAATTAATTTTTGAAACATTTACTTTTAACTGTTCTGAATCTAACCTTTTTATAGCAGCTATTCAACTTCCGTAAATCTTCCTCCCTTGGTCACATTATAACACACCACTTCATCCGACGGTTTCAAGAGCAAATCGTTTTGTCGGATTCTCTTAGAAAAATCAACTCGGATTCTTATAGGTTCTTTCATATCAGAATTTGGAACCTGATACTCTTTTTTCTCTCCTAACCTGAATATTGACACATCGGAATCCCAGGCGGCGCTCATTAATTCAATCTCATTAATATAATGTGTCCTTGAAAAGCTTTTTCGGAAATACTCGCTCATATTCAAATCTGCCAGCAACATCAGCACATCCGAACGAAAACATTCAATATCACCATTTTCTTTGCTGATATGCCCATATTGTTTGAGTTTGATATCATTTGCAGTATGGGAATGCGCTTTAGACCGAGTATTAAATAAAAGCTTCTTCCCCGTATCCACAAGTTCATAATACAGGTTACTGTTACTGCGTTTGAACACATTATCGCTGATAAGCACATAATGCTGCACGACGCTGCGTATAAAATTCAGGTTCCTGTAATAATCCGTTTCTTCCATATCTGCTTTGATATACACAGGATGCATCCCCATCTGGTTTACCTTCCACAAAAAGATATTTTCCTCTTCTGAATAATGCCATCCAGTTTGGCTGTCCATCAAGTGTTGCAGGTTGCGCTCTATACCGCTAATATACGTTACCTCCTGTGATTCGGGGCGTGTCCAGCTAGTGCCCAGCGCCAGGTACTCTTTTTTCCCTTTTAATTCTCCCTTCCTGCCGGTAAGTTCCCTATAACGTTCTGTCAATATATCTTTCCACACATCATACTCAGCGTCTACCTCCATGAAAACCGTCACCTTCGACGCATTTCATGCATGTTTCATAAATACCGCCAGGCGGTCGCATCTGTCCTGTACGTTACTGCTGTCTATTTTTACATCAAACTGCGTTTTTAGGAACTTGTACAAAAGCAAATTTCCTCCCAGTACCTGTCTCCCCTGCTGTGTAAAATGTTCTCCCTCCAGCAGCTTGTATCTTCGCATAATTTCCCTGAAATCCTTAAATTGATAAGTGGGTATGTTTTCCTCCATCCTGTTTCCCAGTTTACTGATATATTCTTCATCTATTTTTGATAATTCGATTTCAAAAAAAACGGGCCTTCAAATCATCTGTGTTTCTGATAATGCGATCCAGTTTGTCGTATGCATACTGAAAGACGCGTGTATTCTCAAGATACATCCACTCCCTGATCTCCTTAGGCATCTGCAATGTCTCTCCTGCTTCGCCCTCTTCATTGCCCTGATATAAAACGTAATCAAACCACACACACTTGCTTGTATCGGAACTTACCCCAAGAAGCTTTTTCACCAGATAGACATAATTATTATAAAAATCTTCTTTTTCCTGTTTGGATAATTTTAATACATCCTCTATAAAAACGCCCATACGATTAATGCTGTCAACTCTGACAATATAATTACTCTTCATCTCCGTAAGTTGTTTCAGCAGCACCATAAGCAGATCTTTTTTGTCTTTATCTCTGGTAAACAATTTCCTTATACCATCCGCCAACTCCAACATCAAATCTTTCATAATCTTTTCCTGCAAATAATCCTTTTCTGTTAATGGCAGTAAAATCGAGTAAAAAGTTCCTGGCATACAGAAATCTTGTTTTTCTTGCGGCATTTCTTTCAATGAATAGCATTCCCCACTCTTTCTGCTTGTGGGAAGAATGGCTCTCCATAACAAACGCCCCTTCATATCTGTTTACCATCGCAGCAAAAATCCTCAGACCAAAATGCTTCGCTATAAACTGCGGGTCTTTATAAAACTCCCGCCATATATTATCGCTTTTCCCATCAAAAAAATCCTCCGGGTTTAACTGTTCAAACTCTATGTGATCCGCATACTTTCTCCTAAAATTCTCCGCTATATTCCGGTTGTCCAGATTCGCTGTATAATCTGCCACTGTAATCTCTATATATTGACTTTTCGTATCTAAAATATTATATTTTGCATTCAGATATTCCGCATCCCTTTTTCCAAACAAACGCAAAGAGATAATGCCTCTTTTGCTCATGGAATGCTATACAGCATTCTCTATCAGCTGTAATACCCCCAGGGCATACGGCTTCATAATCTTTAATGCACGCCGTAGCCTTTCTCCGCTATCACTCTGCTGTTTTTTTCTTAGACAGCCCACCCACGTCCAGCCAATACGCTGCTAACAAGACTGTCAATGTGTTCGCGTCATCCAACTGTTTCAAGAGCTCTTCCATCGCGCCGCCTTCTGCTATCCAAAATTGATACAGCGTACGGCATGCCCTTTTCCATACACCCGGCAGCGACTTCCATTTGCCGCTTCTCTCCTGCGCATTGAGGATGTTCGTTCGTTCATCACACGCAAATAGAGAGTCGCCTTATAGTAATCCCCATCTACACCGGAGAGCCACAAAATCACTGGTTCTTCACTATATTCTCTCCAAATCAGATAATAATTTCGCAATTCAACAATATCAGATAACTTGGAAATCTCAACATAGATCATGAACACAAAACTATACTGTTCCTTCATTCTCAACTCATGCGGCTTTTTGATAGGCTTGAACGTATTTCTTCTTGCTATATTAACAAGCTCCCTGTTATCGGAAACTTCTTCTGCATATGAGTGGGATTGTATATGACGGACATCTTCGATGTTCTATTTTAGATTATTGTGGATTTTTTGCATAAATAAGCTGAATTCCGCCCAAAATTGCTCTCCTTCGTATTCCATCTGCAAAATGATATTTGATTTTTTCTGCATGTAATTCTCCTTTATACCTCCAAATTATTATACACCCTGATCTACGATATAGTACTGATATTAGGTACATTATAACTTAGCACCTATAAACCTTCAAGAAAAACATACTGTTTGCACCACCCGAAACACCATATCAGATTTATTTTCCTTAATCAATATAAAGTTTCAGCAACGTCGCACAAAGGGCAGCATCTATATCACAGATGCTGCCCTCATAATCTTATTTCTTAACTTTCCCGCTTACTTTTACCTTACTCCACGCGCCATACACAGTGACAGCTTTCGACTTTTTATAACTGCGCGCTCTCACATAATATTTCTTTCCCGCTTTCAGTTTTGTAAATGTGTAAGCGTCCTTTGCGTTCTTGGCCACTTTCTGGTTTTTGGCAACCTTCTTAAAATTCTTTGTCAGGCTCACTTGTACCTGATATCCTGTCGCCATTTTATCTTTCGGCCACTTTACCGTCAGCTTCCTTCCCTTTAGCGTTTTTGCTGATTTGACCGTCAGTTTCTTAGGATTGACTTTCACTTTCACCTTCACCGACTCCGTACCGGCTTTGATAGTAACGACTGCAATCCCATATCCTTTGACGGTAACCTTGCCGGTACTCTTATCCACAACGGCAACCTTATTATCAGAACTTGTAAATGTCATCTTGTCGGAAGATGAAGCGTTTATCTGAAACGACTTCCCTTTGCTGTAGGTAAGTTCATAACTTTTCTTTTTACAAGTAATGGTACTATTCTGTTGTGCAATCGCCTTAAACGCAAATGCATGATCCTTGGCATATTTCTCTGCCGCTGTGCCAGTACCGCCACAGATACAAAATCCCGGAATCTTTGCCAGTCCTTCTTCACCTCCTGGATGATAGAATCCAAACGCTTTCATCCCTATTTTCGTCACGCTGTTTGGAATCGTTACACTCTTGAATCTGCAACCAACAAATGCAAACTCTCCGATGCTTTTCACACTGTTAGGAATGGTGACGTTCTCTAAATTCTCGCAATAACAAAACGCTCTTGTTCCAATATCGGTTACACTGCCAGAAATTGTCACGCGCTTCAATAAGCCGCCGTAAAAAGCAGAATCAGCAATATTCTTCACACCAGCAGGAATTGTCACTTCAGACATACTACATCCATAAAATGCAAGATACCCGATCGTAACCACCGTATTGGGGATAACGGTCTTCTTACAGCTTTCTACAAGAGTATTCGTCGCCGTTTCTACCACTGCATTACAATTATTTCTGCTGTCATATACTTTATTCTTTGACGACACCGTTATGCTCTCCATAGCTTTATTACGGCTAAACGCACCCGGCCCAATATGCGACACATTGGCGGGAATCGTCAGCGATATGATGCCACAGCTTTCAAACGCACCCTGTCCAATGCTTGTTACAGAGTCCGGAATCGTCACAGTCTTCAAATTAGAGCAATCCATAAATGCGACATCCTCAATATTCGTCACAGTTTGAGGAATCTTCACTTCAGTCAAATTTTCACATCCGATAAATGCGCCATGCCCGATAGCTGTCACGTTCTTTCCATCAATCACAGGGGGAATTACAAGATCGCTGGTGCTCGCCCCGGCATTATAATCGGTAATTGTCACGCTTTTCCCATCCGCATTGACCTCATACTCATAATCCCCAAAATACTCCTCCGCCTGAACCTCCATACCATACGGCGCGCCTGCCATCATGACTGCTAACGCCAGTAACAATGCCAACAGTTTCTTTCCCTTCTTCATTCTTCTTTCCTCCTTATTTCGTATTGTAATTGAAATAAGCATCCCTTATAATAATCCATATGTAACATGATACCATAACCAGAAAACCATAACAACACTATATTACAAGGAGGAAACACATGCATTTTGAAGACGAAAAAGATTATCTTATGAGAATCATGAAAGAAGCCATCAGCGTTTTATTTTCATTCTTGTTAGGAAAAACGTATGTCTCTGTCGAATTGGAAAGAGAGAACCACTATCAGGTGTCCGGGCGGGACTTAAATGGATTATTGGAAATGATTGACCAGGGACAAATTAACGAGGCGGAAAATATCCTGCTAGGAAGGCTTGATTACTGCAATCAACACGAAGTGACTGCCGCCACGCTCTTTTATCAATATTTATCGGAAAAAGAGGAAAGCTTTTTAAAACAGCACAATTACTCTTATGAGGAAGTTCTTGACGGCTTAAAACAGCTTATCAAAAAATCTGGCTATAAAGATTTATTAAATGTTATTGATTAAAACCCCGCTGCAAGCAACGGGGTTTTCTCTCCCTCGCCGGGGCTTATCTCCTCTTTTACGAAGAGTAGATAAGCCTCGCGAAAATATACATTTCTATTTTACAGCAACGGATATTTATCTGTCAGCTCTTTGACCATGCCGCGCACTTCCTCGGAAGCTGCTTCTCCCTCTTTAATCATCTTGGCAATGCACTCTGCAACCTTGTCCATATCCTCCTGCGTAAATCCTCTGGATGTGATTGCCGGTGTTCCAAGACGAATACCGCTTGTCACAAACGGAGATTTCGGGTCATTGGGAATCGTATTCTTGTTACAGGTAATGTTCACAGAATCTAATAATTTCTCCACTGCTTTTCCTGTCAAGTCATAAGGCGTCAAATCCACAAGCATCAGATGGTTGTCCGTTCCGCCGGAAACAATCTTGATATCCCTGTCCATAAGCCCTTTCGCCAACGCCTGCGCATTCTTTGCCACATTCTGCTGGTATGTCTTAAAGCTGTCGTCCAACGCTTCCTTAAAACAAACTGCTTTTGCCGCAATCACATGCATCAAAGGACCGCCCTGTGTTCCCGGAAATACCGCCTTATTAAAGTTGAACTTGTCCGCCATCTCCTGGCTGGCAAGAATCATACCGCCTCTCGGTCCGCGCAGCGTCTTATGCGTAGTAGTTGTAACCACATGCGCATAGGGGATGGGACTTGGATGAAGACCTGCCGCTACCAGTCCGGCAATATGCGCCATATCCACCATCAGATATGCGCCAACCTCATCTGCAATCTCACGGAAACGCTTGAAATCAATAGTTCTCGCGTATGCGCTTGCGCCCGCGATAATCATCTTAGGCTTGCAGTCCAGGGCAATCTCCCTTACCTTATCGTAATCAATAAATCCTTCGTCATTTACGCCGTAAGGCACAATCTTAAAATATGTGCCGGAAAAATTCACAGGACTTCCATGTGTCAAATGTCCGCCGTGGTCTAAGTTCATACCCATCACGGTATCGCCTGGCTCCAACATACAAAACTGCACTGCCATATTTGCCTGTGCGCCAGAATGCGGCTGTACATTCGCGTACTCGCAGCCAAACAGCTCTTTCGCGCGCTCAATAGCAAGATTCTCCACAATATCCACGCACTCACAACCGCCGTAATACCTCTTTGCTGGGTATCCTTCCGCATATTTGTTCGTCATGGGACTTCCCATGGCTGCCATAACCGCCTTGCTCACCCAGTTTTCCGATGCAATCAGCTCAATATGGCTGTTCTGCCGTTCCATTTCCGCTGTGATGGCGTCTGCCACCTGGGAATCTGTCTTTTTCACTTCATCAAATGAATACATGTCTTTTCCTCTTTTCGTCTTTTTACATCAGAACTTCCTTCCAGTTCTAATTTACTTTATTGGCTCCAAGACCGAAAGCGTCTTCTCATGCCATAATAGCCTGTTATATTTTGGATGTCAAGAACAAAATCACTGCCGCCTGTATCGCTAAGATCGCCGGCATCCCCACCACAAACTGCCAATGCTTCGTTTTATGGCGAAATGCATACATTCCCAGCCAGCACCCGGGGCTGCCGCCAACAAGCCCCACAAGAAACAGTGTCCTCTCGGCAATCCGCCATTTCTTATGCTTTGCCTTCCACTTATCCAATCCCATCAAAATAAACCCCATCATGTTTATCACGCACAGATAGCCGATCATATATACCTTGGGCGACGTCATCTCTACTCTTCTCCTAATTTCAAGGCAATGAGAATTCCCAGAAGCAACGCTACCGCGCCTGTAAGGACCGAAATAATTGTAATCGTACCCATACTGCCCATAAAAAAGATTGCTACCGGAGACGCCACAATCAATCCTATGATTGCCCAATACGCATGATCCGGGAATTTCTCAAAGATAATTTCGATTATCTTGGCAATTGCAAAAATTCCTACCACCACGCCGATGCCAAACGGCACTAAGACCTTGCACCCGTCGAGAATCCCCGGCACGTTAAACTGTACCAGGTTGTCAATAAAATCATTCACTTCATTTAATATGGGATTATAATACCCCATAAGCATCAGCATCATCGAACCGCTGACCCCGGGAATTACCATGGTGGCAGACGCCACAATTCCCACGCCAAACAATTTTATAATATTGATCATATTAAAGCTCAAATCTGCGGCGGCTCCCTCCTGTTCGCCCACCATGGCAAGACCTGCCACTACGCCGAAAAACAGCAAGCACACCAGAATATGTCCTCCACGAATAGTCTTGCCTTTCACTTTCTTCGTAATCGCCGGCAGTCCGCCGATGATCAGTCCGATAAACAAAAGATTCGTCTGTAAAGGAACGCGCGCAAACATATACTCCAAGATACGCGCCAGCACGACAATTCCCAGCGCCATACCGAGCACAATCGGCAACAGCAATTTCATGCTCTTTTTAAATTCTGAGACCAAATGTGTCGCCGCATGGATGATCTTATCGTAAATTCCCATGGATACCGCCATAGTTCCGCCGCTGACCCCGGGAATAATATTTGCCACACCCATCATCACGCCTTTTAAGATTAATTTAATCATACATTCTCTCCTACATACTCGTCTAAAAATGCAATCAACGCTTTCATTTCTTCATCCGTTCCGATGGAAATCCGCAGGTAATTGTCAATCCGCGGCTTTGCAAAATACCTCACATAAATGCCCTGCCGCTTTAACGCCTCAAATAATTCCTTTGCCGGATATTTGGGATGGCTGGCAAATAGAAAATTGCTCTTAGAATCCGGAAAGACAAATCCCAGCCTATGAAGCTCTCTCTTCGTCCACTCCCTGGTGGCAATCATTTTGCCAACGGTTTCCTGGAAGTATGCTTCATCCCGAACTGCCTCCACACCCATAGCAATCGTAACCGTATTCATCGTATAGGAGTTGAAGGAATACTTTGCATCATTGAGATACTTTATCAGCTTCTCATTGCCAAACGCATATCCAATGCGCATACCCGCAAGACTGCGGGATTTGGAAAAGGTCTGCACCACCAGCAGATTATCATATTTAGAAATCAAACGAACTGCCGACTCTCCTCCAAAATCAATATATGCCTCGTCAACGATTACAATTACATCAGAATTTGCGGCAATGATGCGCTCTAACTGCGCCAATTCTTTTTCCGCGCCAGTCGGCGCATTGGGATTAGGAATCACAATCCCTCCGCAGGGCTTTAAGTAATCCTCTGTGACAATTTCAAAATTCGCATCCAACGGCTGACACTCGTACGGAATATGGAAAAGCCCCGCCCACACATCATAGAACGAATACGTGATATCCGGGAAAAGAATGGGCTCGTTTGCGTTGAAAAAAGTCAGGAAACTCATCGCCAGTACATCATCTGAACCCACGCCCACAAAAATTTGTTCCTCCGGCATCTTGTAACGCTCAGAAAGCGCCGACACCAGCGCGCCGGCTGTGGGGTCGGGGTATTTGCGCAGTACTTCCGTATCCATCTTTTGCAAAACGCGCGCCACCCCCGGCGCCGGCGGATAAGGATTTTCATTGGTATTTAATTTAATAATATCTGCACGCTTCGGCTGCTCCCCCGGTGTGTAGGGGATTACCTTGCGTACGTTTGCTTCCCATGCTGCCATCCTGTTCTCCAATCTCTATCTGCTTACAATCCATATTCTTTCGCTAGTTTCTCAAACGCCGGCAGAGAGCGTTCTATCATCTCATAGGAAACACAATAAGCAAGGCGCACATAGCCGGGACAGGAGAACGTCGTCCCGCCTACCAGCAAAATATGATATTTCTTTGCTGTCTGTACAAACGCTTTCTCGTCTGCATCCGGTGATTTGATAAAGAGGTAAAATGCGCCCTGCGGCTTCGCACAGGTAAATCCAAGCGCTATCAATTTATCATAGATCAACTTGCGGTTCCTGTCATAATATGCCACATCGGTCGTCGCATCAATCGCCTTTGTCACTGCTTTTTGCATGAGGGACGGCGCATTGACAAATCCCAGAATCCTGTTTGCCACAGACAAAGCGCTGCACGCCTGCTCGCAGTCCGCCATACTTGGGCTTACGGCAACGTAGCCAATCCGTTCTCCCGGAATGGACAGAGACTTGCTAAACGAATAGGTCACAAATGTATTGTCATAATATTTCGTCAAAAACGGTACGGTATTTCCATCGTAAACCAGCTCGCGGTACGGTTCGTCAGACACCATATAGATTTCATGCCCATACGCTTTCTGCTTCTCCTCCATAATCCCCGCAATCGTCTGAATTGTCTCCTCCGAATAGACAACTCCAGTAGGATTCACTGGATTGTTGATGATAACGGCTTTCGTCTTCTCTGTAATTTTATTCTTCAAATCCTCAAAATCAGGCTGAAAGGTATCTGTATTCGGCGCAACCTCTTTTAAAATGCCCTGATGGTTCGCCACATAGCCGCGGTATTCTCCAAAGTAAGGCGCTAACGCCAGCACTTCATCCCCAGGGTCCAGGATTGACTTAAACACAATATTCAATGCGCCCGCCGCACCTACCGTCATCGTAATGTGTTTTCCTTCAAAATCCGTGCCAAACCGTTGATTCAGGTTGTCTGCCACTGCCTTGCGCGTTTCGGGATAGCCTGCATTGTCCATATAACCGTGGAGCTCCAAAGAGCTTTCTGTCTGTACGGCGTCTATAATTGCCTGATTGTATTCTGCCGGTACTGGCGTCATGGGATTTCCCAGACTGAAATCATATACATTCTCCGCTCCGATTTTGGCTGCCATTTCCTTCCCTTCCAGGAACATAGCGCGAATGGCCGAGCTTCCCGCCACTGCCTGCTGCATATTCTTTGAAATCATCCTATCGTCCTCTTTCCATATTTTTTCAAAACTTCTTTTATTCTATCACGAATGATTCAAAAAAAAAAGGGGGTGTCACAAAATCGAAATTTTGCAACACCCAGCCTTAATCATATCATATATTATTTTGCTTTCGGCTTAAACTTCTTGATTACATCCAACGCCGGCAGGGGCCTTCCCTCATAATCAAACAACGCCTGGTTCGCCCACTCGTTGCCGCACGGCCCCGGATCATTCATATATTTGAGAGAAACTTCCGTCGCCCATCCGCTGCCGGGAACTGGAATCCAAGCCGGCTCCCAATAGAAAAATCCTCTGCCCAGTCCATTGGGAATATTGGAAATCCTAGTCATCAGATCTTCCATGAAATCTGCCTGCCCCTGTTTCGTCATCGGATATTGTATCTTTTTAACCAGAGACGGTTTCGTCGCCATACCCTTACGTTTATCGGGCTCCAATTTCTCATATTTTGCATAGTCCTCCATCGTATAGCCCATGGAAACTTCCGCTACAATCAATTCCTTGCGGTAACGCTTGGCAAGATCTTTCATATTATTTTCCAAATCAGAAAGCGAGCCATGCCAAAACGGATAATAAGAAAGGCCAATCACATCAAAATCCATGCCGTCATTATCAAAAAAGTTGTCAAACCACTCCCGGTACAGACGGTTGTTGCCGCCATCGTCCAGATGGATCATAATGGGAATCTCACTGTCCACGGAACGCACCCCGCGAATACCAGCATTGACAAACCAGGCAATATTTTCATAATTGGGGCGTTTCCCATCCGGCCACAACAAACCGTTAGAAAGCTCATTCCCTACCTGCACCATATCAGGCAATACCCCCTCGGCCCTCATATTGCGCAGCATGGCAACCGTATAATCCATAACCGCATACTCCAGCCGTTTTCCTGTGAAATCAGCCCAGGCCTTGGGTTTAATCTGCTTACCGGGATCTGTCCAGAAATCGCTATAATGCAAATCCAAAAGAATGTACATTCCACGGTCACGCGCCCGCCTTGCCAGCTCAATCGCCGTTTCCATGTCATTTGTTCCGCCCCCATAAGGTTCTCCCTCCTGGGAGTAAGGATGGTTCCACATCCTAATTCGGATGGCATTGGTGCCATATTCCTGTAAAATAGACAGTAAGTCCCGCTCATCACCATCCGCATCCTGGAACTTTGCCCCCAACTTCTCCAATTCTATCAGAGATGAAACATCCATCCCTTTGATGAAATCCATTTTTTCTGAAATTTTACCCATATCCTCTTATCTCCTTCCCGACAACTTACCGCCAATCCCAGCAACCTTTCCGAATTGCTCATTGCTATTCTGCCAACTTAACAGCTCCGAGCGCTACTCGCAAAGGACACTCCGTTGTTAATCAAAGTCAAACTTCGTATATCGTTTTGCCATTGCGCGGTAACGGAAACGTATCATTTCATTTTTCTCAAGGACGTCTTTCTCATTGCCGGTATACTGACACCGCATACAATAGAATTCATCCTTGTCCTTATCATAAAACATATCAATATCAAGATCCCTCATAAAACAGGACGGACATCTGTAATTTAATTTGCCTTTTCCAGATTGAGCCATGTCGCAAATACCTCCTTATCTGAGATTGTTTTGGTATAACCTAACGTAAACATCGGCGAGAATGCATAGCCCTCTTTCACATATCCGACTGCACTCTTGTCAGAACTTGTCATTGACACCTTCGTCTCAATCGCAGGAATTACTGCGCTAACCGCATCTGCGCCTGCAAGCTCTGCCTCTCTGCACTTGTATTCGTAGGCGATTTCCTCTCCACCGGCGCCCTCACATTTGAGCGTGATACCTGTCATGTTCTCGGGATATTCTGTGGTGCCGTAACATGCCACCATATATTCGTTTAATTGTACCTTAGCCTCGGGATTGCTCATCTCTAAAATATCTCTCTCAATCTTGATGTTAGAGCTTCCCTCCTCAAAATAAATCTTTGTCTGCAATTTCACGGTCAAATCATAAAACGCAATCTCTACCGGGTCAAGCGTGAGAATTCTCGTGTTTCCCTCCTGTGAAAAATGCGCTTTAGTACGGCATAAACAGAGATCTACTTCCTCTCCGTTGTAGGACAATTTCGCACTCCTGACCGTGCCCTCCCCCGCATAATGCGTAAAATAACCTGCACGATATTTCTCTTGAATGAGGAACGGATAAGATGCATCCTGCACATGCTTCGTACCTATGCCCACAGGCCATTCCAGTTTTGCCGCATAAGGACGCAAATCTACAATCGCACCTCCTTGATCCATATTGACGCAGGCGCGCATGTAGGGATCGCAGTACCAGAAAATCTGCTTATCCGAGCCATAGAGAATATCACGCCACAACGCGCACTCCGGTTCCGTATAGCCCTTCTTCTCGCGGTAATAATCTGCAAACTCCGCCATCGTCATATCGATCAGCTTGCCTTCTTTTTTGAGCTTGCCATAGTATGCACAGCCATCGGAGTACGATTTCTCCAGCAATTCATAGGGAGCCTCCCAGCGTCCCATCTTATTCATCCATCCCGGCCCTACAAACATCATATTGTAAGCGTAACCATTATTGTATTTTTCCAAGGAGCGATACTGGTCAATCAAGTTGTACAGATAGGGGTACTCCCAAGTCTCGCTGTCATAAATCATACCGCGCAGTACATTCTGCGGATGCGTTCCGAAATTGGAACCGTTACCGTCATAACATGCCAGTAAATCCCTGGACAGATGAGGAATTGCCACAATTCCACTGTCCTCCTCCTCATTAGCTGCCGGAGCATGCGTATTCTGTTTCGAGGGAATCCACGGATTCCAGGGACCGCCATCAAACAACGTATACCAGGAATTGTTACATGTGTGATAAGCTTTCGGTCCTTCCTCCCAACAAGTAGCCACCGCACACTTGACGGACGGATATTTCTCTTTGATATAATTTGTCAAATCCGCATCCATGTAGTAAGAACCTGTCGATTCTGGATAAAATCCAAACATATCATAGAATTTACCAAATACATCGTCTACAATAGATTTCTTGTCTTCCATAGAAAACATCCAGATACAGAAGTCCTTCGTATTATATTTCTCACGGAACTCCTTACAAGGCAGCCCAAGCAAAGATAAAGCAATCTCATCCCCATATTTCTCATGATGTTCCTTAGCAAGCGCAACCGCCTCCTCATTGAACAGGCTGGCATATGTCATCTGTATCGTAGTCTTTAAACCATTCTCATGCGCGAGACGCTGCTGCGTCTTAAAAATATCTAACGATTCTGTGAGTAACGCTTTTCTCCCAATATCCTCCGCCTTACCGTGCCCGGTCACTTTCTCCGCATACTCAGGCACCATTTCCGGACGGTGGATAATATTTACCACAAATTTATCCATAACTAGTCCTCCTTCTTCTATACCACACCTTTAAAGCTAAATGAAAACTCTAATGGTTTGCTCACATCTATCAAATATTCCGGGTGTACCTCCGATAGCCAACTATCATCGCCGCCCACGCCTATCTGCTGCAAGGCTGCGCGCACAACCGTATAATGCACCTGAGGCAACTCATAGGGATGCATGGCATTTTCCAATTCATGCGGCGTATAAGGCAAGGCTGAAAAACTCATCTTATCACCGGAAAAGAGAATTCCCCTCCCCGTATTATCTGTAATCTTCACCCAGCGTACGCCTGTCTTATTGCCGCACTCCTGAGGCACCAAATATTTTGCCATATTATCGGCAACCTTGTTGCGGTAAATACCTAGCTTCGAGCCATGCCGACGGTCAGCGTAAGTCTCAGCAGGACCATCCCCATACCATTCAAGATTCTCATAATCTGCATTGAACTTAAATAAAACACCAAATTCCGGCATATCTCCAAGTTCTTTCACAGGGTCATAATGCATAGTAACCATCACCGTTCCATCACCAAACACTTCATAGGACAGACTGCATCTACTCTCTGGAGTGGTGGGCATCAGATAATAATAGGTAATTACTGCGCTATGTTCTTTCTTCTCCAGACTTGGATTCTCCTTTGCCTCCTCATCTTTCCTCAAGTACATACTTGCCAGTTTCCACTGGCCATAACGAGCCTGCATCTTATTGCCGCAATCATTATCCACCGGAGCACGCCAGAAATTAGGCATGGGCATCTTTTCAATCAGTTCTCTACCGCCGTAGCGATAAGAGACCATGCCGCAATCCTTAATACTGAACATGCATTCAAAATGTGTTCCCCGCACGCCGATATTCCACATACCTTTGATAATAGTTATCTCATCGACAATGGGCTCCGGCTGTTTCTTTACCTCAAACACACCCTGTCCGAAAGCAACTTCATGACCCTCCTTCGCCCAGCATGTCCCCTCCTTCAGCCGGAAAGAAACGGTCACTGCATATTCGCCAGGCAATTGGGGCAATTCCATGGGCAGCTTGTACTCCTTTTCACACAAAGGCTCCACATCCGTGACAAGAACTTCTTGCTGTAAGAACTTCCCATCCCTTTCTAATAATACCACACAATCAAACTGATTGGTATTGGTAAATAGATTTTTATTTTTTATCAAGACTTTATCTTCCGTCACCTCTGCCGAAATGTTCTGATAATTGAACTTTACTTCCTGCATTTTGGGGGATTCCTCTCTATCTCCTCCATAAACAATGCCATTTCCGCTGAAATTATAATCCGTAGGACGTTCGCCAAAATCTCCGCCATAAGCCTGGAATTTGTTGCCGTAGCGGTCTTTCTTCTCGATAGACTGGTCGATATAATCCCAGATAAATCCTCCCTGATACAAAGGATCCGTGTCTGTCAAATCCGTATACTTATGCATAGCGCCGCAGGAATTGCCCATGGCATGCGTATACTCGCAACTGATAAATGGTTTACTCCTATCCTGCTTCAAAAATTCCTTTATACTCTCCACCGTAGGATACATCTGACTCTCCATATCGCTGCTGTTGTTATAACGCCTGTCGTTAAATACGCCTTCGTAATGTACAAGCCTTGTATCGTCCAATTTGCGGAACAGTTGCGACATCTCATAGATAATGCTGCCACCAAAAGATTCGTTTCCACAGGACCAAATCAAAATTGCCGGATGGTTCTTGTCCCTCTGATAACAGGAATTGACACGATCCATCATCATCGGTTCCCATTCCTTGCGGTCCCCCGGAACTACATCTTCCACAGAGACCTCACCGCGCAGAATCGGCTCCCAGCTTCCATGGCTCTCCATGTTATTCTCCGCAATCATATAGAGCCCATATTGATCACAAAGCTCGTAAATCCGTGAATCATCCGGATAATGGCAAGTACGGACTGCATTGATATTATTCCGCTTCATTGTTATGATATCCTGTACTAACTCCGCCTCATTGGGCACACGACCTCTCTTTGAACTAAACTCATGGCGGTTCACTCCCTTAAAGACAATGCGTTTACCATTGAGACACATGATATGTTCAATCATTTCAAAACGGCGGAATCCCACCATCTGCGAGAATACTTCTTGAACTTGACCGTTTTCATCGGTAACTTCCGCCAACAATTCATAAAGGTTCGGTTCTTCCGCACTCCAAAGAGCCGGCGCTTTCACCGGAATCGTCACCGTAAATTCCTCTGCCGCGTCTGTCTGCGCCTGAGCTACAATCTCTTCTCCGTCACGCAGCGTCAGGGAAATTTTGCCCGTACCAAATACTTTTGCCTCAATTTGTAAATCTGCATCCTTATATTCATCATCTAACAACGTACGAATGGAGACGTCCTGTACATGTACTTTCGGTGTTGTATAGAGATAAACGCTGCGGTAGATTCCTGAGAAACGGAAGAAATCCTGATCCTCACACCAGCTTGATGCTGTCCATTTAAAGACCTGCACCGCCAGTTTATTCTCTCCCTCCACCAAATAGGGCGTCAACTCAAATTCTGACGGCGTAAAACTGTCCTCGCTATAACCCACATAAGTCCCATTCAACCATAAAGCCATACCGCTCTCCACGCCTTGGAAAGAAATGTACAACGGCCTGTCTTTCATCTGCTCTGGAACATAAAAATATTTGACATAACTCGCCACCGGATTAAAAAATTCTGGAATTTCCCCCGCTTTAATATCTTCTCTTCCGTCCCAGGGATATTGGGTATTCGCATACTGAGGCGCATCATACCCTTCCATCTGAATATGTGCAGGCACTCGGATATCCGCCCAGGATTTACAGTCATACTCTGCCGCTTCAAATCCCTGGATGGCAGACTGATAATTCCTACTGTAAGAAAACTTCCAAAGACCATCGAAAGAATGACGCAAACTGCTCTTTTGTTCTTTTAATTCCTCCAAAGACGCATAACAAATGTGGTCGGAATGAGCCTCCACACGATTTTCTGCAAATATGAGAGGATCTTTTACTTTTCCATAATCAAATTTTACCATATCGTACCTCCAGAGATTTTAATTTTTTTATAATCATTAAGATGAACAAAAGCCCGCAAAACATTGCGGGCTTTTATCTACGCTCCCGCTCCGGTTATCATCAATAAGCGCCACTGGCACTTAGAACCGTCACAAGAGATAAAGTGCTGTCGAACATATACTTCTATTATTTGACTGCTCCGGTAATACCTTCTGCAAAACTCTTCTGCAATAAGAAGAAAATAATTACGGTTGGCAAACTACATAACAGAACCGCTAACATCAAAACGCCATAGTCTGTAACATAACCCTCCGTCAAGTTTGCAACAAGCATCGGCATTGTGAAGGTTTCTTCCTTCTGCAAGATTACCTTCGGCCATAAGTAGTTGTTCCATGCGTTCATAAATGTAATCGTCATCGCTGCCGCATAAGTAGATTTCATAGTCGGAATAAACATGCGGAAAAAAATCTGAATCTCATTCAAACCGTCTATCCGCGCCGCCTCAATGATATCATGCGGAAAACTCCGGGCGCTCTGACGGAACATCATGATTAGGAACGGTGTAGAAATTGTCGGCATGATAACTGCAATCGTTGTATTCAATAACTTAGCGGATGAAAACATACGGAACAGCGGAATCATCGTTGCCACAAAAGGAACCATCATTCCCAGAAGCAAGATAGACATTACTGCATCTTTGCCTTTATCATGGTAAATCTCAAATCCATATCCTGCAAGAGAACAAATTACCAATGCAAGGATTGTTAAAATAATCGCATATTTAAAAGAGTTGATCATTGCGGTGCCTACCGGCGACTGGGAGAGCAAGGATTTCCAGTTATCAATCAGAGCCGTCCCCGGAAGCAACGCGCCTCTGCTGACATCCACGCTCTTGTTGGTGGCACTGATTAACATCCAGTAAAGCGGGAATACTGAAATCAGTGAAACGATAGTTAAAACAATATACATTAAAACCTTCATTATCTTTGCCTTAGTCACGCTTATCACCTACTTTCATCTGCACAAATGCCAGGATTGCCACCAAAATGAAGATAAGGAAGGACATCGCTGCCGCATACCCGAAGGTGGGCACATACTTAAAGGACATATTGTAAATATAATGAGACATCGTAATCGTAGCATTTGCAGGTCCGCCCTTTGTCAAGTTGAGAGACTCGTCGAACAACTGCAATGTTCCGTTCGTTGACATAATTGCCGTCAAAAGAATCGTCGGCTTCAGCAATGGAACTGTTATCTTGAAAAACGTCTGCATCGGACTTGCACCGTCAATCTTAGCTGCCTCATACACAGAATATTCTATATTTTGTAAACCGGACAGATAAAATACCATATTATATCCCGTCCATCTCCAAACAAGGGCAATGATAATAACAATCTTTGCACTCGTCGCATGACCCAGGAAGTTATATCCTGTATTTAAAATTCCAAGATTTATTAATACTGTATTAATAAAACCGTCCACACCAAACAAGGAACGGAAAATAATTGCATAAGATACCAGCGATGTCGCACACGGCAGGAAAATCGCCGTACGGAACAAACCTTTACACCGCAGATCCTTATTATTCAACATAGATGCCAATATCAAAGCCAGAATAAGCATGATTGGCACCTGAATAATCAGATATAAAAATGTATTACCTAAAGATGCCATAAAGACGTTATCTCTGAACATACGAACATAGTTAGCAAGCGGATCGCCAAACTTCAAATTGTTCGCCTTACCTGTTTGCAGAGATAAAATGAAAGCCTGAATCATGGGCCAAAAACTCATAACCGCAATCATAAGCGTTGCAGGTGTCAAAAATGCCCAACCGGTCAAATTATGCCTTCTCTCAAGAGACATTTTTCTTTTTTTGGGTTCTTTCACTTGACTCACATCCGTATCCCCCTTTAGTCAGTTAGGGGGGGCAGCGACTGCTGTCCCCCCCAAGCTGTTTCTATTCACATTACATAAATGTTCTTACTGCATCTGTGACTCAATGGTCTCCTGTGCAAGCTGAAGTTCATCATCAACACTTGCTCCGCCTACGATATTCTGCATAGCACTTGCTACAGCATCACGTGCTTCATAGTAGAATACACCTGTGTTGTTACTCGGTGTCTTGCCTGCAAACTCTACAATCTTAGCAGATACAGCGTCTCCGCCGAAGAAATCATCGCCCTTAGCATATACATCAGAATCACCAGCCGGCAGATAAGTAGCAAGTGCGCCACAGCTAATAATGTTCTCATAAAGCTCTACGCTTCCTGCAAATGTGCTCTTCAAGAAATCTTTTGCTAATTCAACATTCTGGCAGTTTGCTGTAATAGCCCAAGAAGAACCACCATTGTTAGAATAGTTTGTAGCGTTATCTACGCCTACAAGACTTGGCATGTTGGTAATAGCCCATTTTCCGCTCTGGTCTTCTGCTGTCTTGATAGAAGCCATAATCCAGCATCCATTGATAGTACCTGCAACTGTCTCAGTTGTCATAGTGGAAATGTACTGATCCCAGTCATTAACCTCTACCAATACGCCAGCTTCTTTCAGAGCTGCATAAGTTTCCATAACCTTCTTCAAAGCAGCGTTGCCAACGAGTGCAGGATTGCCTTCATCGTCAAACAAAGAAGCGCCGCAAGACTGCATCATCATCATGATAACGTCAGACTCACCAGCCTGGCAGGAAAGTAACGGTTTGCCAGTTTTCTCAAGAACGGTCTTGCCTTTCTCAAGATACTCATCCCAAGTAATGTCTGTAAAGTCTTCAATCTTCATGCCAGCTTGCTCTAAAATGTCTGTCCTGTAAGCTGCGATTACAGCGCCGTTGTCAAACGGAACACCATAGTTCTTGCCTTCTACAACAGAATAAGCTGTTTTAGCTTCACCAAACTGTGCGAAATCAATGCCGCTGTCTGTCAAATCAATAAATGCATCTGGATAAGAAATTACATTCTTCTGGAATGCGTTATCCTGCATGAGGATAATGTCCGGCAATGTGGATAAATCACCACTGGTTGCTGCGGTAGTCAACTTAGTCTGTACATCTTCCCAAGGTGTCTCAGTTACTTCAACATTGAAGTCTGGATGGTCTGCCTGATAAACTTTGCCAGCCTCTTCCATGGAGAAAATATTGAATGCCGGGTCCCAGCACCATACCGTCAACTTATCGCCGCCCGCTGCTGCATCATCTCCTGCCGCTGCGTCATCGCCTTCTGCTGCATCATCTCCTGCTGTTGCGTCGTCTCCTGCTGCATCGTCTGTTGTTTCCTGATTTGCGTCGTTAGTGGAATCATCAGCCTTATTGCCGCATCCAGCCAACATGGTTGCTGTCATTGCTACACAGAGCAATGCACTTAAAATTTTTCTTTTCATATTGGTTTCCCTCCCGTGAAAACTTTATGTTTTTTTACCGATGCGCATACATTGCGCAAACGGTTGCTCTACGAGTTTAGTTTACCAAATATAGGAATTGATGTCAATGTCAACACTTTCCAGTTTTTTACTCGCTTTTTTGTATATTCTGTCTAAGAAATTTTCGTCACTATTACTATGTTTCCCCAGCATTTGTAATATTATTCCGTTATAATCCACTATACATTTCAGACTTTCGCCAAAATAATTTCACCTGCAAAACCGCCTCTATCCCTGTAAAATCAAGGCATAGCGGCTTTTTTCCGGTTTTACTGAATTCATTAGTAAATTTACCCAGATTTTTGTCGTATTTTACCGATTGTATTTACTAAATTTCTATTTGGTAGAATCTTTAAGAATGACCTCATACCCCAACAACGTTCGCGGGTTTACTTCATTACCGTCTATTAGTTCCATCAATACTTTGCACGCTGCTGTCCCAAGCTCTCTGGCATTAAAGGAAAGCGATGTGATAGACGGAATATTATTCCCCAGGATAGAACTGTCATAAAACGACGCCACCTTCATCTGGTCCGGAATAGAAATCTTCTGCTTACATAGCTGATTCAGCACATGAATACAGACCGCATCATCCATGCACACAATACAATCTACGCCTTCCGTCAGTAACTTCTCCACAGCGCGTTCTATCATGATCTCTTTTTCTACATTTACATGGATAATCTCTTCGCTGACGGGAATGCCCGCCTGCTCATAGGCGTCCAAATACCCTTGTAATCTATTCTGCGTCACCACATGCGTCTCAATCCCGCCAATCAGCCCAATGCGCCTCATCTGTTTCATTAATAGAATGGAAACTAACTCCCGACAGGCCGCCTGATGGTCATTATCCACCTGGATCACTCCATCATAATTGCTGCTTCCCACTGTGACAAACGGGATATTCTGGGATTTTAAATATTCTACATGGGCGTCCTCTGTAAACGTGCGCATGAGAATAACACCATCCACTTTGTGATTCTCCACCATACGCACAAGCTGAGCACAATCCCTCCCCCTGCTCATTGTCAGCAATATATCATAATCCATACTGATTGCCGTCTCCTCAATCCCTACCAGACAGGACTGAAAAAACGGTAAATCTACCACCGTATAATCTTCCGGCAGCATGACACCGATGTTGTAAGTCTTTAACTGTGCAAGGCCCTTTGCGAGAACATTTGGCTTGTAATTATGTTCCTCAATATAAGCGAGTACGCGCTCCCTGGTTGCCTTTCCGATTCGTCCCTTTCCAGAAATCGCCCGCGACACTGTAGTTTTGGACACACCGAGCGCCTCTGCCACATCTGAAATTGTCAGTTTTTTCTCATTAGACTGTTCCACCACTACACCCCGCTTCTTATATCTTTGGCTTCTTGCCTTCCGTTCCAGGCAACGTATAGACTAAAACAGCACAACCACCGTCAATATTATCGTACAACGTCTTTGCCGCACTATAGGGCAGGTTGATACACCCATGAGAACCGCGCCATTTGTAATAATCTCCGCCAAAGCTTCCGCGCCATTTTGCATCATGAAATCCCACGCCACCATTGAACGGCATCCAGAAAGATACCGGACTGGCATACCCTTGGCCTCTCAGCGTGCGATTTCTCTCTTTATAATAGAGCGCAAATGTTCCCGTCGGCGTACTCCAACCTTTCGCCTCATTTCCCGAGACAAAATCAGATTCCACAACCAGTTCCCCATCCTTATAGTAGATTAGATGTTGCGCTGTCAGATTGACTTCCACATAAGTATCTCCATAATCTTTCTTACCAGGGCTGTTTGCCGTCTTCTCATATTCCGGCTCCCTTGCAACCACCTTGCCCGCTTCCACCAGTTCTGTCAGCGCTTGCGTTTCTTTCTCCCGATCAATTTTCCATCCGTATTCCCCGCCGTCAATTTCTACTTTCTTCCCATAAGAAGTTTTGAACTTTCTGGACTTGCCCGCCGTATCCCAGTTATCCGCCAAACGGTTCACATAGGCAGCAATCTGCTCTCCTGAAACACTGACCTGCTGTTGTTCGTCCACCGTAATCCACTGGCTGATTTCGTCTCCGTCTAACACTTCCTGTTCCTTACCAAACAAATAGGTGATCTTTGCGCGTGCATAATGGTTCATATTCTTCACAAGTCTCTTTAACTTCTTAGACTTTGCAGTAACTTTCGGTTTCACATAACAGTCTTCTTTTTCCAGCGAAAGAGAATCTTCAAGCTTGACAATCGCACGTTTCAGCGCTTTGAGAAACTTTTTCTTCTTAACCTTCGTCCCCTGCTCCTCTGGGATAATTGTGTACATGTTCTCCTTAGAATAATCTGAAACTCTGGCATCCTTGGGCTTTTGCATCTTATCTTTATCCATAATCTCAAGTTCATTCACCTGGCGTTTTAATTTCGCTTCACTGAAATCAACCATAGTCTCTACTTCAATCTCAGATTCGTGAAAATAAGCCGTCGGCCATGCCAGACAATTCTGTTTTTGTAACTCCCGCTCTAAGCTACCGTCAAAAATCGGCATAACGCCAATATCTACCCCTGCAAGAACCTCTGTCTTGCCTTGACGTGCATTTATCTTAATCTCGTACTTTTCAATTTCCTGCGTAATTGTCCACTCCACGTCCTTTACGGTATCTCCGGACGCGGTTACGCCATTGATAACCGTTCCTGGTAGAAAATGCGTGCTGTAAAAGAGCGCAAACCCTAAGTATATCAGAAGAAGCATCAGAATAACCCCAGATGTAATCCATACTCCCAGCCATCCAATTCCTGTCTTCTTTGTCTCCTTCATAATTAAATTGCCTTTCTCTTATGTTGTCTCTTTTATTATAAATCTATTTCACTCAAAGTCAAATAATTAGTCAAAATTATAGACATTTTTTGCTTTTAAAATTTTAAAGGTTGACATCCCTTGTCCCCTATGATAGAATGATTTTTGCATCACAGATAATTAATTTACATTTTCGGGGTATGGCTCAGCTTGGCTAGAGCGCACGGCTGGGGGCCGTGAGGTCGCAGGTTCGAATCCTGTTACCCCGATTCAATAAGAGACATGACTTCTATTTGAGAGGACATGTCTCTTTTGTGTTAAAATGATATGCGAACTTGTCCGCTTTGTTCTGAATAGAAAGCGTGTAACATCTGAAATCTTCACAGACGTTACACGCTTTTATAAATGATATTACCCTCTAGTCCTCTCAATGTCTATAATACTTTCCACTTGGCGTAGCTTCTCGACTAAGCTGTTCAATTCGTCTTTGCCCTTGGTGCGGAAAGCCAACGTGATAGTGGCAATCCCCTGTTTGCTGGTGGAGGAATGCACGGAGTCAATATCAATCTGGCGCTCCGTGAGAATCTTGGAAATATCGACCAGCAGACCAGTACGATTATTTCCATAGAGCTTAATCTCCGCCATATAACATCTCTCGCTACACTCTCCAGTCTGCCATTCTGCATCTAAAAGACGTTCGCGGTCCAGTTCCGAAAGATTGACAACATTAATACAATCTGTGCGATGAATAGAAATTCCTCTTCCCCTAGTGACAAAGCCGACAATCTCATCCCCAGGCACCGGCGCACAACAGCGTGAAAAACGCACTGCCACGTCATCAATCCCCTTCACGACAATCCCACTCTTAGAATGCGCTTTCCCGTGTCTCTCTCTATTACCGCCGGAAGACGAATTGCCTGCGCCGCTCTCTACAATTTTGAGAACGTCATCATCCGTCAGGGCAATCGAGTGGTCTTCCTGATAATATTCCAACATCTTATTGATAATCTGTCCTTCCTTGAGCCCGCCATGTCCTATGGCTGCCAAAACAGACTCCCAATCCCGGAAACCATATTTGCGCATGATACGACTCTGGTAAGAAGACTGGTTCACATCCGGCCAGTTAATACCTTTCGACTTGCAGTACTGCGACAAAAGTTCCTTTCCTTTGGAAATATTCTCCTCTTTAAATTCACTGCGAAACCACTGATTAATCTTATTCTTCGCCTGCGTGCTCTTAACAATGTTAAGCCAGTCGCGACTGGGCCCCCGCGAATTCTGCGAAGTCAAAACCTCAATCCTGTCCCCATTCTGTATCACATAATCAATATTGACTAATTTGCCATTCACTTTGGCGCCAATCATTTTATTACCTACCGCAGAATGGATGCTGTAGGCAAAATCTATAGGTGTGGAACCTTTGGGCAGGTTCTTGACGTCGCCGGACGGTGTAAAACAAAATACTGTATCAGAAAACAGATCCAAATCGCTTTTCAGAAGGCTCATAAACTCACGGTTGTCAGACATATCCTTCTGCCACTCCAATATCTGTCTGAGCCAGCTTAACTTAGCTTCCTCCTGCGTCTTTTCTTCCGTCTTATTGCCATTGGCCGCTTCCTTGTACTTCCAGTGCGCGGCAATGCCATATTCTGCCGTACGATGCATTTCAAACGTACGGATTTGAATCTCAAAAGGCTGCCCAGTTGGTCCAATCAACGTCGTATGCAATGACTGGTACATATTGGGCTTTGGCATAGCAATATAATCTTTAAATCTGCCCGGAATCGGTTTATACATTTCATGGATTACGCCAAGCGCTGCATAGCAGTCCTTGACTGACTTAACAATTATGCGAATTGCAAATAAATCAAAAATCTGATCCAGTGTCTTATCCTGGTTCACCATTTTCTTATAGATACTAAAGAAATGTTTGGCGCGGCCGTCAATCGCCGCCTTTATGCCCGCTTTGGAAATATGCTGTTTCACTTCGTTCACCAGTTGTTCAACATATTCTTCACGCGTGCTCTTTCTAAGCGCTATCTTCTCTACCAAATCATAATACGCGTCTGGTTCAAGATATTTCAAAGAAAGGTCGTCTAATTCGATCTTTATCTTAGAAATGCCGAGACGCTGTGCAATGGGTGCATAGATGTCCATGGTCTCCCTTGCCTTCTCTTTTTGCTTCTCCGGCCTCATATACTTGAGGGTACGCATATTGTGCAGGCGGTCGGCAAGTTTAATCAGAATCACACGAATATCCTTCGCCATGGCAAGAAACATCTTGCGCATATTCTCTGCCTGTACCTCAACCTTATCCGCCTCATAAGGCAATTGTCCCAGCTTGGTAACGCCGTCAACCAAAAGCGCCACTTCCTCACTGAACTCTTTGGCAATCTCTTCTTCCGTCATCACGGTATCTTCTACGACATCATGAAGAATACCAGCCACGATCGTCTCTTTGTCCAGTTCTAACTCTGCAAGAATAATCGCCACGCAAAGCGGATGGATAATGTATGCCTCGCCTGACTTACGCACCTGTCCCTTATGCGCCTCGTCCGCAATTTTGTATGCTTTTTCAATTAGTGAAATATCCGTCGAAGGATGATAGCGTCTCACACTTGCAATCAGCTCGTCATACAAGCTCTCCGGACTTACAAACTCCTTCGTCGGTTTAATCTGCCCTGCCTGCGCTTCCACTTCCTGCCGTTGTTCCAACTGAATATTCTTCCCATCTTCCATAAGCATCTCACCATCCCGCCTGTTCTGCCGTCCTTGTAAAATTATAGGTAATCTACATTATAGATAAATTTTTTGAAAAAATCAACGGTTTATTTTCTTTCCCACAACAAATGCGTAACCTTTCAGCCTTGATTTTTATACTTATTTATTGGTAAATTCTTCTATTAGCAGCACCCCTTTACTTTTTTATGTGAAAAGAGGTGCCTTCACAATTTATTTTTTCATGCATTTGCCGCATCCCAACACAGACTTAAAAGATAGATTCTATATATCCTGTAGTTTTTTAATATAGAACATCTAATACGATTTCCTTCCAGGCATCCTTAAATAAGATATTATCAATCTTAGCTTTTTCTATAAGTTCATCAATACTATCAAACGATTGTTCATTTTTATCAATCCAAACAGAAACAAAACTATCTGAATTATCTCTACTGATGAAGCCGTCTTTATTATTATAATTAAATTCTAATTCTCTTCCACATTCAATAAGATACTTTAAGGCTTTAATTGATTTATTTTCAAATAACTCTTTTACCATATTATCCTGTATATTCATAACACATTCACCTTCCTCAATACTACTTATTATCAAACATACTCACCAAAGAAAGAAATGAATTCCCGGAATATTTCTTTAACGGAGTAAGTCCTATGATATTTTGCGACCTATATTTCACATCTATTTCTTTAAATTGTGTTATTTCATTATACTCCCCAGAAGCAATCACTTCTTCATACATTGCTGGGTAATCATAAGTATTAATTCTGTTATTATAACTTGCATATATTTTAATATCTTTGTGTTCACTAATCCAATTCTGCAAGTCATCTGAGTATATTTTACTACTTAAACTTATATTTATTTTTTTTACATTCTTATTTATCAGCTCATTTAATCCACGAATTATACTTTGTGAATTGATTTTTCCATCTACTTCTGCACTATAATAATAAATTTTAAAATTCTTATAATTGTTATTTGCAAACTCACACAATTTTTCACCATGAGATTCTGCTTTTTGACTATTATAATCAGATTTTATATATATAACATTTTCTATTTCCTTTGGTAATGAATCATCAATGATTCCATATATTTCATTGTTTAAATTAGTTTTTGATATCAATATAATATTATTTAAATATGTATGTACACTAAAAACAACTATACCTATCATACAAAAACTAACTATTCTTATTCTTGCTTTATTATTCATAATATCCTTCTTATACTATCAACCTAATTAAGAGAGATACATAATGAACTCTTTAATTTGGGCTGTTTTCCCTATTATATACTCTTCCTATATTTTCATATTTCCTGCAAGATAATAAATTGAGTTTCTTAAATATTATCTACATATTATCTCCTGTACCAAAATAGCATTATAAAATTTTTACTATTCCAACACAGGAGATTTTAATATCTTATAAAAATTTTTTCTTATTTACATTCTCTCTACCACAAAAAAATGAGAATATATCAATCAAATATCCCGCAGCAAGCTGACGGATATACCTAGCTTGTTCTTAGTAAGTCCGCCCCAAGGGTTGGGGGATTCGCACCCGCAGGGCACTTAGAAAGATAGCCATGTATACCCGCAGGGCACTTAACATAGCTATTTCCCTAAGTGGGTACATTGCTCGCGAGAATAAAGATTATATTCTTTAATACCATATCCAATAATGTGCATGCGGAAATGTATGCTTACCGCCATGACTAAAATCAATATCTAAAAAAACTTTTCCCTTTCTATCGTAGAATCGCCTTTGATATAGTTTTTTCCCATTTTTACTATATAAATCTGTACTCGAATCAGGTCTTCCAGTTGTCGGCAAACTTCCATTTTTACCCTTCACTTTTTTATTTTTTTTACGTCTTCTCGGAACTTGTTCTTTAGGAATCGCTACTCCACCTTTTCGTTTAGCCTTACTTTTTGATGCGGTTGAAGCTTTAATTATTGTATATACTTGATATGTGAATATAAAAGTTGCTATTGCACTAAGAATATAATAGCTAGCCGTTCCAGCAACTGTAATAGTTACTTGCCCTTCATACCCCTGAAAATCTACAGTATCCACCAATTCATTGTTCTCATCGTAAATCTCAACCGGATGATCTTCTAAAACATCTTCAATTTCAATTGTACTAATTTCCTCTTCTATTGAATCAGCATATGAATCAGCATCAATAAAAGCATCAATGTCAATATCGTCAATTAACTCGTCAGCAACATCATTAAAATCATCAAACACTAACGTATAATCATCCTGAGAATAATCATTTTCAATAGAAACATCAACATTCTCCTCTCCTGAATATGAAACATTCACCACTTCACCTTCATATTCTCCATTAATCTCAATTCCATCTTTGTTCTCGACAACATTAAACTCAATACCATCCACATAAACAGTTTCAACATTGTCATCACTAGAATTAGCATTGGAAGTAAATGAAAAATCTTGGGTTATCAATGAAATAATGATCACTATAGCTACAAAACGTTGGATTATCTTTTTGCTCTTCATAAAGTTTCCCCTTTCGTTAAACTTATCCCCCCACAAAATGTTTGAAAAGTTAAACAAACATTCCCGGATTATTAGTTACAATCTATCATTATCAGGATCTTTCCTGTTATTTTTCACCCACTCTTTATGTAAGTAATATTATTCTTTTGCCATTCAATTGTCAAGCACAATATCAATAGACTTTGTCCTGTTTCTTTCCAGTGATTTCGTATACCTTTGCAGCATTTTTCCCTGCACTTTCAGCTCTTCCTGCCAGGAAAATCCCAGATTTTCTGCCAGATGGATGGAAATGCCATTATCTTTATGTATCAAACAGTGCAGATTGTCAAACTCCGTTTCCTTCTGCGCAAAATGTATAATTTCCCGGCAAAGCTCTGTGGCGTAACCCTGATTCTGAAATTCCTCACCAATTACATACCCCATCTCCAACGCCGGCTCCCCATGGAGCTCCAAACAATTGAGCCCTGCGCGTCCTATGAGCTTTCCGGTAATTTTATCAATGGCAAGCCACATTCCATAGCCGTAAAAGTAATACATATTTTCAATATACGCCCTCGTATATTCTTCCTCCTTCGCCCGTTCTTCATACAATCCTTCCATATATTGCGTGATGCTTTTGCCCTCGTATAGTTCATACAAATTGTCCAAATCTGCCAGCGTTATTTCACGCAGAAAACACCGCCTTGTCTCTATCGCCGTCCACGGCAGCCCGTGCTCACGCTGATACACGCGTTCCAGAAAATGAAAATCCACTTCCTCAAAGCTTTCCACCAACACCTTAGCCGCAGAAAGCTTTTGACCGGGAATCCTCGGGTTGAGGTAGCCACAGGCCGCCATATCCATTCCTTCTATAATAGAGAGAACACGGTCTGTCGCTGCGAGCAGCAGACAACATTCCGGCGTTAAGCTATGAAGGTTTAGCACTGTTAGAAGTTTCTCTCCGTTGTCCGCACCAAACATATCCAGGTTGACAATCTGCACGCCATAACGGTACAAACCGTCTAAAAGTTCCGTCAACCCGTCCTCCATAACGAATCGTTCATTATCCTCCTCTTTGGCAATATTCAGTTCCCGCAGGGAAATGATCAATCCTTGCAATTTCATTTGTGTTTCCATTTTTCTCTCATTCCTCCAATTTTCATATGGTGGACGCCGTGAAGCACAACCGCACAGGCAAAATTGTTTCATTCAGTATAACACATCCGCTCTATATTGCAACTTATGCAGGAAATACGGCATCTTATGTCTCGAATGATTGATAAGCTGCAATTATTGCGTATAATAAGTGAAGAAAGGCGGTGGAACTTTGAAGATAGAGATTATCGTGGATGAAAACGCAAACGATCTGGACATTGTAGTTACCTGTAAACGGCTGACGCCCGACGTCGAAAAAATTCTGGCGTCACTGCGCATGATTAACCATCAATTGACTGTCAAAAAAGACGGAGAAATTCTTTTTCTGGACATTGCGCAGATTATTTATATTGAGAGCATAGATAGAAAATGCTTTATCTACACGCGCAAAGACGTGTACGAGTCCGATTACCGTCTTTACGAATTGGAAGGACAGCTTGAGGAATACGGCTTTCTGCGCGTAAGCAAATCATTTTTGATTCATTTACAAGATATTCAATCATTGAGAGCTGATATTAACAGGAGAATCCGCATCACTATGGCGGGCGGAGAACAGATTATAGCTTCCAGGCAGTATGCCGAAGAATTGAAAAAAAGATTAGGAGTGATGTAATTTATGGAAGAAAAAAGAACAATTTTTGACTATCTGGCGCAGATACTTACGATATTCGGATTTAATACACTGATATTAAATATATTTTGCCTTATTTTCGGAGATTCCGCACAAAGCATGTCTTCCATGTTCGCACTTGGAAATCGCGGCATCCCCGTCGGTACCTGCTTGCAATTTCTCTGCGTTTCTTTCCTGATCACAGGGGCGCGTTATTTGTTTTTTACAGACACTTTCATCAAAACTATGGCGATCTGGTTAAGAACATTAAGTATGTTAGCCTCCATTATCTCCATAATTGCTATTTTTGCCGTCGCTTTCGCGTGGTTCCCCATAGATATGTGGCAGCCATGGGCAATGTTCCTTCTCTGCTTCGGCCTCTCTTTTGTGGGAAGCTACCTCGTGATGGTAATCAAAGAAAAATCAGAAAACAGACGGATGGAGGAAGCTTTACAACGTCTGAAAAAGAAAGGAGAATTGATGAAATGAACGATACCTTAAACACCAAACGAAAGACAGACGTCAACGTCGGCAAAACGCTCTATACTTTGAGAGCGGAAAACATTTCCCATAGTTTTTCCGAACATCAAGTCTTAGACAAGGTAAGCTTTCAAGTAAAAAAGGGCGAAGTCTTCGGCCTGCTCGGTCCCTCGGGAGCAGGAAAAACCACTTTGATTAAAATATTGACTGGACAGCTTTCGCAAGATAACGGAACCGCTGAACTTTTGGGCAGGGACACCCGCAAGCTGAGCGCCAAAGAGCGCAAACAAATTGGCGCCATGATGGATAATTTAGGGCTATATGACCGCCTGTCGATATACAACAACCTGTCCTTTTATGCAGATATACTCCATGTTTCTCGCCATCGAATCAACGATATCTTAAAGGAAATTGGGTTGTATGAGGACAGAAACAAAGCCGTTGCAAAACTTTCCAAAGGCATGAAAAACCGCCTGTCACTGGCAAGAGCTTTCATGAACGACACCAAAATCCTCTTTCTCGACGAGCCGACTGCCGGACTTGACCCTGTGACGACAAGAGAAATTCACCATACGCTCTGCCAACAGAAGAAACAGGGATGCACCATCTTTCTTACCACACATAATATGTACGAGGCACAAAGTCTGTGCGACCAAGTCGCTCTGCTGGGTGAGGGCAGGATTATCGAAATCGGAAATCCCACGGAAATCTGCCAAAAATACAATCACCTAAACAAACTTAGGATAACGCTTAACGATGGCAAAAATGTGGTCTTAGAAAATAATAGCTCCTCTGCTCTGGCCGTCAAAGAATATCTTGAAAAAGATATAATTACTTCTATCCACTCTACAGAACCAACGCTGGAAACTGTTTTTATTGAACTTACCGGAAAGGGGTTGAACGAAGATGAATAACATCAAAGCTATTTTTATAAAACAAATCAAGGACACGCTGAAAAATAAGACCATTTTCATCCAATTTATCATGTTTCCCATATTTACGCTCATTATGTCCAATTCTATCAAAATTGAAGAAATGCCAGAAAATTTCTTTGTAAATCTTTTTGCCACCATGTACATAGGCATGGCCCCGCTGACAAGTATGGCGGCCATCATTTCCGAGGAAAAAGAAAAAAACACACTCCGCGTATTAATGATGTCGAACGTAAAACCTCAGGAATATTTACTGGGCATCGGCATTTATGTATGGTTCATCTGCATCATGGGCGCAGTCGTCATCTGTGCTGTCGGCAAATATTCCATACAGGAACGCCTCGTCTTTATAAGTATCATGGCAATCGGCATCTTAATTTCTCTGCTCATCGGCGCAGCAATCGGTACATGCAGCACAACACAGATGATGGCGACTTCGATTACCCTTCCTGTAATGATGGTCTTTGCCTTCTTGCCCATGCTATCACTCTTTAACGAGACCATTGCCAAAATAGCAAAGTTTTCCTACTCCCAACAAGTCAGTCTTATGCTCGCGCAAATAAGCAACCTTGATATAGGAATGGAAACTGTCTGCATCATGGCTGTAAATATCGTACTTTCTGCAATACTCTTTACCGCCGCCTACAAAAAATGCGGATATGCCATGTAATATTGAACCTTCATATCTGCGTTGATAGATTTGTTTTATTAAAGAAGCTGCCGCAACACTAAGTTCCATTCAACAACTTTGCATTGCAGCAGCCTCTTCTTTTATGCTTGTTATAAAATTATTACTATCTTGCCATAATTTTTGAAGCGTCAGTATTTAATCATCAAAAGAAACTTCCACTTCTCCTATCTTACAATCAACCTGGATCATTTTATTCGCAGAATTATCTATTTCTTTCTTAGCGCCAATTGCATGGAAATCGTGGTCACCGATTGACACCTCGCCAATACTACAGGAAATCCTATAATTATAATCCTTCTCCCTTCCGCATACTTGCGCGTCTATGGAACCAATGCCACAATCTATATACAGATTATCTGCGGTAATCGCTTCCGTATCAATTTGCCCTACGTCGGCATTTAAAGTTACCTCAGGAGCTTCTATCGCTTCCAAGTCAATTTCTCCAGCGCCCACATCTGCACGGAATTCCGTCAGCGCCGTCAGCTTTTCATATGCCAAACACTCTCCAGCATTGACATTTATGCTGATTTTCTCTGCTTTCAGCGGCAGATCCGTATAAATTGCTCCTGCGTCCTGCTTTAGAGAAATTGCCTCTAATATTTGTGTCCCTGTCATCATTTCTGCCGGAATGCCAATTGTAATTCTCGTACTGTCATTATTTTTGCTGCGTTTACTACCCGTCTCCTGAATTTTCAAGATACCGCCATCATTATATGCCTCTACCTTGCGCCGATGATTCTTCTTACGGTACTCCACCCTCACTTGAATTTCATCGCCATCATATTCTTCCATTCTCACTTTTCCATAATAAACATCCAAATCCAAGCGGGTAATTCGTTCTTCACCTTCACCATTCCATGAAAACGCATACTCATTTGTCGATGCACTCTTCCAATTCACGCCATCATCCCTCCAGTTATCTCCATTGCGCCAAATTGCGTCTCCTACCTCAGAAATAGGTCCAAAACTGTATTTTCCATCCTCCACATCCGCCCAGAAATCACTGTAATTAAAGCCTATACCAAAACTAACTGTGCAGCAAACACTGCCAAGAACTACCAATACTAAAGACAAAATCAACGCGAATTTAATAAAATGTTTCATATTGCCCGCTCCTTTCCCGGAAATATCTCTTTCCAAAGTTTTACAATTGCCCGCCAAAGCCACGGGAGACCCTTACCGCAAATCCATACGCAGAGAACGGTTGTCAATATCGCAAACGCCCAAACTAAGAGTGCAGCTCCCAACAACGCAAATCCTGCCGCGATACCGCCTACTGCAAACTCCCCAATACCAACGCCAAACAGTACACCACCAACAATATAAAGTGTAAAAGCCACGCCTATAAAACCAACCACTGCACCAAGCAGCCCTGCGATCACAGACACTACTCCACTTAAAATGCTTAACCAAATCGGGCTCGTAAGTACAATCGCAATTACAATCAACACAATCTTCAGCGTACGATCTTCATCCTCGCCATCTTTCCCCTTGCTGAACTTCTGCTTCGCCTGCTCCCAATAACCTCCTTGTTCCTGTTCCGGCTTCTCTTTGACGTCTATCTCCTGATGAATCTCCTGAAACCGCGCATCTTCAAAACCGTGCTCCGTATAAACGGCAGATTCCGCTCCCTGTTCCATCTTCAAATCCGCTTTAATCGTTGCCGCCACCTTCTTGGGAGATTCCAGTTCCCTGAGAATGCGCTCTTCATTTTCCTCCCCTGCGTCTTCAAAATAACTCCAATAATAAGATAACGCTTCGCGCCTCTCTTCCTCTGATATGTCTGCCAGCAGCGTTTCCAACTGCCTCATAAATTCCTCTTTTCTCATGCCAGCTCTCCTCCCGAAAATAACGTTGAAATTTTAGAAGAATAAGTTACCCATTCCGTCTGGTACAAGTCCAACTGTGCGCTGCCTCGATCTGTAATCTTATAGTACCTGCGGTTCCTTCCTCCGCATTCCATATCATAGACTTCCAGGCAACCATCTTTTTGCAGCCGTCTAAGCACCGGATACAGAGTGGATTCCGACACCTCAATGGCCTGTCGGACGTCCTGGGTTATTTTGTAACCATATGTGCCTTCTCTCTCTTTGCTCACAACGGCAAGAACTATGGCGTCCAAAAGAGCTGCACCTGTATTAAATACCATTCCATCACTCCTTTCCTTCCTTGCAATTGTACAATATTATATTTTTTATATTACTATTTTATGTTTAATACTATATATTATATAATATTATTTGTCAACAGTTATTTTTAGAACAACTTAGAAAAGGTCTTTCCTATAAGAGAACAAAGCGGACAAGTCCGCATCAACTCCCTAAATCCCTCATTCATAAGAAGCTTGAACGATTTGCTGCGCCGAGTGCAGTCGCGTTAGCGACTAATACCTCTTGCACGAGTGCGCATATTATTTTTATCTTATAGGAAAGGTACTTTCACGCTTTAGCGTGACAAGGTCTTTCCTATAAGATAAAAAAATCGGTACTGGAAAATTCCACGTACCGATGCTTCTTTCTATATAAAACTTCATCAAATATACGGATATTATCTTTGGATAATAATTCAATAATCTCAATAACCTTTTTTTAATCTGCTATCAAATCCTCTGACATTCCCGTGTTCCCCGAGCACCCGTTCCACAAATGCCCTCGCTTCTGCCAAATCTTCCTCATTGGGATGAAATATTGCTTCGTCAAAATTGTGCAGCAGCTTCTTCCTGCACGCTTCCTGCCTGGGATCTTCCCGGGTAATCTCGTAATTTTGCCGAATCTGCATCGGCATTTTCCCCTGGCAAAGAAACATACCTAAATATTCGCAGTCATCCGGTATCCAAACATTTACTTTCTTCTCTATGTCCCTGTAATATCTTTCATCACTGCCCATACCACAGGTGCCGAACAGCGCAATCTTCTTGCCGTGCAGCTCCGACATCGTGTCAATCACCGAAATATCGCAAGTGCCTCGGTTGACCCAGAACCCGATAAAGAACATATCTGCTTCTTTCCCTCTATATTCATCTATACTCTGCATGTCCTTGGACATACCTGGAAGCGCACTGAAAATCTCAGTGGCTACCTTCTTCGTATTTCCAGTTTTGCTAGAATACAGCACCATATAATCCATCTTGCTCACCTGCTATCTATTTTCGCTGCTATACTGAGCGTCAGATACATCTGCCATGAGTATAACTTGCTTTCGTACTATTTTAAATATATGGCCCACCGCCGCAGTAAAGTCGTCCTCCACCACAGCAGAGATTACATATCATATTGGCTATGCACAACTTGAGGCAAAAACTCCCTCCATCCCCAACAGGGCTTCCATAACTCTGTCGCTGCCCATAATACCAATTGCCACCGTTCTGAAGATTGGCGTACAATTGCTGATACTGCCGATTCCCCGGTTCCATTGCCAACGCGCGCTGCGCAGAATCCATAGCCGCCACATTATTACCTACACCAGAATTCGCTATGGCATTCAGATAATACCAGTAAGCGTCACGATCCTTGATACTGCTCAACACATTGAGCGCCTCCCTATAGTGGCGACTGCGGATATAATTCTCTGCCGCCCGCTTATAGACGCTCTCCGAATCTTGCTCCCGTGTATGTTTCGGCTGTCCAAATCCACCAAAAAAATCTCCGAAATCTCCATATGTACCGCCTCTCTGCTGTCCGTAGGCGGCGTTCCCATAACTGCCAGAGGCCCCATGCTCCTTCTCGTACATAATCTGCTGGTAAGCCTGCTGGATCTCTTTGAACTTCTCCTCCGCCTGTTCCTTATGCGGATTATTGACATTCGCATCTGGATGGTATTTGCGGCTCAAGGAGCGATATGCTTTTTTAATATCTTCATCAGTGGCATTCCTCGATAAACCAAGGACTGTATAAGGATCATACATACTGCTTTCCTTCCCGTTTGCACTTCACTCGTTCATAACGGCACCACACGCCGGAATATAAAATATTCCGCAATATTTCTATATTCTCCACGATGGGCAGACGTTCAAATGCACGTGAACATTCCGCCATCATCATGCCTAAAATCTGCTCTGTACGCCGTCCAAACCCTTCCTTCTGGTACTCATGCAGAAACACATTATAATTTCCTGTCTTCGCGTCTTTCTCTACATCCTCAAAAGCATCCATCAGATAAATGAACTTGCCGAGGAAAAATCCTATCTGGCGCAAATCTGCCTCCCATTCATCCTGGCGATACACAAGAATCTTTGCCATAATTTCTCCAAAATATCCAGACACTTCATCAAGATTCGTACACTGCTCTTCTTCACAACGGCGAATCTGTTCCATCTTCTGACGAATGAAGCAATCTTTCTCAGGATACGCCGCTGCTACCTTCTGAAATCGCCCGCTGAGAGAAGCCGCTAGCGCTTTCTTAGACACCTTACGCTCATCTTGCCAATCATCCAGACATTTGTAATAAGACAACAAAAGATTCATGTCCGCGCCATACCGTGAAAACTTATTCACTCTGGCAAGATGCTTTTCAAAAGGATGCGCTACACATCTTTGAAAATCTTCCACCGTCTCCGGTTCATAGAGACTCGTAAGCAATAGAATCACAAATGTCATATCATAGCTCAAGGTCATCTGCCCTAATCTACCATATGTGTCTCTCAGCGCTCTGCACAATCCGCAATAGTAAGATTGATATAAGTCAAATTCTTTAAATTTCATTTCCGGCTTATTTATAATCACATATCCAAACATATTTCTAATTTTAAGCATTCTTTACAAAATTGCAATTAACAAACCAGAAATATTCTATTAAAATATTATAAAAAACACTTCCTGCATACGCAAGAGATTTTTTGCCACTTCGCAAATATTAACAATTACGGTCTACATCTTTCCAAACGTGCAAGCCACAGGTCTGCGCTGGCATCGCTCGGCATCCGCAAATCTCCGCGCGGTGAAACTGCCACTGTTCCGACCTTAGGACCGTCCGGCAGACAGGAACGTTTAAACTGCTGGCTAAAGAATCTGCGGATAAAGATTTTTTCCCATTTAAAAATAATCTCCGGCGTATATTGATTGCCGCCTAAGTTATCTTCATCACAAAACGCACGCACAGCAAGCCTGAAAATTTTCTCCGGTCCAAACCCTAAGCGCAGCATATGGTATAAAAAGAAATCATGAAGTTCATATGGCCCTACGAGGTCCTCCGTTTTCTGAGAAATCTGACCGTCTTTGGGCGGCAAGAGTTCTGGGCTCACCGGCGTATCTAAAACGTCAAGAAGAATCTTGGTAAGCTGAGGACTATCGCATGTGTCTGCATAATAATGCACAAGATGGCGGACAAGCGTTTTGGGCACCGAAGCATTGACGCCGTACATAGACATGTGGTCGCCATTGTAGGTTGCCCAGCCGAGCGCAAGCTCCGACATATCGCCAGTGCCAACCACCATGCCATTTTGCTTATTGGCAATATCCATCAAAATCTGCGTGCGTTCTCTTGCCTGTCCATTCTCATAAGTAACATCATGGCTGCTCTCTTCCTGTCCAATGTCACGGAAATGTACCCGCACAGCCTCCCGGATATCCACCTCCATAAGCTCCGCGCCCAGACACCGCACCAGATTCACAGCATTGTCATATGTGCGATCCGTCGTACCAAAACCAGGCATCGTCACCGCACAGATTCCTTTGCGTTTCATGCCCAACAAATCAAAGGCACGCACGGTCACAAGCAAAGCAAGCGTAGAATCCAATCCCCCAGAAATCCCGACGACTGCGCAGCGACAGTTCGTATGCTCCAATCGTTTCTTGAGCCCCATCGACTGAATAGAGAGAATTTCTTCGCAACGCTTTCTGCGTTTTTCCGCCTTCCCCGGCACAAACGGCGCCGGGTCTATAAAACGTGTAAGCTCCGTTTCTTCCCTTTTTAGATGAAACGTCAGCTCCCGGTAGTCTTTCTTATCACCGCAAAATGTCGTCATACGCCTGCGCTGCCCATTTAGCCTCTGTATATCAAGCTCCGCATAAATAGACTGATTCTTAAAACGCTCCGCTTCCGCCAGCATAACGCCATTTTCCGCTATCATATTGTGAGCAGAATATACGACGTCCTGTGTAGATTCCCCATCTCCGGCGCTGGCGTACACATAGCCGCAGACCAACCGTGCAGACTGTCCTTCTACTAGGCTTTTGCGGTAACAGTCCTTTCCTGTCAACTCATTGCTCGCCGACAAATTCACTATCAGATTGGCCCCTGCAAGCGCATGGGAAATACTAGGCGGTTCCGGTGACCAAATATCCTCACAGATTTCCGCCGCAACTTTTAACTCCGGCAGACAATCCGGCACAAACAGCAGATGCCCGCCCATGGGTACACGCAGGTTTTCCGCCAGCAATACTTCCACAGGCTCCTCCATCCCCGCAGTAAAATGTCTCGTCTCATAGAACTCATTATAGCCGGGAATACATTGCTTCGGTACAAGCCCCAAAATTCTGCCGCCAGAAAGCGCCGCCGCCACATTGTAAAGCCCGCCACGATATGCAAGCGGAAGACCCACGAACACCAGCATATTTTTACCGGCAGTGCCCTCGGCAACCTCAATCAACGCCTGCTTTGCCTCCTCCAGCAAGGTATCCTGGAAAAATAAATCACCGCAGCTATAACCGGTAATACAAAGCTCCGGAAAGACCACGACCACAGCGCGCTGCCTCTCCGCTTCCTCAATCTTCTCCATAATTTTTTCTTTGTTATATATGGTATCGGCAACCCGAATCTTGGGAGTTACTGCCGCCACCTTGACAAATCCATCCTTCACTGGCTGGCTCCTTTCTGAATATAGACATTTGCTGATTTTTCCTGATACTGAGACACAGAATACTGATTTTCACGTTTATTTTTCAGTTATTTCTTTTCCCGTAACAGTTCTTGCAACTCTTGCGGGGTAAATATATAATGCTTATCACAAAATTGACAGTTCACCTCAATAGATTCCCCCGCATCGACCATTTCCTGAATGTCCTTTTTGCCGATGCTGGCAATCGCGCGTGTAACACGCTCTTTAGAACAATTACATTCATACTGCACTGGAACTTTCTCGGTAATCTCAACGCCAAACTCACCTAAAAGCTTCTCTAGCAAAGACTCGGGCGTCATTCCCTGCTCCAACAAATCCGTTACGGACGTCACCTGTGCCACCTTCTTTTCCAACGCGGAAATCACTTTCTCGTCCGTATATGGCATCAACTGAATAATAAATCCGCCCGCCTGTTTGACTGTATTATCCCGGTTCATCAAAACGCCAAGACCCACAGCAGAAGGAATCTGCTCGGAAGTCGCAAAATAATACGTCAAATCCTCCGCAATCTCGGACGTCTTCAATTCAACCTGTCCCACATAAGGCTCTTTCAAGCCCATATCTTTGATGACGCTCAAAATACCAAGCCCCAGCGCGCCTCCGACATCCAGTTTACCTTGTGCGTTGGGCGGCAGCATTACGTCCGCAACCTGCGGATATCCTTTGACATTTCCTCTGCTATCCGCTGTGACTGCCATGCCTTTTGCCGGCCCTGCACATTTTATCTGCAAAGTCAGAAGGTCGTCCTCGCCCTTCATCATGCACCCCATCATCACACCCCCGGTAAGAAGCCTGCCGAGAGCCGCTGTAATCACCGGGCTCGTATTATGGTAACCTCTCGCCTGTTCCACTAAATTTCTGGACGTCACTGCAAAGGCACGGATTTGGTTGTCCGCCGCAGTTGCTCTTACCATATAATCTCTGTACTCACTCATAACTTGTCCTACTTTCTTCTATATCTATGTAATTACCGCAAAAATTACGCCGCTGCCGTTTCTTATTTTAGCGTCTTGCCTCGTTCTCTGGCAACCATACAGACGCGTTCACTATCCTTTCGCACTGGCTCCTTCGTATATGCGTCATACATCGCTACAAACTCCATACCAGCCTCTTCCAAAAGCTCCCGCACACGATGCAATTCATATCCCCTCTGAAAATGCGTCTCTTCATATTTGCGGTATAACGCATGATTTTCTTCATCACGGACGAACAATGTCAAATCATATTGATTTATTTGCTCCTCTTCATCATAAAAGTTCTCCCAGATAAAGCTCCCCTCTTCACGGTTTTCGCATATCGTATTCTCCCCTAAGAGTTCCCTGTATTTAAACAGCGTATTCATGTCAAAAATAAATAGTCCTCCCGGATCCAAATAATTATTTACCAACAAGAATACGGAGAGTATGTCCTCTTCCTCTAAGATGTAGTTGAGGGAATCACAGACGCAAACAACAGCGCGCACCGTTCCATATAACTCAAATTCGCGCATATCCTGAAGGAGATATAAAATGTCGGACGATTCCTCTTCTTCATCCCGGGCAATTTGCAGCATTTCCTCAGAATAATCCACGCCAATCATATCATAGCCCGCCTGCGCCAAGAGCCGCGTCATCTTCCCTGTGCCACATCCTAAATCAAGCACAAGCCCCTCGGATATCTGGGATTCCCGCAAAAGCGAAGTCAGATATTGGCTCCACTCCCGGTAAGGCACATTATCCATAAACATATCGTAAACTTCTGCAAATCCGCTGTATGCTTCCATATTAGGATACTCCTCATTTTAATTCATTACAGTACGAGGCATCAGGGCTCCTCCCACTTCGTGGGCCCCTCCTCATGCCATATGCCATATACTTCTTTGGAAACGATTAGAGGCATCAGGGCTCCTCCCACTTCGTGGGCCCCTCCTCATGCCATATACTACCAACTTTATTTACAAAAGTCAATTATACAAGCCCTTGATTCTTTTTTGCAAAAAACGTATACTGTTTTTAGTTGTGCTAAAACATTTTAAAGATTAACCGTTTATCCGCCTTGCGGAAAACTTTTTGATATAAGGAGTTATCATGACTGAAAATTTAGATCATTACATTTCCAAACATATCCGGCGCGTATATCGGCGACGTCTTGCTTCTCCTATTCTATATCTAGTTCTATTGATTGTCCTGTGGCTGTTATTGCCGCTGCAAGATATCTTATTACCTGAGAATCTCGACAACCTTGACAACCTCTTTGCATATAGTAACGCGCAATCATCTTATGTAAATGTGAAGTTACATAACTTATATTTTACCGGATATACAAACAAATCTTGGGGACAGACCAACGGGTATTACTATTACACCTTGCAAGGCAAAAATTGTGTAATCGTTCTGTTAAGCCCCCGTACCTGCGAAGAGGGACTTCCTCAAATAGAATCCGTACAAGTCCGTGCACGCGTCCTCAAAGGAGACGCCACATTCAATGCTCTATTGGAGCAACTATCACAAGATTTGGATTGGACAAAAGAGGGCATTTCCCAGAAAATCAGCGGCTATTTTATCAGCGAACCGGCATTTCGTCTGATTTCAAGTATGTTTCTAATAGGTATCTATTTTATAACTGGCACATATGCCCTGTTCCGGCTGCTCTTGTATATTCTGTATATCTGCCTGCCGGTATTCTCTCCCGCCTGCCGTAAGCTCAGGCTTTTCGGCAAACCATCGGCGCTGCTTGCACAGGCAGAAGAAGAACTTGCCACCCTGCCACAATTGGCAACGGAAGATATGTTTATCACAGAGCATTATTTTATTGTGCTTGCCAACTACGGCGTTGCCATCATACCCATACAGGAAATTATCTGGATTTACAAATATTCCACATTGCACAAGCTTCTGTGGCATCATTTCAGCATTTCCTACACGCTGCATATTACGGCGAACAAGCATCTGTACCTCCAATGTCCAAAGAACATGAAATCCGACATTGACGGAATTATAGATTATTTATCGGAGGCAAACCATGAGATATTGGTGGGATTTAATGAAGAAAATCGTTTAAAAGTAAAACAGAAAACAAGACGTTTGGCAAAATGTGAGTAAAAAAGTGCGCATATTATTTTTTGTCTTATTGGAAGACACTTTCACGTTTTAGCGTGACAAAGTCTTTCCTATAAGATAAAAAAACTGTCGCGCGCAGTATGTTTCAACCACCATGCGACAGTTTTTACTATTTTCACTCGCTCATTTATTGCAACAGAGATAATACACCCTGTGAGCTTTGGTTCGCCTGTACAAGCATAGATTGCCCGACCTGCGCCAAAATATTGTTGGTACTATACGTAACCATTTCCTCTGCCATATCGGTATCACGGATTCTCGACTCCGCAGAAGCAGTATTCTCACTAATATTATCTAGATTGGTAATCGTATGCTCTAAACGGTTCTGTGTCGCCCCCAACGAAGAACGCATCTCAGAAACCAAATCAATTGCATTTTGGACAAACTTCATTGTCCTTCCCGCCATCTCATGAGAATTGACAAACAGACACTGCCGCGGATTGAAAAGATTTTTCTTACCCGTTATCGGATCGTATGACAGCCAGGTCGGATATGCCGTGTTTTGCTCACTGTTCTTCTCTATATACTCAATAGAAGGCTTAGTAGCCAATACAACGTCTATTCTGGAATCCAGAATATTAAACGCCAGACCCAGCCCATGCGTATCCATTGCTTTAATATCAATTTGAATGCTCTGTCCAGAATGGGCGCCTACCTGAATATTTTTATTTTTAAACGATCCATCTAATAAATTCATGGAATTAAACTGTGTTGCGCCGGCAACACGGTCGATTTCTGTTCCCAACTGATCAATTTCACTTTTAATGGCATCCCTGTCGATAGAAGTATTGGTATCGTTTGCCGCCTGCGTTGCCAGCTCATTCATTCTTTGAAGAATGGAATGAACTTCATTAAGCGCGCCTTTCCGCCACTTGAATCAACGAAACTCCATCCTGTGCATTATTAGACGCCTTGTCTAAGCCTCGAATCTGAGCGCGCATTTTTCAGATATTGACAAACCCGCCGCATCATCCGCTGCACTGTTAATTCGATACCCCGAAGACAGCTTTTTAACCGAATCAGACTGTTTTTTCGATACGGTGCCTAACATCCTGTTGGCATTTGCCGCCTGCATATTATGTTGTATAACCATAAATTCCTTCTCCCTAGCTTAATTTTATATATTTTATCTGGTAAATTAGCTTGCAATTTTTATCAAAATAATATAATATATATTATATCGGTAAAATATCCCAAAAAATAACCCCTTTGCCAAAACTTTGAAACATATAGTAGAATTTTAATCACATGAGAATTCTACAACAAAAGCTGGGCTCGACAGAGCCCAGTTTTTGTTGTTATAGTAAACGCATGAAATGAATGCGTTTACTATAACCGCTCCGCAAGGATGCGCACGGATGCACATAGGAAATATGCCGCTTGCGGCGTGCATCCGGCGCAGGAAACGAATCAAAACGCAAACGTTTTATTCGTTTCCTATATATAAGAAAATCTAAACTTCCACGTATTCATGCAACAAGGTCATCTAAGAAAATATTCCCTGAAAGAAATCCACGATAGACTGAAAGAATCCGGCAATCTTGTCAAAAAATCCTCCGGCGTCGATTTTAGACAATTTATTATATAATTCTTCTGCCTGATTCTTTATGGAATCCCAATCAAGATCAAGCTGACCAATCTTTTTGAGCAAGTCCGTCAATTGCGCAACTTCTTCCTCTGAGAGCACAATATCAAATTCTTCACAGGCGTTGTCAATCACATCACGAATCTCACCTTCGTCACTTAGATCTTTAGAAAGCACTTCCTGTTTCAGATACGCAATCAACTCTTCTACTTTCTCGGAATCTCCTACCTTCTTCGCCAAATCTCCGGTAAGTACCAACTCATTCAACGCAGTGTCCATGCTCTCCTCAGAAACTGCTTCCCCGGTCATATCAGAATATGCTTTCATGGCTCCAACTAAAGCTGCCGTACCGGAAATCGGCGTGGGCGCCGCCACAATAATATCCGCATCTGTAATCCCCGCCGTAATCAAAGCATTTTTGTACATTCCAATCGTACAATAAGAAATGTTCTTGGTGGTAATGTTTATTCCGTGCCCTTGCTCTCTTTTTACGACAAGCACGGAAGAAAGAGAGCGTGTGCCAATCTTACTGGCGTCCACATAATTTCCCAAGTATTGGTGCTCTTGTTCATTTGTAATGTAAATTACATCATAATCCGCAAGCTCCGCCGGGTTAATGCCCAATAAGCCAAGCACGACCGCCTGTTGTTCTGCCGTCAGGTTCGCACCCAATGCGAGATATGGCTTATCCTCTTTGGTAATCGGTTCTGTCACTTCACCTTCCTGTCCAGAAGCGTCTACTGCTTCCCCGGAGCCGTCGCCACTCTCCGCCGGCGATGACTCATCCATTCCTTCTGGTTGCTCCGACCCGTCAGCCTGATTTTCCAAGACCTCCGGCTCCGCCGCAAACGCGCTTGTAGACGGCAAAACGGACACTGCGCATACCAAACACATCGCAATCCACTTTTTGATCTTCTTTTTCATAGTATCCTCCATTCCTGTACATGACTGTACAATTTATTCCCGCGAGCAATGTGCGGGGTATTTGATTTTACAAATGCTGCAAAAGCCATCTATAAATATCTTCATAAACTGTATCTCTATCCAGTTCATTGAGAATCTCATGCCGGTCGGTAGGATATAACTTGAAATCAATATCCTTAATCCCTGCACGCAAATAAGTATCGTATGCAAACTTTACCCCTCTCCCATAAGCACCCACCGGGTCATCTTCCCCGGAGACAAAAAATAGTGGCAAATCCTTGGGAATCGCATCAATGTTCGCTGGCTGATTAATATAATGTATGGTATCAAACAGATTATAAAATCCATTCAAAGTAAACTGAAAGGTGCAGCGTGGATCCTTATTATAGGCATCTACAATATCCCGGTCTTTCGTCAGCCATGCCCCCTGCCCTTCTTTCGCAAACCGTTTATTATTCCCCGAAAAAACCTGTTTTTCTACAAAACCACCCCGGTGATTCCATCCACGAAAAAGCGCCGTCAGACGGCAAATCCTTTTGCCCATTTTTACTGTCTTATCGGTTTGCGTGCCTGTTCCCATGATAACGGCGCCGGCAAGCCCTTCCCCATGCTTGGACAAATATTTACGCAAAAGGAACGAACCCATGCTGTGTCCCAGCATGAAATAGGGTATCTGCGGGTATTCTGCCTGAGTTGTCATGCGAAGCTGATGCAAATCCTCAACCACCAAATCACTTCCATGCTCCGACGCAAAATAGCCCCAAAACTCCTGAGACTGTACCGATTCCCCGTGACCCAAATGGTCATTACCGACAACTACAATCCCTTTGTCGTTAAGATATTTGGCAAACGCCTCATAGCGTTCCACATATTCTATCATACCATGACTAATTTGTAAAACAGCCCGAACGTCTCCCTCTGGCTCCCATTTGACTGCATGGATCGTTGTCTTCTTATCGGATGATAAAAAACCAAAGATACTCTTCTTATTTATAGGCGTCATCCCTGTATCTCCTTAACCATTGCTTTTGCCTGATCCGTCGTCTGGCGAAGACCGTCCCATTTCTCCTTCTGCCGCACAAAATTCTGCTGAACTTCCTCCACTTTGCTGGAAACTTCCTGACAACATTCCTGTATCGTCTCATCTGCAAAAGCTTTTTCCATATCATCCTTTAGCTCTTCTATCGGCAGATTCAACATCTCCTCCCCGACAGCCATACAAGAATTCTTCGCAGTCTCTAACTTGTCAAACTGCCGCTTCAGTCGTTCTTCGACTTCTTCTATTTCTCCACGCGATTTCTGCCATTTCATTCCCACAATCTGCATCTGCTGCGCCAAAGTCGCTGTTGTCTGCTGATAATGGTCCGACATCTCCCGCACTTCTTCCGCCGCCTGCACAAACTTTCTTCCGCTTTCTCCCATTCTGCCTGCTTCCACAGCAGCATTCAAAGAAAGCACGCCCATTTGCTTGCCAATTTCCACCACATCTTCCAGCATCTTGCGCATTTCGTCCATGCCGTTGCTCAGTTCTGTAGTAATGGGGGCAATAATCTTTGCCAGCGAAACTGGCTTTTCTGATGCTGCGTCCTCCCCCTCCTTCTGTGCCTGCTCCTGCCGCGTTCTAAGCTCTTCCTGCTTCTCGGCAGCGTCTTCTGCCCGTTTTAGAAGTCTCTGATTAAAATCCAACTGACGCTGCGACTCTCTTGTAACGCCATCTGTTGCTGTTGTCACTTTTTTAAGCTGGCGTTCAAGCTCACGTTGTTCCCTTTCTATTTCTGAAAGCCGCTGCCCTGCTTCTATCCACATCAAGCTCATTTTACTTAGCTTCTGCTCCGTCTCCTCCAACGCTGCCTGGCACTCTGCCAACTCACGCTCCTTGTCTCTCATCTCCTGTTTTCGACTTGTTCTTCCAAACATGGCTTTTCCCTTTCTCCTCTATATTTTATAACGAACTTCATCCATAGATTATAACAATTTTCAACAAAAATTTTTCACGACAATCTGAATTGTCTCTCTTCCATTATATCGGTTGATTTCTGGATAATACGCAAAAGAAACTTGCATACCGCTTCCTGCGCCTGCCAATGCCTGTGCTAACGCGCGGCTCCCAAACCGTTCTTCGAGAAAATTCAAAAATAAATCCGGCTCTCCAAAATACAATGCCGGCATTACCGCAGAACCCTTGCCCTTCACCTGCATTCTACACACATTTTGATGTTTCCCCAAAATCCTTATGGATATAATTTCTATGTCCCGGTCGGCGAATAACGGTTTCTCATTTGCTTTGCCAAAGGGCTCTAAAATCCCCAGCTCTTCCACCAAATTTTTCGATATGTAGGACAGAGGCATCGGAACGTCTATGACAATTTTCCCACACAGGTCTTCCTCTGTCAATGTTGTATTCTCATTTAATGTCTTGCGAAAGAGTTCTACACGCTCTTTTGGCAGAGACAAGCCCGCCGCCATCGGATGACCACCGTATTTTGTGAATAACTCTTTGCACTTCGTCATCTCATCATACATAGAATACTGCTCAATGGAACGCCCGGAACCTTTTACACCATCCTCACTCTTTGTCAACACAAAGACTGGACGGTTGTACTGTTCCCGAATGCGCCCGGCAATAATTCCCGCAAGGCTCTCGTGACAATCCGGCAGATAGATTACCAGCACTTTATCTTTATCAAGCCCCATCTGCTCAATCATCTCTTTTGCCTGCCGCACACCTTGCTCTGTCAGTTCCTTGCGGCTCGCGTTCAAATCATACAAATCCCCTGCATACTCCGCCGCCTGACATTCATCTTCCGCCAGCAACATCTTCAACGCTCTCTTTGCTGTATCTAAGCGACCGCTGGCATTGAGGCATGGCCCCAGCACAAATCCAATATGATACGCCTTTATTGCCCCCAGCGGAATCTGGTTCCTGGACGCTAAGGCGCGCATTCCATAATTCCGCGTTCTATTTAAAGATTTAAGCCCTTCTTTTACCAAAATTCGATTTTCCCCTTGCAAATCCATAACATCGCCTACCGTTGCAAAGGCAGCATTTTCCAAATATGCAAACGCTTCATCCGCCGGAAATCCCATCTGTTTATAAAGCACCTGAATCAGCTTAAACGCCACTGCCGCACCGCACAGATTTTTAAACGGATAAGGGCAATCTGGCTGTTTGGGATTTACTACCGCATCTGCCGAAGGGATACAATAAACACGCTCCCCATTCTCTGCCTTCTCATAAGGTACTTCATGGTGATCCGTAATGATAACCGTCATACCCAACTCCTTTGCCAGTGCAATCTCCCCGGATGCTGCAATACCATTGTCGCAGGTCAAAAGCGTATCCATCCCTTCCTCCTTCGCCTGCCGAACTAACCGTTCATTCAAACCATAACCGTCTGCCATCCTGTCTGGAATTGCATAATCAACCTGCGCGTGGCAACGCCGCAACGCTGAATACAGAATATAGACTGACTGTACGCCGTCAATATCATAATCTCCCAGTATACGGATGTGCTTTCCCTGTTGTATCTTATCCTGCAAAATCTCTGCCGCCAACAAAATATCTTTCATCTGCTCTGGAGCATTTAAGTCCTCCAGCGACCCCTGAAGGTACTCCTTGACAGCCTCATCTCCCACGACATCCCGATTACGAATAATTCTGGCTGTCACCTGATCGATGCCAAAACGATTCGCTATTCCCTTAAAATCTGCTCTTTTTGCCGATATTACCCATTTCTTCTGCACGGTCCGTTCCTCCTGAAAGCATCATAGCAAAAGATGATGACTTTTTCAAGAAATTATGATAATATATGGCATATGGCATGAGGATTTGACCTGAGGGGGGACCCTGCGTAGCTGGGGAGAGTCCTGAGGTCTCGTGACAGTTCCAATGAATTAAAATGGTACTGGGAGGAGCCCTGATGCCTCGTACTGGAGCCATTAATTAACATGGCATAAGGAGGACATTATACTTATGAACCCGCTTAATCTAGTTGAAATATTAAAAAATCATACCGTTTATATACAGACACACAACTTCCCTGACCCGGACGCCATCGCAAGCGCGTTCGGCCTCCAGAATTTTCTGGCATACCACGGCGTTCCCGCCACTTTATGTTACGATGGGAAGATTGATCGGCTCAGCGTTAAAAAGATGCTGGAAACTTTTGGCATTACCATGTATTCTAAAAATGATGTTCCGCACATGACTGAGGACGATTACATCGTTTTGGTAGATTCCCAGAAAAAGAACAGCAACGTCACGGATTTAATCGGCGATGAGGTAGCTTGTATCGACCATCATCCCATTTTTTTCCACAACGAATATCTTTACCAGGATATTCGTCCGGTAGGTTCCTGTTCCTGCTTAATTGCTTCCTACTTCCAAAGCACAGACACGCCTATTGAGCCCAAATGTGCCGCCGCGCTTGCCTATGGCATTAAGATGGACACCGCTGATTTTACCAGGGGAACAACTGCACTGGACACAGAAATGCTATCTTTTCTTTTTTCTCATGCAGATTGGGATTTAGTCTCAAGCATGTATTACAATACCATGGAATTTAACGACCTTCAGGCATACGGCGCTGCCATTCAAAATATTCAGATTTTTGATCGGACAGGCTTTGCTTATATCCCATTCAACTGTGCGCCAGCATTGATTGCCATTATCTCAGATTTCATTCTCTCGCTGGATGTTGTAGATATCGCCATTATCTATGCCATGCAGACAGAAGGCATCCGCTTCTCGGTCCGTAGTGAACAAAAACCAATCCATGCGGGAACGCTGATTGCCCGGGTACTTGCTCCTTTCGGTGACGGTGGAGGCCACCCGTCCATGGCTGGCGGTATGATCCCTTCCGCTAATATGTCTTTACTGGGAGAAGATATCCACACCACCATCCAGGATGCATTTCTGGAGGTAATATCCCAAATGGAAGCACAGGCAAAATGCGAATCAAATACTCAACAGCCGTAAACAACAAAGCGCCGCAAGATTGGATTCATATAGCTTATTATGAACCGCTCTTGCAGCGCTCATTATTCTATTTACAATGTTTATCTCTTAATTCTAATCTTCTTTACATTGCTGTAATCACTGTAATATGTCTTCCTGCCCACCTTCTTGTATGCGCGCACTCTTACATAGTACGTCTTTCTTTTCAGTTTTTTCAATATTACCTTCGTCTTTTTAACTCTTGTCTTCCTGGCAGATTTAAACTTCTTATTTGTAGCATAAGATATTTCATAACCTGATGCACCAACAGATTTGCCAAACTTCACTTTTAGCTTATCGCCCTTCTTGTTCATGACCTTAGAAAGCTTAATTGCTTTGGGCGCTGAGTCAACGTTTACAGTCGGACGACTTTTGAGTGCGGCAAAACAAGCCTTTAGCTCCTTTTGTAATCTTACCACTCCACTCTGCCCAATCTGCACGCCGTTCCCGCCGGTCACCGCCCGCTTCGCCTCTGCAAGAACACTTGCAAATGACTGCCACGAAGCTTGTGTATAATTCTTCTGCTGGACATTTGCCACCTTGTTTATCGTTGCTTGAAGAGCACTGGTATTCAGCTTGCGCACTTTAACGATAAATTCCCTTACCGCTTCCATGCCGCCCCGTCTACTTGCTCTTACTGTCAGTTTCACTTCTATATCCTTATCCCTGGGGTTCATAACCGTGCCATCCGCCAGAATCACCGCTGAATCTGCCTCCCACGAAATCGAATCAAAGTCTCCAACCTTACTCGGTAATTTAAGATCATAGACGATGTTTCCTATATTCGTATTTCGTCCCAGCACATTGCGGGTAAAAAACTTTCGTTCCTCTAGCTCTGAAAACCTGGCTTCAAAAACCTCATTAGCCGTCATTGCCCTGTCATATATTTTAAAGGAGGCAATGTTGCCTGAGAAATCTGAATCCTCCTTACGGCAGCTTTTGCCAATAAATCCTAAAATGCCATTCTTCATGCCAGCGGCAACAATATCGTCTTTGATACTAAGATTTGTAACCAGCCCACCGGCTTTGCCGACACGCCTGCCATTCACATACAGGCTCACCCTGCCATGATCCACTACAAGATTAACTGTATAAAAACGGTCATCCCAGACTTTTCCCGGCTTTGTCAGCGTTTTCTCCGCTAAATCCTTTACCGCCAAGACGCCCATGCCCTTACTCGCATTGGGCGAAAAATACAGCGCATTCTCCAGAGATTCCAGCGAAGTCTTAGAACCCAGACAAAACAACCATGCATTCTCACCGCAACTGCTGTTCTTGGCAAATTTCGTCTCAACGGTAAACGTCTCCATATCTGTTAAAGAATCCACAATTCCCTTGGGCAATTCCACATAAGCGTTCTTATCCAGTGTCATTATTCCCTTATTGCCATTGCACTGAACCTCGCCATGCACAACTGCATCATTTTTATAGGGAGACTTATCTTCTAACTTGCCATCCGCCACCTTGGAAAAATCATAATTTGCCACCACACCAGATTCTGTAACATCCGTTTGGACCATTACTGTTGTATGTTCCATACCAGACGAAGCCTCTGCTCTCATTGAGAATCGTTCCGCTGCAAATACAGACGTCACCGCCATGATACAGGCAAGCGCTCCGCTTATGGCTCTTTTGAATCTCATATCGACCTCTTCTTCCTAATTACAATTCACAATTGTTTACTGTCCGCGGGAAAGGCACCACATCACGAATATTCGTCATGCCCGTCAAATACATGACGCACCGCTCGAATCCAAGTCCGAAGCCGGCATGTCTCGCCGTACCGTATTTACGCAAATCGAGGTAGAAATCGTAATCTTCCTGATTAAGCCCCAATTCCTCCATACGCTGGCAGAGCTTGTCGTAGTCGTCCTCTCTCTGGCTTCCACCGATAATCTCGCCGATTCCCGGCACCAGGCAGTCTACCGCAGCAACTGTCTTGCCATCAGGATTAAGCTTCATATAAAATGCCTTAATTTCCTTTGGGTAATCCGTCACAAACACCGGGCGCTTAAATACCTCCTCGGTCAGATACCGCTCGTGTTCCGTCTGTAAATCTGCCCCCCAGGAAACTTTGTACTCAAATTTATCGTTATTCTTCTCTAAAATCTCAATTGCCTCTGTATACGTCACATGGGCAAATTCAGAACTTGCCACATGACGAAGACGCTCCAACAGCCCCTTGTCCACAAAGTTATTAAAGAACTGCATTTCCTCCGGGGCATGTTCCAGCACATAATTGATAATGTATTTGAGCATACTTTCCGCCAAAACCATATCGTCCTTCAAATCAGCAAAAGCAATTTCCGGCTCAATCATCCAAAATTCTGCCGCATGTCTTGTCGTATTAGAATTCTCCGCGCGGAACGTCGGTCCGAACGTATAGATATTCTTAAACGCCATGGCATACGTCTCACCATTGAGCTGACCGCTCACGGTAAGATTGGTCGGCTTGTTGAAAAAATCCTGTGAAAAATCAACCGTTCCATCGTCATTTTTGGGCATATCATTCAAATCAAGTGTTGTCACCTGAAACATTTCCCCTGCTCCCTCACAATCGCTGCCAGTGATAATCGGCGTATGCACATAGACAAAATCACGCTCCTGGAAAAACTTGTGAATCGCATAGGCAATCAGTGAACGCACGCGAAAGACTGCCTCGAACGTATTCGTACGCGGCCTAAGATGCGAAATGGTACGCAAATATTCAAAACTGTGACGTTTCTTCTGCAACGGATAATCCGGGGTGGACTTTCCCTCAATGACAACCTCATCCGCCTGAATTTCAAAAGGCTGCTTTGCCTGCGGTGTGGCCACCAATTTCCCAGTTACAATCACCGCTGCTCCTACATTTAACTTATCCACCTCTGCAAAATTAGATAATTTATCGTGGTACACGACTTGCAGCGGCTCAAAAAACGTTCCATCGTTTACCACCATAAATCCAAAATTCTTGGAACCGCGGATGCTGCGCACCCAACCGCCGATGCATACCTCCTGCTCCAGATACTCTTCCTTCTTCCGATACAACTCTTTAATGTTCGTTAATTCCATAACTTCTCTCCTTCTATCATTCTACTCCATCTATGGTGCAACTGTCCCTGCTGCCTCGTCATCTGTCGGGGCGGCAGCATTTTCATCATAGGTAACCTTAGCATTTTCAATCACAAAATCCATCGCCTTATCACTGATGTAGGCATTTCGCACATAATCCTCTCCATACTGCTCCATCAACGCTTCTTCACTCTCATAAGAAAAATCACTTACAATTTCCTGTTTGTATTTCTTATATCCTTCCGCGTCGACTTCAATATTTTCTTTCTTGGCAATCGCCTCCAGCAATAACTGGTTTGTCAAACTATCCTCGATATACTGACGTACCTGTTCGTTAAAATCTTCCTCCGTAGTATTCATGCTTGTCAAATAATCGGAAAGCTCCATATTATAATTACTTTTCAGGTTTTCCGTAAACTGATCCATATATTCCTGTATTCTCTGATCCAGTAGACCGTCGGGAAGCGTCACCGTACAGTTCTCATGCAATTTCGTAAACATTGCATTCTGGGTATCTGTTTCCTTTTGGGTCTCATTGTTGCTCTCTAACCTCTCTCGGACGCCCTTTTTCATATCGTCTACCGTTTGATAACCTTCACTGACAAAATTACTTGCCACAAACTCATCAGTCACCGTGTCGTACGTCATAAATTCTTCCTTGACAATCTTATTAATTTTTACCTTAAATACGACTTCCTGACCCGCCAGCTCCGTATTCTGATAGTCTTCCGGGAATGTCAGATTTAATTCGACATTTTCTCCGACCTTTTTGCCAATCAGACCGTCCTCAAATCCCTCAATAAAACTATTGGAGCCTATTTCCAGCTTAGCCCCCTCCGCTGTTCCGCCATCAAATGCCACGCCATCTTTCAGACCTTCATAATCAATATCGGTAATATCTCCTTCCTCCACTGTAGTCTTATCCGTATCTACATAATTGGGATAGGAAGCAAGCGTGTTCTCGATATTGCTCTTAACGTCTTCATCTTTGACCTCATAGGTCCCCAACGTTATCTCTAACCCTTTGTACTCTCCAAGCTTCACACATTCATCTATATCATAAGATGATGCGTCCGTCTCACTGCCGGAAGCCTCCGTTCCCTCGGTTGTATTCTGCTCTTCATTTTTGTTTTCTTTTCCACCGCAGCCGCCAATTAACGTCACTGCACATACGGCAATTAAAAGTGCTGTTATTTTCCTCTTCATATAAACATTTACCTTTCTTTCTAATTTAAATAAAAATGACTGTTCAGTCCCCATACAGCAAATCATACCAAAATCATCCGCCTAAAAATGAAGCCTGAAAAGTAACAATAGAAACAGAATACCATATTTTATTGTAAAATAAAAGGGTTCCTGTATACAAATCACAAATAAATCACACTCTAAGTCCAGTTGCAGATACAGACTTTGATATGATATACTTGCTGTAAAAGTAAACGAAAGGAGTGTTTTCTCCATGATTACCGACCATCTAACCTTGCTGACTGATTTGTATGAATTGACAATGATGCAAGGATATTTTAAAACCGGCAACCAAAATGTCGTCATCTTTGACGCTTTCTACCGCACCAACCCGGACAATGGAGGCTACGCCATCTTTGCTGGGCTTGCTCAGATTATTGATTATATCGAACATCTCCAGTTTGACGCAGCGGACATTTCATACCTGGGGTCACTGGGAATTTTTGAAGAAGATTTTTTGGAATATTTAAGAACGTTTCGCTTCTCTGGAGATATCTACGCCGTCACGGAGGGCACGGTCATTTTTCCCAGAGAACCTTTGATAAAAGTAATTGCCCCCATCATGGAGGCACAGCTCATTGAAACGGCAATCTTAAATATCTTAAACCACCAGAGCCTGATTGCTACGAAAGCTGCGCGTGTCTGTTATGCAGCTGGAAGCGACGGCGTCATGGAATTTGGACTGCGCCGCGCACAAGGACCGGACGCTGGTATCTACGGCGCCAGAGCCGCCATTATCGGCGGATGCTGCGGCACCTCAAACGTCCTCTGTGGCAAACTCTTTGATGTACCGGTAAAGGGTACGCACGCCCACAGTTGGATCATGAGCTTCCCGGACGAATACACTGCCTTCAAAACATACGCCAAATACTACCCAGCCGCCTGCATCCTGCTCGTAGACACTTATGACACCTTGAAATCTGGCATTCCCAATGCCATTCGGGTATTTGAGGAGATGCGCGCGCAACATATCCCCCTCATCAACTATGGCATTCGCATGGATAGCGGAGATCTCGCATACCTCTCCAAGAAGGCGCGCAAAATGCTGGATGAAGCTGGATTTACAGACGCTATTATCTCTGCCTCCAATGACTTGGACGAATATTTAATAGAAAACCTCAAGGCACAGGGCGCAGCAATCACTTCCTGGGGAGTAGGCACCAACTTGATTACCTCTAAGAACACACCTGCCTTTGGCGGCGTATACAAGCTCGCTGCCACTCAGGATGAACAGGGAAATTTCGTGCCCAGAATCAAACTTTCCGAGAACAGTGAGAAAGTGACGAACCCCGGCAATAAAACAATTTACCGTATTTATGAAAAAGAATCAGGAAAAATTAAAGCAGACTTAATCTGCCTGGAAGATGAAACATTTGATTGTGAGAAAAACCTACGCATTTTTGACCCTTTGGAGACCTGGAAATACACCAACCTGATCGGCGGCACTTACACGATGCGCCGCCTGCCCGTAAAGGTATTTGATAAGGGACAGTGCGTCTACCAATCCCCCAGCGTTATGGAAATCCAGAAATACTGCGAGCAGGAGAAAAACACACTATGGAACGAAGTGAAACGTTTCTCCAACCCCAGTAAAGTATATGTAGATTTGTCTGATAATTTGTTTGAAATGAAACGGAATATCCTGCGGGAACTTTCCGCAGAACATCACCAGTTTTAACACTTAGGGCTTTCCAGCGTTGTACGCGTACCGGACATTGCATGACCCACCTTTGATTTAAAATGACACCACGCTGCCACCAGCGCACTGACGATTAATACCATGTAAAAATTTAACCCGCGCGTGACACACATAGACGCCGTCAGTGTCGCGCCGGTAAATACCTGGGAAAATGCCGTCTTATACATCATCTCTGTGATGCCCTGCGCTCCTGGCAGCGGAAGCATATCAACCGCTATGTAAATCGCCGCCTGTAAGCTCATCACGGTAAACGCCGATGTTCCGTTAAGCCCCAACCCCTTGTAAATCAACCAGGTCAAAAAGAATACGCTGCATCGCTGAACCACCGTAAAGGCAATAACTGCATAAATTTTTCTCTTATTGTTTAAGAAAAACAACACTGCCTCATGATATTGATCTGCCATTTCAATGAGCTTCTTCGTCCGTTCGCCAGAATTCTTGAGAATCCTGAGCTTTTTCAATAATTTCTCTCCACCTACAACGATTCCTTTAAAACATTTGGGGCTCACCATAATAAAGAGCAGAACTACCACCAACAGCGTATTTAGAAACAGTCCCAGATAATAAAGATACAAATAGCCTTGTAAGTGATCTGCAAGCGGTTTATAACAGAAAATTAAAATGCCAATCCCCATTACCACCAGCACAAATTTATAAATAACCGCTACGGTCATTAACACGACAGAACTGTCTGAAACCTTATGCCCTTCCTTCTGCATATAGTAGAGCTGCATAGGCTGCCCCCCGGTCGCTGAGGGCGTAATCCCTGAAAAGAAAAATCCTACAAACGAATACTTGACACATGTCGCAGCGCTCGTCTTATAATTTAAGGAACGCAAAAGATAGCAAATCATAAACCCTTCCGCCGATACAAAAAAGAATGCCGTCGCGACCGCCGCACACAAATACAGGGGGTGCAAAGTCCTCACAGATTCCACGACTGCTTCCATATCATTTCCCTTGAAAATAACATAAAATGTAAGTGCTGCCAGCAATATAAATACAATGGCGCTGATAATATTTTTCTTACTCATAAGTAAACTCCATTCACTGCATAAGATAACTTCCGCCACATCTTACGTAACATATTCCTACGCTTCACCGGATAATAGCCATTCAACCTGTTAAACTTACTCAGCGTCCCCTCATAGACAGTACAGGTCTGTTCCAGCTCATAGAAATCCCTGGGCGTCACCAGTGAAAAATGCTTTTCAAAAAGCTCTATGCCATTTTCCTGTAAGATATTTGCGGTAAAAGAAGAACATGTATAATGGTTCTTCTGGTAAAACGGTATATTCAATAATATCATGGGAAGCCCCAATACACAATAATGATATTGAAATCTTTTTTCATAACATTCTTTTAGTTGTCTGGCAAGTTCTGTTTTCTGCTCTTTTGTACATTGCAAACTGACAATCTTGTACCGTGCCGTTGGAAAGGCGCGTTCAATCTTTTGGGTATCTTCCTTTTCAAATCCTGCCAAAATGGGGATTGCCGGATTCCGCCTGCCCACACTGTACGCCTCCTGCAATTCTTCATCCATAGACAACACCACATGAATATAATCAATACCGGTCACTCTGCGAATTATTGAAGCAAAAAAACCGGGTGTATCTACCAATGCAAAGTATATTTGTTCCATCCTGTTACCTCTTTTGTCTCTTTCTTAGTATAGCAAAAATTAAGTATTCGCTATACTAGTTAAATTGGTATAGTCTCCTCGCCAGGCGATACCCAGCAAGTGTAAATGCATCACCAATCCTCCCCGGTAGGTAAGTAAAGCCGCTGATTGTCCTCCATTTTAGTGACGCATATAATCTTTGGTCGTGATATTTTACATAGTTCCAAAGCATTTCCCGCTTTTTCAACGCCTCCGGCGTGCCAATCAGCAAAAGATGAATGGATGAAATTGCCATCATAATTGATATATTGCGGATTAAATAATTGCTGAGCTTCGGGTTATCCTCACTCAATTTCTCCAAATCTGCACATTTGGAAACTAGTTTTGTCACCCTTATCTGCTGGTCGATACGCCGCATCAAAACTTTCTCATTTACTGACTGATCGTCTCTGCCCAGGAAATAATGGTAGAGATCCAGATTCAAATAACACAATGTCTTTACATAGGGCAGCGGCTGGTTAGCAAAAATATTATCCACATAAAACGTATGCTTGGGCAGCTTTACCCCAGACTTGCGCAGCACCTCCGTGCGGTAGAACAGGGAATGCATCACCAAATACTGAGAAGGATGAAAATGTCTGACTGCATCCCAGCCACAAACCTGATTCTCCCTCAAGACATTCTTATAATCCATCCGCTTAATTTTGCTCTCATTAGCATGATCGTACAGATAATTACAGATAATCAAATCTACCGTAATCTCTCGCTTCTCCCATTCACGAATTTTATGTAGAAGCTTTTGCAACTCCCGCTCATCCAGCCAGTCATCCGAATCGACAACCTTGAAATATTTGCCGGTCGCTAAGGCGAGCCCAGCATTGACGCCGGAACCATGACCGCCGTTCTCCTGGTGGACGACCCGCACAATCTCCGGGTAATTCCTCGCATAATTGTCTGCTATCTCCCCTGTCCTGTCTGTCGAGCCGTCGTCGACAATGATGATTTCCGCCCGCTCATCCGCCGTCAGCAGCGTATCAATGCAATGTTCCATATAATCTTCAGAATTGAAACAGGGTACGGTAAATGTAATATCTCTCATATGCTTTCTCTCCTGTATTTTTTATGTCCTATCTTATTTAACGAAATTATTCTTGGATTTTCTTCACTATTTTTCTTAATTTTTCTTTAAGATTATACCAGCCGCATTCGACACCCCAAACGGAATGGGAAAGCAGAAGGATTTGGATCGTCTCCTGCCGCCTTAGGACAGTCTATCGCATTTTTCTTAAAACTGCCCTGTGTTTACCTTACAATAATCTTACAGTTTTGTAATATTGGGATTTGTTATAGATGATATAACAGAAAAACCCCCCGGAAGTCTATACTTCCAGGGTTGTATTTGGGGTAGTATTTTCTTGCCCTTGGCTGCGCTATGCCCTTCTATATGGAAAACGACACCAAAACGGTAAGGAGGAATGTAACTCTCCCAAGCTGGCTGAATTATGAAGCAGAACATGCCGGAATCAATGTGTCAAGAGTATTGCAAGACGCCCTGATGAAAGTATTAAACGTACAACGCTCCCCTTACTCATAATTGACAAATTATTCCCCATATCTTATAATTTATATTACATTCGTAAGATTTTGGGGGATAAGTATGAAAACACTACCGCAGATATCGGAAGCAGAATTTGAAGTCATGAAAATCGTATGGAAATATGCGCCAATCAGCACCAACGAAATTACAGACAAACTTACCCAGACGACTGCCTGGAGCCCTAAGACGATACAGACGTTAATCAAACGTCTTGTGACTAAGGGCGCGCTTTCTTACGAAAAGCAGAGCAGGGTTTTTGTCTACACTCCGCTGATAGCAGAAACGGAATATATCGGCGAGCAAAGCCATTCTTTTCTCAAACGTTTTTATCATGGAGATATCACTGCCATGGTTTCTTCCTACATCGAAAACGACAGGCTCACCGCCGCAGAAATAGATACCCTGCGCTCGCTGCTGCAAAAAGGCAGACGCGACGGGAGGAATTCGCATGACTGATTTCGTCATCCATTTCCTACTGTGCAATTTCTTTCTCTGCGCCATAACCGGTATCTTTGTCATTACAAAACGATTATTGACTAACCATTTAACCAGCCGCATGCAATTCAATTTGTGGTACATGTGGGCTGGTATTTTGGTCGTTCCATTTCTACCTGTAAATCTACTTAAATTTCCGCAAATTTTCTCCTGGTTTGAAAAACTGGTAAACATCGTATTGCCATACCATAAAGAACTTTCACAGATGGCAACAGGGACAACGCTGTCCCAGCCAATAACCCCGCTCAATGACTTTGCACTTTCTGTAAGCAGACAAACGTCATCCTCTGCCGTCCTTGTGCTGTGTATAATTTGGCTGATCGGTATTCTAACCGTTTTCATAGTGATGATAAAAGCCCACCTCCGTTTAAGAGCCATTAAAAAATCTGCGCTTCCCTTACAGAACAAAGAAGTCCTCGCCTTATATCATGACTGCCTGCACGAACTGAATATAAAGCGAAACATTCCTCTTTACAGCACTGCCTTTTTAAACTCCCCTATCATGGCGGGATTGTTCCGTCCGTGTATTTACCTGCCAATCCGCCTGCTGTCTGAATTCCATACTATTGACAGTCTCCATACCTCAAATCTATCCCATCCGTATTCCAGCGCTCAACCTTCCTCTGCACCCGATAGGAATACGTTTTGCCCGATACGATATATGCTGCTGCATGAACTTTTACATTACAAGCACAAAGATAATTGCGCTAATTATTTGCTGGAACTTGCCTGCGTTTTCTATTGGTTTAATCCCCTGGTATGGTATGCCACAAAGGAAATGCGCAGTGACCGGGAAATCGCCTGCGATACCGCCGTGCTCGAACTGCTCAATGAAAACGAATACGAAACATATGGCAGCGCACTCCTTGATTTTGCGGAGAGACTATCATTTGCGCCATTCCCTTTTTCCTCCGGAATCAGTGGAAACATGAGGCAAATGAAACGGCGCATATGCAATATTTCTGCATATCAGGAACCTTCTGCACGCAAAATATTTAAAAGTTTCACTGTTTTTATGCTCATTGCCTGTACATTATTGGGGCTCACTCCTCTACTGTCAGCCAACGCAGACAGCAGGAACCATTATCACTGGCATACCGCTTCAGAAAATATTTCAATCATAGACGCATCCGCATATTTTGGCGCGTATAAGGGAAGCTTTGTCTTATACGACGAAGGACATGATAAATGGCATATTTCTAATCTAAATAATGCTACCTTACGGACTGCGCCGGAGTCCACTTACAAAATATATACCGCCCTCTTCGGATTGGAGGAAAATATTATTTCACCAGAGAATTCTTTTCTCGCATGGAATGGCGCCGTCCACCCATTTGAAGCATGGAATGCAGACCAAACCCTTTCTTCTGCCATGCAATCCTCCGTCAACTGGTACTTTCAGGAGATAGATCATAGGCTCGGCGCATCTGCACTCCACCGTTATGTGCAAGAAATTGGATATGGAAATAAAGACCTTGGCACAGACCCCGCCTCACAATTAACAAATGCCACAGACGCAGACTCCACGACTGCCTCCGCTTACTGGATGCAATCCACACTGAAAATTTCACCCGTCGAACAGGTCATGCTTTTATCAGACCTTCATAACAACCGCCTTGGCTTTTCACCCAAAAATACCAAGACGGTGGAAGATTCCATCCGCCTGTATTCATCCGAAGCTGGAACGCTCTATGGAAAAACAGGAACCGGACGCGTAGAGGGCAAAGATATCAACGGCTGGTTTATCGGTTATGTTGAAACTGACGGCAATACCTATTTCTTTGCCACCAACATTCACAGTGATACACAAGCTGCCGGCAGCAAAGCGGCAGAAATTACGATGAATATTTTGTATCACATGAGTATGATTGATTACACCTTCTAGTCGGCAAACCACTCCTCCAAAACCTGCCGGTCCTTTTCCACTACATAACCGCTGCCTCCCCGCTCCTTCACATCTTCCGTCATACTGACAAGCAGAATTGGGCGTTCCGCTGTTTTTTCCGCAGTAAATATCGCAAACCATCCCAGTTCCGTGCCGGAAGTATCATCCTGGGACGCTTTAATTTCTGCCGTCCCTGTCTTGCCCGCCAGAAGAACATCTTCCCGATGCGCCGCATACCCGGTTCCATGAGGATCATTCACTACCTTTTTGATTCCCTCCAGTACCATATTTGTTGTATCGACTGAAAAAGCGCCGGCAAGCCAGTATTCCATTTCCTGTTTCTGTATAAGATAAGGTTTTACCACGTTTCCCTGATTACAGAATGCCGTATAGATACATGCCATATGTAAGGGATTGATTAGCATTTGTCCCTGCCCATACCCACTGTCTGCCAGTTGTATTTCTGTCTCAATATTTTCCGTATTGGAATATTGGGACTTGGACATCACGATTTCAAAGGGCAGTTCTGCGTGAAATCCTAATTGCAGAAGCGACTGCTCCAACTGCTTTTTGCCAATTTTCAAGGCAGCCTTGGCAAAATAAATATTGTCAGAATAAATTAGCGCATTTTCCAGTACAACCGGTTCATACTCATGAAGCGTTGTCACATGGTACGAACCCCAGGAAGCGTCCTTTTGCCAGCGCAAGCCCGCATTCCCATAATCCTCGTCCGGCTTGACCGCTCCCGATTCCAGCCCAATAGCGGCGATAATCGGTTTGAATGTAGACCCTGGGCACCATTTCTGTCGAAAACGATTGTACATCGGTTTATTATCATCCTCATTCAGCGCTGTCCACTGCTCGTTTGATAGTCCCAGAATAAAATCATTGTTGTCGTAAGACGGCGTGCTTACCAATGCCAACACTTCCCCGGTATATGGTTGCATCGCTACATGACAGCTCTTATCTTCTCGAAACTGTTCATACAACTCCGTTTGAAGTTCCGCGTCTACTGTTAGCTTGATATCTTTGCCATGCTCCACCACTTTACAGGCAATTTCTATTTTTTCGTCGCCTTCTGCATCCACAATATAAATGCGGCAACCGTCCTGCCCTTTTAAATCCTTCTCAAATAAACCCTCCACACCGCTTCTGCCGATAACGCTATTTGCACGATAGCCCTCGCCGGCATGTTCCTCTAAATCTTCCGCCGTAACATTCTGTACATAGCCTACCAGATGCGCGGCTGCCTCCCCTAATGGATAACTTCTCACCTCCGTATCCGAAATCATTACACCAGGAATCTCTAATAATAGTTGCTGACGCTCTTGCTCTCTTATGACCTCCTCGTCTGCTTCCATTGACATCAAATCTGTTGCTTGCACTTTGCGCACTGTCTTTATGGGAACAAAAGAATCCTCTTTTACCCACTTCGCAGATAACTTCTTCTCTACGTCCATAACCTCTAATCCCAGCAATTTCGCAGCTTTCTCTAACGCCTGTGCGCGGTTCTCCAACTTTCCCGGCACGATACCCACTGAAGAAGCCGCCCCTTTTCCTGCAAGAACACGCCCATTACGGTCCAAAATCTGTCCACGCTCCGCCTGCGTCATGGAAACTCTCACTTTATCCGTAGATTGCAAGCCTGGATAAATCAATGAATCCTCCCACAGAAGCCCGTACCCCTTTTCTCCTTTATGAAAATATACCTCATTTTCAAAACTGACATTTCCCGCCGCCGTGTCAAACGATGTCTGGTATGTAACTCTGCCTGCCTTTTTGTCATACGAGATAACGGTAGTCTCCATATTACGCACTTCCATTCCTTCGTAAATCGCCGCATTACGCTTGATAAAATCCTCCCCGCTGATATTTTCCGCCGCTTCTGCATCGAGCATTCCATACATTTGCTGATATTTTTCCTGTGAAATAAGCCCCATATAAGTGAGCAGCAATTCATCCGGCTCTTGCCATTTACTTTTGTTGTTTGCAAATAACCCTTCTTCCCCAAATAACCCTTCTCCTCCAACTCTATCCCCTGCAAAAAAATGCAGACCTACCGCCGTGCCAACTGCAATTACTGTCAGAATTACAACGGCAATCCATACCATTCTACTGATTTTTTTCTTCCTGTTTTTAGTTCTCTTTTTCATCTTGACTTTCCCTCCTAGCATACAAATAATATCATTCCTCCTTAAATATTACTTATGTAAGATTTCACAGCAAAAAAATATTGTAGTGTTTTAAATATTACACTTGTAGGAACTAATTGTCAAGCGTTTCATGGAAACATTAGTCACAACTTAGAATATACCCTCACAAAGAAGGAAAACGCACCTCCACAACAAAACATCCTTCTTGCAAAAAAGCCTCGATACTGCCGCCCAACTGCTGGGTAAATTCTTTGGCGATGGCAAGTCCCAGCCCCGTCGTCCTGCGATTTCTGGACTGGTCTGTCGTGTAAAACCGTTCAAAAATCTGCTGCAAATCCTTCTCTTCAATCTGCTCTGTCTCATTGGCAATGGTGATTACCGCATATTCTTCACGGGATGTAAGCGAAAAATGATAGCTTCCCTGCCCATGCACCAGAGCATTTTTGATGAGATTTTCCAATATTCTGGAAATTGCATGTTTATCCGCCAAAATAAATATAGATTCTCTGGGAATCTCAATCTGCGGCTCGAGTCCTTTTGAGGTAAAATCCTCATAAAACATGGAAATAATTTCTGCAAAAACGTTTCCTACATTAAGCCTCTGAGGGCTTAACTGGAATTCTCCCGCCTCCAGTCTGGCATATTCAAATAATTGATTCAAAATATCCCCAAGCTCTATTAGCCTGCGTTCCACAATCCGCAAATATTCCGTCTTTTTCTCCTGTGGAATATCTGCGTTTTTCTGCATCTGCACATATCCTTTTACAGAGGTGAGCGGCGTGCGGATATCATGGGAAATACTGGTGATGCTCTCACGATAGCTCTGATTTGCCTTTCTCAACCGACGATGTCTCTTCCTATAATCTTCGATCACATCATTCAAACCATTGATTAGTTCTTCCGTATTTCCCACAGGATAAGCAGAGGTCAGCATATAATTGCTTTCCTCCGCTTTTAAAAATAATAGCTGCTCTTTGATATGGTTGATTTGTTTCCGGTAACAGTGCAGGCGCAGCAGCAATATTACCGCTGCCGCCGCCAAACATATACTCAAAACCGCAAGAATTATTTCCATATTATTTCACATCCGCCTTCCGAAAATGTAATACCCCCAACACGGCTGCAATCACAAGCCACACGGCTGATACCAGCACGCCCCGCACGATAAATTCCGTTTCAAAATCTGCAATTGGGCAAGATGACATTAGGTCCAGCACCCAATACTTCGACGGCTGCATTTCCAGTCCATGAAAAACAAGGTCAAGCCCCGCCGTCAGCGTCGTAGAAAACATCAGCATGCCAATACTTACGGATATGCCTGCCGCCAGATTGCGGGTAAGCTCTCCGATCAACATATAGATTACAGCAATCGCAGCTCCAAACAAAAACTGAAATCCAGTATAGAAGGCGACGTCCCCCCATGCCGTAGCAGAAAATTCCTGCCACCCCATAAACGGAATTCCCATACATATTGTTATCGCTACTACTACCGCCTCAAATACCAGCGTCAGTATTATGACAGGGATCATCTTTGCAAAGAAAATAGCAGGTCTCGTATAGCCTTTTCCTACAAGATTCTTCACTGTACCTGCGGAAAATTCCCGTATCACGAAAATACTTACCAATACCGCTGCGATAATTCCCACAAAATGACCGCCAAACATCTGCTGCAAGACGCCGGCAATCCCTATCTCCCGCATCATAGATTTCGGCGCGCCGCTATCATTCACACTCTCGTCCACTTGCGACACAATAATCCTGGCTGTGCCGTTGGCAACTTCTCCCTGATTAATTTTATCAATCATCACCAGAGAGCCATAAAGCAATAAGGCAAGGATTGACGCCACCAAAACGCCGATATAAATTGCCTTGCTTTTCCTTAACTTATAGAATTCTGCATTGAGTAAATTAAACATTAGACGCACCTCCCAATAAATCCATAAAATAGCCTTCCAAATCCTGCCCCGCAAGATAACTCTCCTTCAGGTGTATGCCGCCCTCAACCAGTTCCCGGTTTATCACCCAGGAGTTGTCTATTCCATCAAATACCCTTAGAACGCCTTCCTTTGGCACATCATATTCCGTAATATGGCATTTTTCTTCCAAAATCGTGGAAGCACGCTGCACGTCATCCACGACTAATTTCACACAACGTCTACACCTGCTTTTCAAATCCTCTGCCGCAAATTCCTCTATTAATACACCCTCTTTGATGATTCCATAGTTGCTCGCAATCTTGGACAATTCCCCTAAAATATGACTGGAAATTAAGATCGTAATCTGCCGTTCCCGATTGAGTTTTGATAAGAGATCGCGCACCTCTTTAATTCCCTCCGGGTCTAATCCGTTGATAGGTTCGTCCAATATCAGAAAGTCTGGGCTGCGAAACAGTGCAATGGCAATTCCCAGACGCTGTTTCATACCCATTGAGAAATTTTTAACCTTCTTCTTTCCTGCCTGGGCGAGCCCTACAAACTCCAGCATTTCCTCCACCGCATGTTTCCCGGTAATGCCAAAGCTCTTTCTCACAACCTCCAAATTATCCCTTGCCGTCATCGTCCCATAAAGCCCCGGCTGTTCAATTAACGTCCCCAAACGCTGCCGTTGCTTTTCTAAATCACCCGAGCCAAACAATTCCATGGTTCCCGCCGCCGGAGCTGCAAGCCCCGCCACAACACGCATAAATGTAGTCTTCCCCGCGCCGTTTTTGCCGATAAAGCCGTAAATATCTCCCTTTTTCACATGCATACTGACATGATCCACCACAGTATGCTTCCCATATATCTTGGTAATCCCGTCCGTTCTCAATGCATACTCCATACTGTTCCTCCTATCCTGTGAACTATCGAATCCTTTTCCGCTGTCACGCTGCAAATAAGCAAATCTGTGCAAGCGGCAGCGACCTAAATCTTTTTCTTACAAGAAATAATATAGCAAGGAACTTTTTAGAAACTTTAGGCAAAATATAAAGAAAGTCTAAAGATTTAAGCGCTACCCCATTTTAAAGCCAATGCCCCATACTGTCTGTATATATGTTTCCTGAGGGCAGATTTTGGCAAGTTTCTGGCGGATATTGCTGATATGCACATTGACCGCATTCTCCTCCCCCAGAAATTCCTCATTCCACACAGACTCATAGATATTGCTCTTCGTAAATACTTTTCCCGGATGGCGCATCAAAAGTTCTAAAATCATATATTCCCGCTTCGTCAGGGACACTTCCTGTTTTGCCGCCTGCACTTGTAGGCTTTCCGGGTAAATCGTTAAATTCTTGTATGTCAAAACCTCCTGCGCGCCAGCAGAATTTACAGATTCCCCGCTCACTGTCCTACGCCTCAATACCGCCTCTAATCTTGCCAAAAGCTCCTCTGTGTCAAAAGGCTTTACAACGTAATCATCCGCCCCGGCACGAAGCAGTGAAACTCTCGTCTGCACGTCGTCCCGCGCCGAGGACACAATAACGCCAACACGGGGGTAATCCTCTTTGATACCACGCAAAACATCCTCCCCGTCCATTCCCGGCAGCATCAAATCTAAAATCACAGCCTCCGGCACGCGCTTCTCTAAACAGAGCAAGGCTTCCGTCCCCGAAAACGCCTGCATTGTCTCATATCCTTGTCCCGTGAGCAGTTCGTTTAACATCTGGCTGATGTCCCCGTCATCCTCCACAATCAAAATCAATGTCGCCATCTTTTTTCCTTTCCAGCTTGCCTTATGATAAAATAGCCAAAAGCAGAAATTCTGCCTTTGGCTATTCTAATTCTACATCCTGTCTCATATTCCTGATTGCAAATAAAACCTGTCTTTATTTTTTATTTGCAAAAAAATCGTCTACTGTTTTCAAGATAAAGTCTTCCGGCATTGTTTTTAATAAATATCCTTCCGGTTTCAACGCCTTCACATTCTTGACGCTCTCCCTGTCGCCTCTGCCGGTCAGGAACATTACCGGGATATCCGCAATGTCTTTATCGGAACGAATCATCTCCAATGCCTGCTTTCCATCGCAGATTGGCATCTCATAATCAAGCAGCACTAAATCCGGACGGTTTAAGGCTATCATTTTTATCGCAGATATGCTGGAATTAGACTCCAGTATGTCGTACTTGTCTGACAATAACTGGCGCAATCTGCCAAGTATAAACTCCGAATCATCCACCACAAGAATCTTAAACTTACGCTTTTCCTGCTCCTTGTTCTCTTTCACCAGATAATCCCTGACCGCATTCATAGCGTTCTGATAGTTGATTTCTGAGACAATCTTGCCGCTGAGAGGCTCGGCAGATACCGCGCTGAATGCAAAATATCCCACCTCCGTACTGAATAGCAAGCTACAGGAAGGATGCTCTCGCTCAAATGCTTTCAAAAGCTGCTCATGGGTCAGCAAACTTTCATCCTCCAGCGTCATAAGGTCGAATGCAGGAATACGTTCCCAGATCTGCTCCAAGAACTGCCGCGATAAATAGCGCGTAACATTCAGCACCATGTCGTCCACTTTCGGGTATTCCGTATTCAGTATGTTACTGATAACTTTCAGCAAAAGCCTGTCTTCAAAGACAAGCGTAATCTGCCAGCGCTCTTTCTTCTCACCGCTGTAAACCATTCGGCAGCAAAAAACTTTGCCAAAGTCTTCTCCTGCATACTGCCCGCTGATCATCTTGGCTTTCAGTTGGAACATCTCCTGCACGAGCTGGATAATTGTTGTCTCCAGCACCGCCTTCTCTTCCTCTTTGGGAATGTCGCCCCACTTACTGCTTGTCTTTCCTACAATTGCCTGATCCTCGGTCAGCGTATGGGAAATCATCCATCCGATACAAACGCCCAAAAAATGTCGGATAGAATCCGGGGAATATTGGGTGCTTTCCATCTCCTCTTCCAATGCCGGTATTGTCTTAAACCGAAAATCATCATGCAGGCGCTTGTGTATTTCATAATCACTATAACCAATAGACTGCATATACTCTTCTTCATGTTCAAAATGCTTATCGGTATGCCCTTTCAAGTATTTAATTCCTTCCCGGCATACATGTTCATTCTTCTCCTCGCGTTCGCTGAGACTCATCAGTTTATTCATAGTAGAAAAAAGCACTTGGTGTTCCTTATCAATAAAGTCCACACCGATATTATAACTATCATTCCATGCGATATGGCTCATGTTGCATCTCCTCCAAGTTAGCAACCCCCATTTCAAATGGGGGTTTAATTGTAACCCCTCCGGGGT